>NZ_JBMDXG010000129.1:0-15492 GCF_048594985.1 Sphingomonas sp. | reverse complement strand
CTCATTCCCGCTCCCGCCTGCACCGTCATGGCGGGCGTGATGCGTCAGCGCGGCGGGCGCTGGCAAGCGATCGTCAGAAGGCGGGTTCCTCGCCCGGCTTCTCGGGAACGTGGATGCCGCATTCCACCTTGTCCCAGCCACGCCAGCGGCCCGCGCGCGGATCCTCGCCGGGCATGACCTTGCTGGTGCAGGGCGAGCAGCCGATCGAGAGATAGCCTTGCGCCTCCAGCGGATGGCGCGGCAGCTTGTGCGTGTCGAAATAGGCGTTGAGCTCGTCCTTCGACCAGCCCGACAGCGGATTGAGCTTCAGCTTGGGTCCGTCGTCATGCTCGCGGTCCAACTCGAACAAAGGCAGCGCGGCGCGGGTGCCCGCCTGAAAGCCCTTGCGGCCTGAAATCCACGCATCGAACCCGCGCAGCGCCCGCTGAAGAGGCTCGACCTTGCGGATCGCGCAGCAGCCGTCGGGATCGTAGGACCAGCGCAGCCCGGTCGCGTCCTTCTGCGCGAGGATGCGGGGATCGGGGCGATAGACGCGCAGATCGGTGAAGCCGAGCCGTTCGGCCAGCTCGTCGCGATAGGCCAGAGTCTCGCCGAACATCTTCTGCGTGTTGGTGAAGACGAGCGGAATGTCCCTGTCGATCTCGCTCACCAGATGGAGCAGGACCGCGCTCTCCGCGCCGAACGAGGAGACGAGCGCGGTGCGGCCCGCGAGCGTGCCGGTCAAAAGATCGGCCAGCATCCGGCCGGTCGGCACGCCGGTATAGCGCGCGTTGAGCGCGGCCACGTCCGCCTCGGTGAAAGCGGGGCGGACATCGAGCACGTCGAACGCGCGCGCAGCCTCAGCCATGACGCAGTTTCCACGCCGGCGCGGCGGCGTCGGCCGCCTTCTGGTAAACGAAGGGGAAACGGGCCAGCGCCGCGTCGATGGCGGCCGGATCGAGTTCCTTCTCGCTCGCCAGCGCATCGAACCCGCAGCGGCGATACTGGACCACCTGGTCGAGCAGGACGTCGCCCTGCGCACGCAGTTCGCCCGCATAACCGGCCTCGCGCAGGATGCGCGCGGCGGAATAGCCGCGCCCGTCGCGGAAGGCGGGGAACGCGATTTCGATCAGCGCGAGCCGGTCGAGATGCGGCAGCAGCGCGCGCGCATCCTCGCCCGCCTCCAGCCGCACGGCGGTGGCGTTGGACTGGCCGAGGAAAGCGTCGAGCGTGACGGCCGGCTCCTCGTGCGGCGCATCGGTGCGGAAGCGGATCAAGGTCATGCCGCGCCCGTGCCCTCGCGGAGCTTGGCGATGGCCTTGATCTCGAAGCGGAAGCCAGACAGCCAGGTCACGCCCGGCGCGGTCAGCGCGGGATGCGGCGGCGCGCCCCAGCGTTCCTCCATCACCTCGAACAGGGTCGGCAGGACCGCGTCGGGATCGATCATGAGCAGCGTCGTCTCGACCACGTCGTCGAAGGACAGGCCGGCGGCGGCGAGGATGCCGTCGAGATAGTCGAAGGCGAGCTGGATCTCAACCTTCAAATCTGTCGCCGGCGAGCCGTCCTCGCGCGCGCCGACCTGGACCGAGATGAAGAGCAGGCGGCCCGCGCGGATCGCGGGTGAGTAATGATGCTGGGTGTAGAGCGCGTGGGGACGCTCCGGCCAGACGACGTCGCGCTCAGCCATAGATCGCCTCCTTGAACGGCTCGAGTCCGACGCGGCGATAGGTGTCGAGGAAGCGTTCGCCCTCGACGCGCAGGCCGCGATAGGTTTCCAGCGCCTTTTCGACCGCGTCGACCACGCCGTCCTCGGAAAAGCCGGGGCCGACGATCTTGGCGAGGCTGGCATCCTCCGCGCCCGATCCGCCGAACGAGAGCTGGTAATTCTCCTCGCCCTTCCGGTCGACGCCGAGGATGCCGATGTGCCCGGCATGGTGGTGCCCGCAGGCGTTGATGCAGCCCGAAATCTTGAGCTTGACCTCGCCCAGGTCGCGCTGCCGATCGAGATCGGCGAAACGTTCAGCGATCTTCTGCGCGACGGGGATCGAGCGCGCGTTGGCGAGGCTGCAATAATCGAGCCCCGGGCAGGCGATGATGTCGCTGACCAGATCGAGGTTGGGCGTCGCGAGCCCGGCCGCGTCGAGCGCGACCCAAAGTTGACGAAGTTGAGAGGTGGGCACGTGCGGCAGCACGATGTTCTGGGCATGCGTCACGCGCAGCTCGTCGAAGCTGTAGCGTTCGGCGAGGTCGGCGATCAGGTCCATCTGCGCCGAGGAGGCGTCGCCCGGAATGCCCCCGATCGGCTTGAGGCTGATCGTCACGATCGAATAGCCGGGCTGCTTGTGCGCGGCGACCTGGGCATCGACCCAGATGGCGAAATCGGGATCGCTGCGGTCGATCGCGTCGGACAGCCCCTGCTCGAACGCGGGCGGGGCGAAGTGCGAGGCGATGCGGTCGAGCTCGGCCGCCGGCGGATCGATGCCGAGCGTCCTGACCTGCAGAAACTCCTCCTCCACCTGGCGGCGATATTCGTCGGCGCCGATCTCATGGACCAGGATCTTGATCCGCGCCTTGTAGATGTTGTCGCGCCGCCCGTAGCGATTGTAGACGCGCAGGCACGCCTCCAGATAGCTGACGAACTCGTCCGCGCCGACGAAGTCGCGGATCAGCGGCGCGACCATCGGCGTCCGCCCCTGGCCACCGCCGACATAGACCGCGAAGCCGAGCGCGCCGCTAGCGTCGCGCTTCAGCTGCAGGCCGATATCGTGGAGCCGCATCGCCGCGCGATCCGCGTCCGACGCGATCACCGCGATCTTGAACTTGCGCGGCAGGTAGGTGAATTCGGGGTGGAAGGTCGACCATTGCCGCAGCAGCTCGGCATAGGGGCGGGGGTCCGCCACCTCTTCGGCCGAAGCGCCGGCCTATTGATCCGAACTGATATTGCGGATGCAGTTGCCGCTGGTCTGGATGGCGTGCATCTCGACCGTCGCCAGCTCGGCGAGGATGTCGGCGGCGTCCTCCAGCTTGATCCAGTTGTACTGGAGATTCTGGCGGGTGGTGAAGTGGCCATAATCGCGGTCATATTTGCGCGCGATATGCGCCAGCATCCGCATCTGGCGCGCATTGAGCGTGCCATAAGGGACCGCGACGCGCAGCATGTAGGCGTGAAGCTGGAGGTAGAGGCCGTTCATCAGCCGGAGCGGCTTGAACTGGTCCTCGCTCATCTCCCCCGACAGGCGGCGCGCGACCTGGTCGCGGAATTCCTCCACGCGCGCATCGACGATCGCCTGATCATATTGGTCATATTGGTACATTTTCTAGCTCGCGGCCCTGATCCAACGTCGCCCCTGCGCAGGCAGGGGGCCATGGCTCCCGCCACACGCGGTATCGTTTGCTTCAATAGAGATGGGCCCCTGCCTGCGCGGGCACGACGGGCAGGTCATATCACCCACCCCGCGCGGCTGGTCTCTTCCGCCTGGATGCCGAGATCGGGACGCACGGTCGGGCCGGCGGCGCGGATGCGTTCCTTGATGTGGAGCGGGGCGGGGCCGCGATCGCCCGGCGCCGCATCGATCAGATAGGGGCCGTTCACCCGGCGCGCGGCTTCCTCGCGCTTGGCCAGCGCCTCGCCGCCGTCGGCGACGTCGACCGCGTCCGCGATCGCGCGCGACCAGCCTTCGCCCGCCCACCAGATCACGTCGCCCGTCACCAGATCGTTTCCGGTCAGCAGCTTCATGCCAGCGCCTCCGCCTGCGCGGCGAATGCTGCGAGCCGGTTCGTCGCGTCGGACAGCAGCACCACTTCGCCCACGACGATGATCGCCGGGCTCTTCACCTGATCGCGTTCGACCATGTCGCCCAGATCGGCGAGCAAGGTGCGGAGTGCCCGGCTGCCGGGAAGCGTGCCGCGTTCGAGCACCGCCACCGGCATGTCGGGCGCGACGCCGTCCATCATCAATTTGTCGGCGATGGCGCGCGCATTGGCGACGCCCATGTAGATGACGAGCGTGCGGCCCTGCCCGGCGAGACCCGACCAGTCCTGATCCGAGAGCCCCCCTTCGACGCCGCCTGCGGCGTCGCTCAGGACAGGCTTGCACTGGCCGGCGACGAAGCTGACCGCGCTCGACCAGTCGCGGTGCGTGAGCGGCAGCATCGCGTCCGCCGCGCAGCCGAGCGCGGCCGAGACGCCGGGCACGACCTCGACCGGCAGGCCGGAGGCGCGCACCGCCTCGACCTCCTCGCCGCCGCGACCGAACACGAACGGGTCGCCGCCCTTCAGGCGCACCACGACCGATCCCGCCTTCACGTGCGCGACGATCAGCGCGTTGATCGCCTCCTGCGGCAGCGTATGCCGCGCGCGGGTCTTGGCGACGGAGATGCGCTGTGCGGTGGCGGGCGCATGGTCCAGCACGCGCGGATCGATCAGGCCGTCATGGACCACGACATCGGCCTGGCGCAGCGCGTCGACCGCGCGCAAGGTGAGGAGACCGGGGTCGCCGGGACCGGCGCCGACGAGGATCACGCGACCGCGCGCTTGGGGATCGAGAAGGCTCGCCATAATGCCCACATGGGCGATCGGGCGGTGCGGCGCAATCGAGCGATCCTTGAGGGGAGGCTAGAGATACTTGTCGTCCGGCCCGGCGATTGACGGGCGCGGCGATCGGGATCAGACTTTCCGGAAAAAAACCGGGAGAGCGGCATGGAAGCGACAGCGGCCGGCAGACTGCGCTATTCGAGAGGCGCGATCATCCTCCACTGGGTGACCGCGCTGTTCGTCCTGTTCAACCTCGTCACCGGCCTGTTCCACCATGCGATCCCCAAGGGGATCTGGGCGTTCCACGTTTCGTCGGGCATCACCATTCTGGCGCTGACCTTGATCCGCATCCTGTGGCGCGTGATGCATCCGCGCCCGCCCTATCTGCCGATGGCGGCGTGGCAGCGGGCGATGGCGCACGGCGTGCATTTCCTGCTCTATTGCGCGCTGCTCGCCGCGCCGCTGACCGGGTGGGCGATGATTTCGGCAAGCGTGCCCAGGCCGGCGATGCAGGTCGCGGTCGATACCGCCGCGCCGCAGCCGGGTCCGCCGCCCAAGCCGCGCCAGATGCGCGTGTGGGGCGTCATCCCGCTGCCCAAGCTCGCGCCGATCGTCGCGATCGGCGAGCAGCCGGGCGGCGCGGAGAAATTGCGCGCGGCGCACGCGACGTTCGAGGCGCGCCACGGTGCCGTGGCCTGGATCCTGATCGGGCTGCTCGCGCTGCATATCGGCGGCGCGCTGAAGCACCAGCTGATCGACCGCCGCCGCGCGCTGGCGCGGATGGGGATCGGCCGGCCCGAGCCGGTGTGACCGCCCGCGCGGGCGCGGCGCGGCTGCATCGGTCGCGCCCATATTTGCCCGCGCGGTTGACGGGACGGCGTCCGGCCCGGCAAGGGGCCCACGCGCGCGGACCGGCGCGCCCGTGCTTGCAGACAGGAAAACAGTGACCGACCTCGACCAGACCAGGGTGGAGCTTCTGGGCGCCATCGCCGCCGCCGACGCGGAGGCCCTGGAGACGATCCGCGTGAGCGCGCTCGGCAAGAGCGGATCGATCACCGCGCTGATGAAGACGCTGGGCCAGATGTCGCCCGAGGAGCGGCAGGCGAAGGCGCCCGCGATCCAGGCCTTTCGCGGCGCGGTCGCCGATGCGATCGCGGAGCGCAAGGCCGCACTCGATGCCGCCGCGCTCGACGCGCGGCTCGCGTCCGAGCGGCTCGACATGACGCGGCCGGTGGCGGCGGGCGCGGAGGGATCGGTCCATCCGGTAAGCCAGGTGATGGACGAACTGGCGGAGATCTTCGCCGACCTGGGCTTCGCGGTCGCGACCGGGCCGGAGATCGAGGACGACTGGCACAATTTCACCGCGCTCAACATTCCCGAGACGCACCCGGCGCGCGCGATGCACGACACCTTCTACTTCCCGGACGAGGAAGGGCGCGCGCATCGGATGCTGCTGCGCACGCACACCTCGCCCGTGCAGATCCGGACGATGATGACCCAACAGCCGCCGATCCGGATCATCGCGCCGGGGCGCGTCTACCGGTCCGACAGCGACGCCACGCACACACCGATGTTCCACCAGATCGAAGGGCTGGTGATCGACAAGGACATCCACCTCGGCCATCTGCGCTGGACGCTGGAAACCTTCCTCAAGGCCTTCTTCGAGCGCGACGACATCGTGCTGCGGCTGCGCCCGTCCTACTTCCCGTTCACCGAACCCTCGGTCGAGGTCGATGTCGGCTATTCGATCGAGAAGGGCCGCCGCGTGATCGGCGGGTCCGAAGGCTGGATGGAGGTGCTGGGCAGCGGCATGGTGCATCCCAAGGTGATCGCCGCGTGCGGGCTCGACCCCGACGAATATCAGGGCTTCGCCTTCGGCACCGGCGTCGACCGGCTCGCCATGCTCAAATACGGGATGGACGATCTGCGCGCCTTCTTCGATGGTGATCTGCGCTGGCTGCGCCACTATGGCTTCCGCGCGCTCGACGTGCCCACGCTCAGCGGGGGAGTGGGGGCATGAAGTTCACCCTTTCCTGGCTGAAGGACCACCTCCAGACCGAGGCGGGCCTCGACGAGATCGTGGTCGCGCTGACGAAGCTTGGGCTCGAGGTCGAGGGCGTCGACGATCCCGCCGCCAAGCTTTCGGGCTTCACCGTCGCGCGCGTGCTGACCGCCGCGCCGCACCCGCAGGCCGATAAATTGCAGGTGCTGACGGTCGACGCGGGCGACGGCCCGCTCCAGGTGGTGTGCGGTGCGCCCAATGCGCGCGCGGGGCTGGTCGGCGTGTTCGGCAGGCCGGGCGCGGTCGTGCCCGCCAACGGCATGGTGCTGCGCGTCGCGGCGATCCGCGGCGTCGAATCGAACGGCATGATGTGTTCGACGCGCGAGCTGGAGCTCGGCGAGGACCATGACGGGATCATCGAGCTGCCGGTCGACGCGCCGGTGGGGACATCCTATGCCGATTATGCCGGTCTGTCCGATCCGGTGATCGACGTCGCGATCACCCCCAACCGGCAGGATTGCATGGGCGTGCGCGGGATCGCGCGCGATCTGGCCGCCGCCGGGCTCGGCACGCTCGCGCCGCTCGACGTGCCAACGATCCGGGGCGACGGGCCGTCACCGGTGAGCATCGAGACGCGCGATCCGGAAGGCTGCCCGGCCTTCTTCGGCCGCGCGGTGAAGGGCGTGGCCAATGGCGCCTCGCCCGACCGGATGCAGCGCCGGCTGACGGCGGTGGGGCAGCGCGCGATCTCGGCGCTGGTCGACATCACCAATTACGTGATGATCGATCTCGGCCGCCCGCTCCACGTCTACGACATGGCCACGCTGCAGGGCGGGCTTGTCGCGCGCAAGGCGCATCCGGGCGAGACGCTGACCGCGCTCAACGGCAAGGACTATGCGCTCGATCCCGAGATGACGGTGATCGCCGACGATGTGCAGGTCCACGATATCGGCGGGATCATGGGCGGGCTGCATTCGGGCGTGTCGGATACGACCACCGACGTGCTGATCGAATGCGCCTATTTCACGCCCGAGACGATCGCGCGCACGGGCCAGAAGCTCGGCCTGACCAGCGACGCGCGCCAGCGGTTCGAGCGCGGGGTCGATCCCGCCTTCCTGGCCGACGGCCTCGCCATCGCGACGCGGCTCGTCACGCAGCTCTGCGGCGGAACCCCCAGCGACGCGATCGAGGCGGGGCAATTGCCCGCCGGCTATCCCACCTTCCGCTACGATCCGCAGGCGACGCAGCGCATCGCCGGGATCGACGTCGCGCCCGAGCGGCAGCGCGAGATCCTGTCGCGGCTCGGCTTCGGCGCGGACGGATCGTGGAACATCCGCGTGCCGAGCTGGCGGCGCGACGTGCATGGCGTGGCCGACATCGTCGAGGAGATCGTGCGCGTCGAGGGGATCGACAGCGTGCCGGCGGTCGCCCTGCCGCGCCCCGACGGCGTGGCGCGCCCGACCGCGACGCCCGAGCAGAGGATCGAGCGCATCCTCCGCCGCAGCGCCGCCGCGCGCGGGCTGAACGAGGCGGTGACGTGGAGCTTCCTGCCCGAAGGCGAGGCCGCGCGTTTCGGTGGCGCGGCGTGGGTGCTCGCCAATCCGATCAGCGAGGACCTGAAGGCGATGCGCCCGTCGCTGCTGCCGGGCCTGCTGGCGGCGGCGCGGCGCAACGTCGATCGCGGCGCGGGCGCGGTGCGGCTGTTCGAGATCGGGCGCCGCTATCTGGCGGAGGGCGAGCGGCCGACGCTCGGCCTGCTGCTCGCAGGCGAGCGGCCGCGCGACTGGCGCGCGGGCGGCGGGCGGTTTGACGCCTATGACGCGAAGGGCGAGGCGATGGCGCTGCTCGCCGCCGCCGGCGCGCCGGCCGAGCGGCTGCAGGTGATGGAGGCGGTGTCGCCGACCTGGCATCCGGGCCGGTCCGGATCGCTGCGGCTGGGCCCCAAAACCGTGCTGGCGGAGTTCGGCGAGCTTCATCCGGCGACCGCGCGCGCCTTCGGGCTGGACGGGCCGGTGGTCGCGGCCGAACTGTATCTCGACGCGATTCCGGCAAAGCGCGAGGCGGGCCGGATGCGCGGGGCCTATGCCCCGCCCGCGCTCCAGCCGGTGACGCGCGACTTCGCGTTCGTGACCGCGACGGATGCGCCCGCCGACGCGCTGCTGCGCGCGGTGCGCGGCGCGGACAAGGCGGCGATCGTCGACGTGGCGCTGTTCGACATCTTCACCGGCCCCGGCCTCGCCGAAAACGAGCAGAGCGTCGCGATCGCGGTGACGCTGCAGCCGGCGGAGAAGAGCTTCACCGACGCGGACCTGCAGGCGATCTCCGACCGGATCGTCGCGGCGGCAGCCAAGGCGGGCGCGCGGCTCAGGGGGTAGGTGGCCGAGTCGGCGAACGCTTCGCAAAAGTCGTGCCGGCGGTAAGGGCGGAGTTGTATCAGTCGGCCGCGCGCGTGGAGGCCAATCGTGCGTCGGCCTGCCGAACGGCGGCCACAAAGGCGGCCAGCTTCACCGGGTCGAGCCGGCCGTCGGTCCGGACCCCGGAACAGAGGTCGAGACCATAGGGCCGAACCTGCGTGATCGCAGCGGCAACGTTCGCAGCCGACAGACCGCCCGCAAGGAAAACCGGCTTCCCGGTCGCGCGAACGAAGTCCGCGCTTACCGCCCAATCGTGGGCGCGGCCGGTTCCGCCCAGCTCCGCGACGGCCGCGTTCGGCCTGCCCGAATCCAGCAGGAAGGCGTGGACGTGCGGAGCATAGCCGGGGATCAGATCGAGCGCGTCGGGCCCTTCGACATGGATGACCTGAACACGGCGCACATGCGGCTCCAGCGCCGCCAGCTTCTCGGATTCCGCCGGATCGATATGCGACACGATCTGAACCGTGGACGGGTTGGTGGCCCGGACATGAGCGGCGATCGCCTCGGCCGTCGTTTCCGAGGTCAGCAGGAATGTCGCGACCGGTGGCGGCACGAATGCCGTCACTTCGGCGATCGTGGCATCGGGGATCGGACCTGGACCCGAAGGCATGCGCGCAACTAGTCCCAGCGCGTCGGCACCGGCCTCGATCGCCATGCGCGCTTCTTCCGGCGAAGCGATGCAGCACACCTTGATCCGCGTTCGCATGGAAGCGCTATGCCGTCGCGCCTAAGGCGCCGCAATCCGTAGGCGCATTGGTTCCGCGGCTCACCGCCGCAGCAGGAACACCGCATGTTCGGCGCGCAGGTTGGCGGCGGCGCTGGAGATGCGGCGGCTGCCGGTGAGGAACCAGGAATTCTCGACCGTCAGCCCGCGTTCGGCGACGAAGGCGCGGAAATCGTCGATCGTCAGGTGGTGGATGTCCTGCGTCGCGTACCAGGAGACGGGAAGGGCCTTGGTCACCGGCATCCGCCCGCCCCACATCAGCCGCCAGCGCACGCGCCAGAAGGCGAAATTGGGGAAGGAGACGAAGGCGCGCGTGCCGATCCGCAGCAGATCGGTGAGCACGCGGTCGGGCGCGCGCGCGGTCTGCAGCGTCTGGCTGAGGATCGCGTAATCGAACGCGCGGTCGGGATAATAGGTCAGGTCGGTGTCGGCGTCGCCCTGCACGACGGACAGCCCCTTGGCGACCGCGCGGCTGACATTGGCGGGATCGATCTCCAGCCCGCGCGCGTCGACGCCGCGCTGGTCGCGCAGCACCGCCATCAGGTCACCATCGCCGCAGCCGATATCGAGCACGCGCGCGCCGCGCGCGACATGATCGGCGATGATCGCGAGATCGGGACGCAGGCTCATGGTTCGGCCCGTAGCAGGTCGGCGAAGCCGGGCGCGAGCCGCTCCATATAGCGGTCGGGGCGGAGGAGCGGGGTGAACCCCTCCGCCGCATAGACGCCGTGCGCGTCGCGGGTGACGAGACCGATCCGGCGGACGCCGGCGAAAGCGGGATGATCGACGAACCAGCGCACCATCGCGCGGCCGATCCCCTGTCCGCGCGCGCCTTCGTCGATCCACACGTCGGCGAGCCAGGCGAAGGTCGCGTGATCGGTGATCATGCGCGCGAAGCCGATCTGCTCCCCATCGCGATAGGCGCCGAGACAGTGCGAGCCGGCGATCGCGCGCTCAACCAGATCGCGCGCGATGCCAGGCGACCAATAGCTCGACGCGAGCCAGCCGTGCACGCGCGCGACATCGAGCCGCGCCTTGTCGTCGGACAGTTCGTAGCCGCTCATGCCTCCCCCGCACGGATGAAGCCGTCGACCACCTGATTGAGTTCGGGCACGTCGAGCAGGAAGGCGTCGTGGCCGAAGGGCGAGGACAGTTCGACGAAGCTGACCTGCGCGCCGGCGGCGTTCAGCGCGTGGACGATCGTGCGCGATTCGGCGGTGGGATAGAGCCAGTCGGTGTCGAAACTGACTACGCAGAAGCGCGTCGCGCTGCCGCGAAAGGCGTTGGCGAGGAGGCCGCCATGCTCCTCCGCCAGATCGAAATAATCGAGCGCGCGGGTGATATAGAGATAGGAATTGGCGTCGAACCGGTCGGTGAAGCTGATCCCCTGATGGCGGAGATAGGATTCGACCTGGAAGTCGGCGTCGAAGCCGAAGCCCTTGGCGCCGCGATCCTGCAGGCGGCGGCCGAACTTCTCGGTCAGCCCCGCCTCCGACAGATAGGTGATGTGCGCCGCCATGCGCGCGACGGCGAGGCCGGCCGAGGGCGGATCGCCCGCGCCGTAATAAGCGCCGCCGCGCCAGTTTGGATCGGCCATGATCGCCTGGCGCCCGACCTCGTGAAAGGCGATGTTCTGCGCCGAATGGCGCGCGGCGCTGGCGATGACGATCGCGGCGCGGACCCGATCGTGGAAGGTCGCCGCCCATTCGAGCGCCTGCATCCCCCCCATCGATCCGCCGACCACCGCCTCCAGCACCGCCACGCCAAGATGGTCGAGCAGCATCGCCTGCGCGCGCACCATGTCGCGCACGGTGATGACCGGAAAGGACATGCCGTAGGGCCGGCCGGTGGCGGGATCGGTGCTGGCCGGGCGCGACGAGCCGAGGCACGAGCCGAGGACGTTCGCGCAGACGATGAAATGACGCGCGGGATCGATCGGCTTGCCCGCGCCCACCATCCGCGTCCACCAGCCGGGCTTGCCCGTCTTGGGATGGGCGGAAGCGACATGCTGGTCGCCGGTCAGCGCGTGGCAGACGAGGATTGCGTTGGTACCGCCCGCATCGAGCGTGCCGTAGGTTTCGTAGGCGATTTCGACCGGCGACAGCCGCCCGCCGCCGTCGAGCGCGAGCGGCCCGGGGAGCGTCACATGGCGCGCGAGGCCGAAGCGCGGATCGTCGGTCATGGGGAGCGCGGGCTAGGGTCGCGCCACGCTTATTGTCAATGCCGGCCCATGGGTTAAAGCCGCGCGCCATGAACGCACCCACGCCCAAGCCCTGGATCGCGGCGATCTCCCCCTATGTGCCGGGGCGGTCGACCGCCGACGACGGCCGCAAGGTTCACAAGCTGTCCTCGAACGAGAACCCGCTGGGCACCAGCCCGGCGGCGCGCGCGGCGTTCGTCGCCGCGGCGGCGAGCCTCGACCGCTATCCCGACGCCGCCGCGCACGATCTGCGCGCCGCGATCGCCGACAAGTTCGGGCTGGAGCCCGCGCGCGTGATCCACGGCACCGGATCGGACGAACTGCTCCATCTCGCGGCGGGCGCCTATGCCGGCGTCGGCGACGAGGTGCTGTATGTCCGCTACGGCTTTTCGGTCTATCCGATCGCGGCGCGGCGGGTGGGGGCGGAGCCGGTCGAGGCCGACGACCGCGACTATGCGACCGACGTCGACGCGCTGCTGGCGGCCGTGACCGATCGGACGCGGGTGGTGTTCGTCGCCAACCCCAACAACCCGACCGGCACCTATACGTCGCGCGCGGAGCTGGCGCGCCTGCATGGCGCGCTGCCGGCGGACTGCCTGCTGGTGGTCGACCAGGCCTATACCGAATATCTCGAGCCCGAGGATGACGACGGCGCGCTCGATCTGGCGCGCACCGCCGCCAACGTGCTGGTAACGCGGACCTTTTCTAAGATCCACGGCCTAGCCGCCGAGCGGATCGGCTGGGCCTACGGGCCGGCGGCGGCGATGGAGGCGATGCACAAGATTCGCGCGCCGTTCAACGTGTCGACGGCGGGGCAGGCGGCGGCGGTCGCTGCGCTGGGCGACGACGATTTCGTGCGCGCCAGCCACGACCACAACCTCGAATGGCGGACATGGTTCGAGGGCGAGATCGCCGCGCTGGGCAATGCCGGGCTACGCGCGGTGCCGAGCAAGGCCAATTTCGTGCTGGTCCTGTTCGAAGGCGCGCTGACCGCCGAGACCGCATATAAGGGGCTGATGGAGCGCGGCTATATCGTCCGCTGGCTGCCCAATCAGGGGCTGGCGCATGGCCTTCGCATCACGATCGGCACCGAGGCGGAGGTGCGCGCGATCGCCGAGGCGCTGCGCGAGATGGCTGGGGCGGCCGCCTGATGCTGCCGTTCGCGCGCGTCGCGATCGTCGGGCTCGGCCTGATCGGGTCGTCGATCGCGCGCGCGATCCGGGTGGAGATGCCGACGGTCGCGATCACGGGGCATGACGGCGACGCAAGCGTGCGCGAACGGGCGACGGCGATCGGCTTCTGCGACGACGTGACCGACACGGCCGGCGCGGCGGTGACCGATGCCGACCTCGTCATCCTGTGCGTGCCGGTCGGCGCGGTCGCGGGGGTGGCGGCGGAGATCGCGGCCGATCTGCCGGCAGATGCGATCGTGAGCGATGTCGGATCGTCCAAGGCGGGCGTGCTGGCGGCGTTGCAGGCGGCTTTGCCGGGCCGCGCCGTGGTGCCCGCGCATCCGGTGGCGGGGACCGAATTTTCGGGGCCGGAGGCGGGCTTCGCCACTTTGTTCAAGGGGCGGTGGTGCATCCTGACGCCGCCGGCCGACGCCGATCCGGCGGCGGTGGCGCGCGTCGCCGCCGTCTGGGAGCGGCTGGGCGCACAGGTCGAGACGATGGAGGCGCGGCACCACGACCTCGTGCTCGCGGTAACGAGCCATGTGCCGCACCTGATCGCCTATTCCATCGTCGGCACCGCGTCCGACCTGGAGGAGGTGACGCAGAGCGAGGTCATCAAATTCTCGGCCGGCGGCTTCCGCGATTTCACGCGCATCGCCGCGTCGGACCCGACGATGTGGCGCGACGTGTTCCTCAACAATCGCGAGGCGGTGCTGGAGGTGCTCCAGCGCCTGACCGAGGACGTGACGATGCTCCAGCGCGCGATCCGCTGGGGCGACGGCGATGCGCTGTTCGACCTGTTCACGCGCACCCGCGCGATCCGCCGATCGATCATCGAACAGGGGCAGGACGACGCCCGCCCCGATTTCGGCCGCGCGCACGAATAGGGCCCACGCCGGGGAGCGTCAGGACTGTTCCAGCCGGGAGCGGACACGTTCCGACAACGGCCTGTCCGCCAGCGCCTGTTCGAGCCGGGCCAGCGCCGCCGCGACACCCCCGGCCTCGGCATCCAGCGCGCGTGCGGCATCGTCGAACGCATCCCACAGCGGGCGCAAGCGCGCCACCAGCGCCACGCCGGACGGAGACAGGGTCAGCAGGCGCCGACGCGCATCCGCCGGATCGTCGGCGGATGTCACGAGCCCGGCCTTCTCCCGCGACTGGCGCGTCTCGCTGACGGAGGCGTGGCTGATGCCCAAGACGGCCGCCAGATCGCGCACGCCCGAGGGGCCGAAGAGCGCGAGCTGGTTGATGACCCCGAACCAACGCTGTTCGAACCGGACGCCGTGCGCTGCGTAGATGCGCGCGGCGTCGGCGTCGATCGCCGCGCTCAGTCGCCGCAGCCGCGCGCCGAGCGCTGCCCCGCCCTGGTCGGCTACGAAATCTCGCCCCGGTGTCCTTGACATATCGGTAGGTGCCTACGTATCTGACGATCGCTGATTTCGACAGGTGGCTCATGCATGTGTCTCGACGTGATGTCATGGGTGGCATGGCGCTTGCCTGTCTGTCCGCTCCAGCGGGCGCCGCGCCGGCGGTCGATCCAGCCGAATGGCTGCGGAGATGGCTGGCTGCCTTCAATGACGCCGATCTGTCGGCCTATGCAGCGTTCGTGAGGCGGAACATTCCCGACCTCGTCCCTTATCTGGATGAGGATCTGGGTGTGCGCGATGCGTCGGGCGGGTTCGTGGCGTTGCGCGCCGGCGAGACGGCCGGGCGGGAGATCACGGCGTGGGTGCGCGACCGCGACTGGGATCGCTTTTCGAAGGTCGTGCTGTCGACCGGCGATCGGGGCATCGAGGATCTGTCCTTCGCCGGCTCGCCCGACCCCGTGGATTTCGCGGTCGCGCGAACGAGCGAGCGCGGGGCGCTGGAGGCGCTCGACCGGAAGCTCCGGTCGCATGCGCGCGCCGGCCGCTTTTCGGGAACGATGCTGGTCGCCCGGGAGGGTCGCGTCCTGCTGCGCGAGGCCTATGGCGCGCAGGACGCCGCCGGCGTGCGACCGGTCACGCCCGCGACGCGCTTCTGCGTGGGATCGGCGGGCAAGATGTTCACCGCGGTGGCGGCGTTGCAGCTCGTCCAGCAAGGGCAGCTGCGGCTGAGCGACACGATCGCCCGGCTGTTGCCCGATTATCCCGACACGGCGCTCGCCCGCCAAGTGACGGTCGAGCATCTGCTGATCCATAGCGGCGGCACAGGCGATTTCTTCGGCCCCGATTATGAGGCGCATGCGGGGGAATTGCGCACGCCGTCCGACTTCGTGAGGAGGTTCGGCGGGCGCGCGCCGCTATTCCCGCCGGGTTCGCGCTGGGGCTACAGCAATTTCGGCTTCATTCTGCTGGGCGCGGTGCTGGAAGCGGTATCGGGCGAGACGTGGGACGCGCTGCTGAAGCGGCGCATCTTCGACGTCGCCGGCATGGAGCGCACGTCGGCGGCCGCTTCACCGGGCGACACGGCGCTACCGCTATCGGGCG
>NZ_JBMDXG010000128.1:0-17967 GCF_048594985.1 Sphingomonas sp. | reverse complement strand
CCTCGCAGAATATCACCACGGCCATCGTGAAAGAGCAGCAGGCCGCCCCATTCGGCGCGCCAGTCCGGGGACAGGCTCAGGACATAAGCGGCGTGACGATGTTTGCCCGCCACGCCGTCGTCATGCGTCGTCAGGAAGTCGCCCGGACGATATGCCGTCGCCTGGGCATCGGCGAAATCGATCGCGTCGCGGCCCGTGACCGCGCGCAGAAGATCGATGACGGCAGCGCTGGACATGAACCGCGCAAAGGCATGGAGCGGGTCGTCCTCACGCCGCTCCCGATCCTCGTCGGGCACGCGGATCGAGTCATAGCAGAACTGAAACCCGTCGCGCGCCTTGACAAGGATCGCCTCGCGGAGTCTGGCCTCCTGGTCGGGCGGCAGGGCGTTTGGGCCATGGCGCGGCACCTCGTAGACCTGCTCGTTGGAATTGAGCACGAAGTTCCAGTCGGTTCGCGCGAGCAAATGGTCCCGAAACCCTGGGGCGGCGGGCCCCAAAAACCCGTCGATCTGGATTACCCCGTCGCGCGCGAACTGGGCCGAGAGCGCGGGCACGTCGATCGCGGGATTGAGCGTGAAGGGTGTCATGTCTTGTCGAACAGCGCGCCCTGTCCCCCCGTGGAGGGCTCCGGCAGGCCCAAGTGCGTCCAGGCGCGGCCGTTGAGGCAGCGGCCGCGGGCGGTGCGGGCGATCAGGCCGAGTTGGATGAGGTAAGGTTCGACCACTTCCTCGATCGTGTCGCGAGGCTCGCCCAGGCCCGCCGCGAGCGTCTCCACGCCGACCGGTCCGCCCTTGTAGAGATCGGCGATCATCAGGAGGTAGCGCCGATCCATCGCGTCGAGGCCGAGCGCGTCGACCTCCAGCCGGTTGAGCGCCGTGTCGGCCGCGCCCGCATCCACCTGATCGTGCCCTGCCGCATGCGCGAAATCGCGTACCCGGCGCACCAACCGGCCGGCGCTGCGCGGGGTGCCCCGCGCGCGGCGGGCGATTTCCCGCGCGCGTTCGGTGGTGACGGGCATACCGAGCAGCCGCGCGGCGCGCGCGACCACGCGCTCCAGCTCGTCGACGGTGTAGAATTGCAGGCGCACGGGAATGCCGAAACGATCGCGCAGCGGCGTGGTCAAAAGCCCCTGACGGGTGGTCGCGCCGACGAGGGTGAAGCGCGGCAGATCGATCCGCACGCTCCGCGCCGATGGTCCCTCGCCGATCATGATGTCGAGCGCGCGATCCTCCATCGCCGGATACAGCACCTCCTCGACCGCGGGGGCGAGGCGATGGATCTCGTCGATGAAGAGAACATCGCCCTCCTCGAGATTGGTGAGCAGGGCGGCGAGGTCGCCTGACTTGGCGATCACCGGACCCGACGTGCCGCGGAAGCCGACGCCCAGCTCGCGTGCCACGATCTGCGCCAGCGTGGTCTTGCCGAGGCCCGGGGGGCCGAAGAACAGGACATGGTCGAGCGCCTCGCCCCGCGCGCGCGCCGCCTGGATGAAGATGCGCAGATTGTCGCGCGCCGCCTGCTGCCCGACGAAGTCATCGAGCGACCGTGGACGCAGCGCGGCATCGGCGTCCTCGGGCGCGCGGGTGGGGGAAAGCAGGCGGTCGGCGTCGGACATGCGCTCTCCGTCTAGTCGCGCGTGCCCGGCCGGGCAATTCAGGCGCGCGATGCCTTGCGCAGCGCGAGACGGACGAGCGCGTCGAGCGTGGCGTCGGGCCCCAGCTCACCGATGGCGGCATCAACCGCGCCCACCGCCTCCGCCGACCGGAAGCCGAGATTGGCGAGCGCCGACACCGCGTCGCCCCGCGCCGATGCGGGCGATGCCGGCACAGTCGCAACCGAAGGCCCACCCGGGATGCCGCCGGCCTTGTCGCGCAGCTCCATCGCGATCCGCTGCGCGAGCTTGGGGCCGACCCCCTGCGCGCGCGCGATCATCGCCTTGTCACCCTGGGCCACGGCGCGCGCCAGTTCGCCCGGATCGAGCACAGAGAGAATCGCGAGCGCAACGCGCCCGCCGACCCCCTGGACCCCGGTCAGGAGGCGGAACCAGTCGCGCTCGGCGCCCGAACCGAAGCCGAAGAGGGTGATTGCGTCCTCGCGCACCTGCATCTCGGTCAACAGCGTGACATCGCCGCCGAGCGGGCCGATCGCACCCAGGGTGCGCGTCGATGCCTGGGCAAGATAACCGACGCCGCCGACGTCGAGCACCACGTGATCGGCCCCGGTTTCGACAAGCTTCCCGGCGAGACGCGCGATCATGCCCCATCGACTAGGGCGCGCCAACGCGGAAGTCGAGGCCACCCGGCCGACCTGTCGGCTCGAGTGCCCGGAACGCGTAATGACATGCGTTGTGCGACGCGGTGGATATGCGCTGCGCGTCGCAAGCGCACATGGTTAATCATTGAAGATAAAGCAGGAAATTCCGCAGCCAACTTTTCCCGGTCTTCCGCGCCGCATGATCCGAGCTTTACAAAATGGGTGCGGCGCGGCATGAAGCGTTCGGGCCTGTACCGTGCCTTGGACCCGATTGCGATCGATCGGCAGCCGCACCACCGCCCCGTATCCCGTGTCTGGCGTATGCTTTCCAGCCGATAGCCGCGAGGGATGATCATGAGCAGTGCAGGACCCGCAATGGCGGGCTTTTTCGAGCCGGACCTCGCGGGGCAGCGATATGCCGGGCGGAGCGAAGCGGCCGTGCGGCCCATCGAAATGTATCCGCCGACGCCTGAGGCCGAGACGCAGGAGCAGCCTCGCCGCAGGCGCCGCCGCCGACGGTCGCGCGAATCCTACCGCCGCCGTCGCCGCAGGCTGCTGTTGCTGCGCCTGGCGATGGCGGGAAGCGCGGCGGTGATCGCAGCCCTCGTATTGACGATCTGGCTGGCCTGGCCTGCGCCCACTCCGGAATTGAAGCCGACAGCCGCGCTCGTGCCGATTGCCGAGCCGTCGGCAACGCCGATCCCGATCGGGGGGCAAAAGTTGATCCTCGAAGGCGGGCCAAAGCAAGCGAGGCAGCAGGGCTTTCGTGACTGCGGAGTCCGCAAGAGTGGCGACGTGCAATGGATCGATTGCCATCGCAGCCCGGCTCAACTGCTCGGCCTGCCGGCGGAGCGGGCGACGGTCACCTTCGCCAACATCCAAAGCCCGGATGGGAGCATCAACACCACCGATCTGCACTATAAGGGCGTATCGATGGTGTTCGCCGACCTTGACGGCAGCATGGCCCAGCTCAAGCAAGCGCTCCGCCGCGCGGGATGGATCCAGGCGACCGGTCTCGGTCAGATGGTCTATCACCATGCCGGGCTGCCCGCCGCGCTGACCCTGCGCCCCGATTACGAGCGGAAGGCATTGCAGGCGACCATCACGCCGATCGCGCTGAACCTCGCTGAAGCACGGATCCGCCGGATCAAGGAAGAGCGCGTCGAACAGGTACGCCGCGACCAGCAGGTCCGCCAGCTGCTCGACAAGCTGGCGCATTAAGGGAGCAGGGCGTCAGGTTTGGTCCGGTCCGGGGCGCCTGCCTCGCTTGCGCCGACCACGATTTGGACTGTGCTAGCCGCCCGTGCGGCGCCTGCTGGCGAGATGGTGGGCATGGGTGATGGCGACAGCCAGCGCATCCGCCGCATCGGCGCCGGCGATGCGCGCGCCGGGCAACAGGCGGGCGACCATCGCATGGACCTGCGCCTTGTCGGCGCCACCGGTGCCGACCACCGCCTTCTTCACGAGGGTCGGCGCATATTCGCCGACGTCGAGCCCCGTCCGCGCGGCCGCGAGCAGCACCGCGCCGCGCGCCTGCCCGAGCTTGAGCGTGGATTGCGGGTTCACGTTGACGAACACCTCCTCGACCGCCGCGCCCTCCGGGCGGTGGAGGAGGAGAATATCGACGAGCGCGTCGTACAGTGTGACGAGACGGCGGGGCAGGGGGGCCGCGCTATCGGTTCGCACCTGCCCGTTGGCGATATGGGAAAGCCGGTTGCCGACCGCCGCGATCACGCCCCAGCCGGTCGTGCCGAGCCCGGGGTCGAGGCCGATCAGGATCAGCCGAGCTTCTCCATCACCGCGTCTGGGATATCGTAATTGCCCCACACGGTCTGGACGTCGTCATCGTCGTCCAGCGCATCAAGCAGCTTGAGCAGCGTGCTCGCCGTAGCCTCGTCGACCTCGACCTGCGTCTGCGGGCGCCAGGCGAGCTTGACGCTCTCCGCTTCGCCCAGCGTCGGCTCGAGCGCCTTGGCGACTTCGTGCAAGCTCTCGACCGCCGTCCAGATGGAGTGGCCGTCCTCGGTCGTCTCGACATCGTCGGCGCCCGCCTCCAATGCCGCCTCGAACACCTTTTCCGCGTCGCCGACGGCGGCGGGGTAGGCGATCAGGCCGAGACGGTCGAAGCCGTGGCTGACCGCGCCGGGCGCGCCGACATTGCCGCCATTCTTGGACACCGCCGTCTTCACGTTGGTCGCGGTGCGGTTGCGATTGTCGGTCAGCGTCTCGATGATCAGAGCGACGCCGCCGGGACCGAAGCCCTCGTAGCGGACCTCTTCATAATTGGCGCCGTCGGCGCCCGCCGCCTTATTGATCGACCGTTCGATATTGTCCTTGGGCAGGCCTTCCTTGCGCGCGGTGATGACCGCGGCGCGCAGGCGCGCGTTCATATTCGGATCGGGCAGGCCCATCTTGGCCGCGACGGTGATCTCGCGGCTGAGCTTGGAAAAAAGCACCGCGCGCTTCTTATCCTGCGCGCCCTTGCGGTGCATGATGTTCTTGAATTTGGAATGGCCGGCCATTGCTGCCCGTATCTTCTCGCTATTGGTGGGTCGGGATCGCTCTAGACCGGCCCCCGCCACGCATCAACCGAGCGCGGCGGGAACGGAACGGCGCCTGTTCAGCCCAGGCCGAGCGCCGCCTTGTACGTTTCCAGCAGCGCCTCGGCCTCGTCGCGGGCGTGCTTCTCCATCTTCCGGAGGCGGACGATCGAGCGCATCGTCTTGGTATCGTACCCCTGGCTCTTCGCCTCATTGTAGACGTCGCGAATATCGTCGGCCATGCCCTTCTTCTCTTCTTCCAGACGCTCGATCCGCTCGATGAAGAGGCGCAGCTGATCCGCCGCGATCAAGTCCGACATGTCGTATCCCCGGTGATTCTCAACGAAAGCGCGGGGACTAGCGGCAAGCATCCCTGCTCGGCAATGGGGTGACGCGGGCGCGATCGCTGGTTAGGGGGGGATGACACGAGCGGAGAGGCAAAGGGTGGCCGAAGGCAGCAACGTCCAGTTTTCAGAACGCGAAGCGCTTGATTTCCATGCGTCGGGCCGGCCCGGCAAGATCGAGATCGTCGCGTCGAAGCCGATGGCGACGCAACGCGACCTGAGCCTCGCTTACTCGCCGGGCGTCGCGGTGCCGGTGCGCGCGATCGCCGACAATCCCGGCGCGGCCTATGACTATACCGCCAAGGGCAATCTGGTCGCGGTGATCTCCAACGGGACCGCGATCCTCGGCATGGGCAATCTCGGCGCGCTCGCGTCGAAGCCGGTGATGGAAGGCAAGGCGGTGCTGTTCAAGCGCTTCGCCGACGTGGACTCGATCGACCTCGAACTCGCGACCGAGGATGTCGACGCCTTCTGCAACGCGGTCGCTTTGCTGGAGCCGAGCTTCGGGGGCATCAACCTTGAGGATATCAAGGCACCCGAATGCTTCGTGATCGAGCAGACCCTGCGCGAGCGCATGAACATCCCGGTGATGCATGACGACCAGCATGGCACCGCGATCATCACCGCCGCCGGCCTGATCAACGCCTGCTATCTGACCGCGCGCAAGCTTTCCGAGATCAAGGTCGTCGTGACCGGCGCCGGCGCGGCGGCGATCGCCTGCACCGAGCTGATCAAGGCGATGGGCGTCGCCGCCGACAACGTTCTGATGTGCGACCGGACGGGCGTGATCTACCAGGGTCGCGATGATGTGAACCAGTGGCAGTCGGCGCATGCGGCGAATACCGACCGGCGCACGCTGATGGACGCGGTCGAGGGCGCGGACGTCTTCCTGGGCCTGTCCGCCGCCGGCGCGCTCAAGCCCGAAATGGTCGCGCGGATGGCGCCGCGCCCGATCATCTTCGCGATGGCCAATCCCGATCCGGAGATCACGCCCCCCGATGCGAAGGCGGTGCGCCCCGATGCGATCGTGGCGACCGGCCGTTCGGACTATCCGAACCAGGTCAATAACGTGCTGGGCTTCCCCTTCATCTTCCGCGGCGCGCTCGACGTGCGCGCGACGACGATCAACGACGAGATGAAGATCGCCGCCGCGCAGGCGCTGGCGAAGCTCGCGCGCCAGCAGGTGCCGGAAGAGGTTGCCGCCGCCTATGGCACCGTGCCGCATTTCGGCGAGGACTACATCATCCCTGCCCCCTTCGACCCGCGCCTGATGGAGGAGGTGCCCGCCGCCGTCGCCGAGGCGGCGATGCGGAGCGGTGTCGCGCGCCGCCAGATCGAGGACATGACGGCCTATCGCGACAGCCTGAAGGCGCGGCTCAACCCGACCACGTCGGTGCTGGCGATGGCGCACACCAATGCGCGCGCCAATCCCAAGCGGGTGGTGTTCGCCGAGGCCGAGGAAGAAGTGGTGCTGCGCGCCGCGATCGCCTTCAAGGAAGGCGGATATGGCACGCCGGTGCTGGTCGGCCGCGACGAGGTGCCGGACAAGCTGCGCGCGCTGGGCGTCGACGACCCCTCGGAATACGAACTGCACAACAGCCGCCATTCGCCGCTCGTGCCGCAGATGGTCGATTTCCTGTACGAACGACTCCAGCGGCGCGGCTACCTCCGCCGCGAGGTCGAGGCGATGGTCAATCAGGACCGCAACATCTTCGGCGCGCTCCTCCTCCAGCTCGGCCAGGCCGACGCGATGATCAGCGGCGTCACGCGGACCTACGGCAAGACGCTGCGCCAGATCCGGCGCGTGATCGATCCGATCGAGGGGCGTCGCCCGTGCGGGATCCACGTGATCGTCGGCCAGCGGCACACCGTGTTCATGGCCGACACGATGGTGACCGAGCGGCCGACGCCGAAGGAACTGGTGGCGATCGCCGAGCATACCGCCGCCGTCGCGCGGCGGATGGGGCATGAACCGCGCGTGGCGTTCCTGTCCTATTCGACCTTTGGCAACCCGGCGGGCGAGTGGATCGACAATGTCCGCGACGCGGTGGCGCTGATGGACGAGCGTGATCCCGGCTTCGAATATGAAGGCGAGATGGCGCCCGACGTGGCGCTGAACCCGCAGGTCAAGAAGAGCTATCCGTTCAGCCGCCTGTCGGGGCCGGCCAACGTGCTGATCATGCCCGGTCTGCAATCGGCCAACATTTCGGCCAAGCTGCTGCGCGAGGTGGGCGGCGATTCGGTGATCGGGCCGATGCTGGTGGGCATGGACAAGCCGGTTCAGATCGCGACCATGTCGGCGACCGCGTCCGAACTGCTGACGCTGGCGATCCTGGCGGGGGCGGACATCGCCCGCTGAGGCGGGCGGTCCGCAAACGGTTGAAGCTGGTCCGGCCCTGCCGGACCAGGGCTCAGCGGTTGGGATTGTCGGCGGTCGGGCCCTGCTGCGATCCACCACCGGCGCTGATATTGCCGAATAGCTCGGCGAAGAAGCCGCGATCGCTGCCGCGTACCGGGGTCTTCTTGCCGTAGAGGCGGACGTCGCGCGTCGTTTCCAGCCCGGTCTTCTGCACCGACGCGACCTCGCCATCGGAGGCGAAGCGGACGGTCAGCAGCATCTGCGACACGGCATGCGGCGTGCTGAAAGCAAGCTGGCGGGTATCGCGCGAGACATAATACCAGGTGGATCCGCCATCCCACTCGCTCGCGAAGCTGGGCCGGCCGAGCATCTTCGTCACCGAATCGCGGTTGTCGACCCCGGCGGCGACGCTGTCGACCAGCACGGTATCGACGACATAGCCCTTGTGATCGCGCACGCGTGTGCAGCCGCCGAGCACGAGCAGCGTCGCCAGCGATACGACGCCCGCGCGCCTCAACGATACCGCCATAATCCCGTCTGCTCCGACACTGCCAAACCGTATCGCGTCGGGATTGCAACCGGACGCCCGCGCCTCAATATGCGCGCGCGACCGGCCCGGCAAGCGGGCGGCGGGGAGATGCGGTGAATGGCGGGATGGTGGCGGGCCCTGTTCGGGCGGAAGGAGCGCGAGGCGCTCGCGCCGCTTTATGGCACGATCGTCGCTGCCGCGCGCGATCCGGACTGGTATGCCCGCGGCGGCGTGCCCGACACGCTCGACGGGCGGTTCGACATGGTCGCAGCGATGCTGACGCTCGTCCTGCTCCGGCTGGAGGCGGAGGGCGATGCGGGCCGGGCGCCCTCGGCTTATCTGACCGAATTGTTCGTCGACGATATGGACGGTCAGCTTCGCCAATCGGGGATCGGTGACATCGTCGTCGGCAAGCATGTCGGGCGGATGATGTCGGCGCTCGGCGGCCGGCTCGGCGCGTTTCGCGCTGCGTTCGCGGGTGGCGACCTCGACGCCGCGATCACCCGCAACCTTCATCGGGGCGCTTCGGCTACTGCGTCCGAACACGCGCTGGCGCGCGAGCGCCTGCTCGCGGTCAAGACGCGGCTCGACGCTGTGTCGCTCAATACATTGCTCGAAGGACGACTGACATTATGACTGCCTCGGAATTTTCCCGCCCGTTCCGGCTGGATACGATCGGAGACGCGCCGCGCACGGTGGCGGTGGAAGCCGAGGAGTCGGAGCGGGGCGCATTGGCGGCGCGCTTCGGCCTGATCGCGCTCGACCGGCTCGACGCGACGGCGGCGCTGGCGCGCGATGGCGACGTGGTGACCGCGACCGGGCGCATCCGCGCGGAGGCGGTCCAGGCCTGCGTGGCGAGCGGCGAGCCCGTGCCCGCGCATATCGACGAAGCGTTCGCGCTGCGCTTCACGCCCCCGGCGACACCCGCCGAAGAGGAGATCGAGTTGGACGAAGAGGAACTCGACGTCCTGACCTACGAGGGCGGGGCCGTCGATCTGGGCGAGGCGGTGGCGCAGACGCTCGCGCTCGCGCTCGATCCGTTTCCGCGCGCGCCGGGCGCGGACGCGGCGCTGCGCGAGGCGGGCGTCGTGAGTGAGGAGGAGACGGGCCCCTTCGCCGCGCTCAAGGCGCTGAGGGACAAGCTTTAGGCGCGCGCCGGAATGGTGAGGCCGCGTGCCACCGCAGGACGGGCGAGGCCGCGATCGAGCCAGGCGGGAACGGCCTTCAAACCGGCATAGTCGACGAGATCGCCGGCGTCGTAGAAGCCTGCGATCGCGCGGACCCAGCCGAGCAGAGCAATGTCGGCGATGGTGAAATCGTCGCCCATCATCCATTGCCGGTCGGCGAGCCGGCCTTCGAGCACGCCCAGCAGGCGCTTCGTCTCCGCCGCGTAGCGGTCGCGCGGGCGCTTGTCCTCATATTCGCGCCCGGCGAATTTGTGGAAGAAACCCAGCTGGCCGAACATCGGCCCGACGCCGCCCATCTGGAAAAAGACCCACTGGATCGTCTCGATCCGCCGCGCCGGATCGGACGGCAGGAACTGCCCGGTCTTCTCCGCGAGATAGAGGAGGATCGCGCCCGATTCGAACCGCCCGAGCGGCCGGCCGCCGGGGCCGTCCGGATCGATGATCGCCGGGATCTTGCCGTTCGGGTTGAGCGCGAGAAATTCGGGTGTCCAGCTCTCGTTCGCGCCGATATCGACGAAGTGCGGTTCGTAGGGGAGGCCGGTTTCCTCCAGCATGATCGAGACCTTCACCCCGTTGGGCGTCGGCGTCGAATAAAGCTGCAGACGGTCGGGATGCTCC
This sequence comes from Sphingomonas sp., assembly GCF_048594985.1. Taxonomy (GTDB): domain Bacteria; phylum Pseudomonadota; class Alphaproteobacteria; order Sphingomonadales; family Sphingomonadaceae; genus Sphingomonas_I. The sequence goes on along the minus strand of NZ_JBMDXG010000128.1, from coordinate 8,137 downwards.
GCCGGCCAGCGATTCGTGATGGCGAAAGCGTCGAGATCGGTCATCCTGTCCTCGCTGAAGGTCAGTGGTTACGCGCGCGCAGGCCCCGTGTTCAGAATGGAACGTCGTCGTCGAGGTCGGCGTCGAACGGCTGCGGCTTGCTGCCGCCACCGCCGCGATTGCCGCCGCCGAAGCCCGAACCGCCCCCGCTGCCACCGCCGAAGCTGCTGCCCCCGCCGCCATAGCCGCCGCGCTCCTCATCGTCGCCGCCCCAGCCGCCGCCGCTTCCGCCGCCCTCGCCCTCGCGCCGGTCGAGCAGCACCAGCACGGCATTGAAGCCCTGCAGCACCACCTCGGTCGAATAACGGTCGGCGCCCGACTGGTCCTGCCACTTGCGGGTCTGGAGCTGGCCTTCGAGATAGACCTTGCTGCCCTTGCGCAGATAGCGTTCGGCGGTGTTGGCGAGGCCTTCGTTGAAGATCGCGACCGAATGCCATTCGGTCTTCTCGCGCCGCTCGCCCGAATTGCGGTCCTTCCACGTTTCCGACGTGGCGATGCGCAGGTTCACGACCTTGCCGCCATTCTGGAAGCTGCGCGATTCGGGGTCGCGCCCCAGATTGCCGACGAGGATCACCTTGTTGACGCTGCCGGCCATGTCTTTTCCCGTTCGCTTAAAGTCCGAGCGTGGTCGCTAGCCAGAAAGTGGCGCCCGCCGCAAGCCATGCCAGGCCGAACAGGTAGGCGAGCGCGAAGGAGGGCCAGAACCAGCCATTGGTCTCGCGCCGCATCACCGCGATCGTCGACAGGCATTGCGGCGCGAAGACGAACCACATCAGGAAGGCGAGCGCGGTCGGCAGCGACCAGGCGCCCCGCAGCCGCGCGCCCAGTGCCTGTTCGCCCGCCGCCTCATCATCGCCGGCGTCGATCGAATAGACCGTCTGGAGCGCGGAAACCGCCACCTCGCGCGCGGCCATGGCGGGAATGATGGCGAGCGCCATGTCGTGGCCGAACCCGATCGGGCGGACGATCGGCTCCAGCCCGGATGCGATGCGGCCGGCGAGCGAATATTCGCTCTGCTTGATCCCGTTGCCCTCGGGCGCCTTCGGATAGGAGGTGAGCACCCACAGCACCGCCGTCACCATCAGGATGACGGTGCCCGCGCGGCGCAGGAAGACATAGGCGCGCTGCCACAGCCCGATCGCGACGTCGCGCCACACCGGCATCTGATATTTGGGAAGCTCCAGCATGAAGCTGCCCCCCGCGCCGCGTGCGATGGTGCGGCGCAGGATCGCGGCGGCCGCCAGCGCGCCGAGGATGCCGGTGATATAGAGCCCGAACAAAACGAGCCCCTGCAGCCCGATCCCCCAGCCGATCGTCCGCGCCGGGACGAACGCGCCGATAATGACCGAGTAAACCGGCAGCCGCGCCGAGCAGGTCATCAGCGGCGCGATCAGGATGGTGGTGAGCCGGTCGCGTGGATCCTCGATCGAGCGCGTCGCCATGATGCCGGGAATCGCGCAGGCGAAGGAGGAGAGGAGGGGGATGAAGGAGCGCCCCGACAGGCCGACCCCCGCCATCAGCTTGTCCATCAGGAACGCCGCGCGGACCATGTAGCCCGACGCCTCCAGCAACAGGATGAAGAAGAACAGGATGATGATCAGCGGCAGGAACACGACGACCGCTCCGACGCCGTTGATGATCCCTTCGATCAGCAGGTCGCGCAGGAAGCTGTCCGGCAGGGTCGCCGCCGCCGTCTCGCCCAGCCACGCCTGCGCGCCTTCGAGCCAGCCGACCGGCGCCTCGCTCCACGAAAAGACCGCCTGGAACATCACAAACATCAGCGTCGCGAGGATGATCGGGCCGACGATGGGGTGGAGCGCGATCCGATCGATCCGCCGGGTCAGCGCGCGCGACGCCGATCGCTCTGCGGTCACGGCATGCGCGATTCGGCGCGCCTGGCGCTGAAGCGCGACGATGTCCTCAGTCGGAGCGGTGGCGGAGAAGGCCGGACGCCCGCCACCTGACACGGCACGGTCGAGCGCCGCACGCAGATCGTCCAGCCCGCGCTTGCGCACCGCGACGGTGGCGATGACGGGAACCCCCAATTCGGCCGACAGGTGGGCGAGGTCGATGTCCAACCCGTCGCGTTCGGCCATGTCGATCATGTTCAGCGCCACCACCGTCGGCAGGCCGAGCGCGACGAGTTGGATCGCGAACCGGAGATGGTTGTCGAGGTTGGTGGCGTCGAGCACGATCAGCAATGCCGACGGAGTACGCTCGCCCGCCTGCCGCCCGAACAGGACGTCGCGGGTCACTTTCTCGTCGGGTGTCGACGAATCGAGGCTGTAGGTGCCGGGCAGGTCGATCAGTTCGACCGGCCGGCCGTCGTCGAAGGTCATCCGCCCCGATTTCCGCTCGACCGTCACACCCGGATAATTGCCGACCTTCTGTCGCGCGCCGGTCAGCGCGTTGAACAGAGCGGACTTGCCGGCATTGGGATTGCCGACCAGCGCCACCATCGGCGCCGGAGTCATGCCGGCTCGACGTGGACGGCGGTGGCGAGCGCGCCGCGGATCGCGACGGTCATCCGCCCGACGCGGCAGGCGAGCGGACCACGCATCGCACCGCGATGAAGCGGTTCGATCGAAACGCCGTCGTCGAAGCCGAGCTCGCGCAGGCGGCGGGCCTCGCTCGCGCTCAGGCTATCCCAATCGATGCCGGCGATGCGCGACGTGGTGCCGAGAGGAAGCTGATCGAGACGCACGAGATTGGACCCAGATTTTTGCGATTAATTATCAATAGGACCGGGGGGCGTGGCGCGCAAGGCCCGATGGCGTTTCAGCGCGAACGAAGCCCGCCCGCGAGGAGGGCGGCATCGCTCGCCAGCTTGTCCGCCCGCTCATTTTCTGCGTGCCCGGCATGGCCCTTGACCCAGCGCCATTCGATCCGGTGCGGGGCGGCGGCGGCGATCAGTTCCTGCCACAGATCGGCATTCTTGACCGGCTGCCGCGCGGCGGTGCGCCAGCCGTTGCGCTGCCACCCCTTCAGCCATTTGGTCAGCCCGTCCATCACGTAGCGGCTGTCGGTCGACAGCGCGACGCGGCACGGCTTCTTCAATGCCTCGAGCCCGCGGATCGCAGCGGTCAGTTCCATACGGTTGTTGGTGGTGAGCGGCTCACCCCCCGACAATTCCTTTTCCGAACCGTTGGCACGCAGCACCACGCCCCACCCGCCGGGGCCGGGATTGCCCTTGCACGCGCCGTCGGTGGCTATTTCGACCAGCGGCAAGTCGCTCATGCGAACAGGGCGTCGCCGGCGTCGCGGTAGAAGGTCAGGCGACGTGTGTAAGCGAGCGGATCCTTGCGCGTGACGAGCGCGTCGGCGGGCGTGTTGAGCCAGTCCCACGCGCGCGTCAGCGCGAAGCGGATGCACGCGCCCATCGCGAGCACGGGCAGCGCAGCGCGCTCGGTCGCCGACAGGCCATGCGTTTCGGAATAGCCGTCGAGCAGGGCGCGGCCGACCTCCGCCTGATGCGTTCCCCCCGTGGCGTCGAACGACCAAGCGCTGTGCATGATCGCCAGATCGTACAGGCGGACGTCGGTGCAGGCGAAATAGAAGTCGATCAGCCCCGCGACGGTGTCGCCGAGCATGAGGACGTTGTCGGGAAAGAGATCGGCATGGATCACCCCGCGCGGCGCGGCGCGATCCCAGCGCGGTTCGACATGATCGAGCGCCGCCGCCAACGTTTCGTAGAGTGTCGGATCGATCGCATCGAGGTTGCGCCCGCAGCGCTCCAGCAGAGGCCGCCACGCATCAACACCGAGGCTGTTGGGCCGATCGAGCGTGCAATCGGCCAGCGCCGTATGCATCCGGCCCATCGCTGCTCCTGCGGCGCGCGCTTGCGCAGGGGTGGGGTGCGTGACCGACACGCCGGGCAGGAATTCTATCAGACAGGCGGGGCGACCCGCCACCTCCTGCACCTGCCGGCCGTCAAGGCTGCGCAGCGCGCGCGGCACGGGCAGGCCGGCATCCGCGAGCTGATCGAGCAAGGCCAGGAAGAAGGGCAGGTCGCCCGCATCGACACGCTTTTCATACAGGGTCAGAATGAAGCGAGCGCGGTCGGTATCGACCAGATAATTGCTGTTTTCGACCCCCTCGGCAATGCCCTTGGCCGACACCAGCCGCCCGACGTCGTAGCGCGACAGCAGCGCCGCGAGCGCCTCGGCCGAGACGTGGGTGTAGACCGCCATATCGCGCCCGACCGCCTATGCGGCCTGCAGCGCGCGTGGCAGCTTGAAGATCATCGTCTCGGTCGCGCCCGCCAGTTCGCGCTCGCTCACCTCGAACCATGTCTCGAGACGCGCGATCAGCCCGCGCACCAGCACTTCGGGCGCCGAAGCGCCGGCCGTGACGCCGAGCGTGCGCACGCCATCCAGCCAGCCCCGATCGAGTTCGCTGGCATCCTGGATCAGGAGCGCGCGTACGCCGGCCCGCTCTGCCACCTCGGCCAGACGCACCGAGTTGGACGAATTGGGCGCGCCGATGACGAGCAAAGCGTCGCATTGCGGCGCCAGTTCCTTGACCGCCGCCTGGCGGTTCGACGTGGCGTAGCAGATGTCCTCGCCGCGCGGGCCCCGGATCGACGGAAAACGGCGCTGGAGCGTGGCGACGATCGCCGCCGTATCGTCCACCGACAAGGTGGTCTGCGTCAGAAAAGACAGATTGTCCGGATCGGCCGGCGCCACCGTTTCGGCGTCCGCGACCGTTTCGATCAGCGTGATGGCGCCATCGGGCACCTGTCCCAGCGTGCCGATCACCTCGGGATGTCCGCGATGCCCGATGAACAGAATGTGGCGCTGCTGATCGACCAGACGCTCCGCCTCGCGGTGCACCTTGGAAACGAGCGGACAGGTGGCGTCGAGGAATTCGAGCCCGCGCTCGCTCGCGCGGGCCGGAACCACCTTGGGAACGCCATGCGCGGAAAAGACCACCGGAACGCCATCCGGAACCTCGTCCAGTTCCTCGACGAAGATCGCGCCCTTTGCGCGCAGATTGTCGATCACGTGGCGATTATGCACGATCTCATGCCGGACATAGACCGGCGCGCCATATTTCTCGATCGCCAGTTCGACGATCCGGATCGCGCGGTCGACACCCGCACAGAAGCCGCGCGGAGCGGCAATCAGAACGTCGAGCGGCGGTCGGGGCGGGGGGGCGGCGTTTCCGTCCATCGCATCGCGCTTACGCGATTGCTTGCTCCCGCGAAAGGCGCTTCCTATGATCGCGCGACCCTTTGCCGCCGTTCGGCGCTTCCCTGTTCCGAGGTATCTCTTTGGTGAACCGTGCGCTGCTCTCCGTCCCCCTCGCGGCGCTGGCGTTGGCCGGCTGTGGCGGTGGCAACAAGCTGGACGAGACGCTGGGGTTGAGCGTCGTGCGGTCGGCCTGCCCGGCGGTCGCGGTGGCGGCCTACACCGGTGATATCAGCCTGTTCAGCCCGCCGCAGAGCCAGGACGCCCGTGCTCTGGATGTCATGGCCAGCATCACCAACATTCGCACGACCTGCGACGAGACGGGCGACGTGGTCCATGCCCGCGTCACCTTCGATGTGGAAGCGCGTCGTTCGAGCCGGTTCGGCGAGCGCGACGTGGTGCTGCCTTATTTCGCGGTGGTGATGCGCGGCGGCACGAAGCTGATGTCCAAGCAGCAGAGCCGCGTACAGGTCCATTTCAAGGAAGGTGAAACGCGGGCGATCGCAACCGCCGCGGCTTCGGCCGACGTCCAGAAATCGCTGGCGTCGCTCCCCCCGATCGTGCGCGAGCGGCTGAGCCGCAAGCGCAAGGTGGGCGATGCCGATGCGTCGATCGATCCGCTGGCCGATCCCAAGGTGAAGGCGGCGCTCAACGAAGCCAATTTCGAGCTGATCGTCGGTTTTCAGCTGACCGACGGCCAACTCGCCTACAACGCCACGCGCTGACGACGAAAAAAAGGGGGCGACCCGCGCCCCCCCTTTTCTTTCCGGCCTGCCGTCCGGCGTCAGCGATAGAAAACGTGCGCGCCGACTTCGGTGACGCGCTTGCGGCCGCGGAAGAAGCTGTTGGTCGGCGCATAATTGGCGCGGAAGAACAGGGCGCCCGGGGCGACCGCCTCGGCCTCGCCGCGGAGCACGTCGTGCGCCACGTCCATGGCATCGGCCCAATTGTCGCTATCGCGATTGGGGCGATAGCCCGACAGATCGAAATATTGGCCCGGCTGGTTGGCGACGGCGCAGATCGATTCGCCGAAGCGGCCTGCCTTGAGGCGGTTCACCAGCGTCTGCGCGACGGCGACCTTGCCCGCTCGCGACTGGTTGCCGGCTTCGTGCAGGACGACCTTCGCCACGCACACATGGGACGCCTCGTCGAATTCGGCGGCCTCTGCCTGCTCATCCTGCGGCTTGAGGTCGGCGGTCTGTGCCGCCGGGATGGCGGCTTGCTTGATCGCGGGCGTCGCGCTCGGCGTCGTGGATTCGAGATCGTAGGTCAGCGTGGGGGCCGCGATCAGTTCAGCGGCGCTGCCCATCGACGCGGGCAGGAGCGCCATTGCGGCCAGGGCGGCAACCGCGCCGGCACCGGCATAAAGCGTATTGGGACGCTTCAGCGACATATTAGCTCATACACATGCGCAAACCGCTGGACACCGCGGGAACACATGCGGCGGCAGCAGGTTGACGTCTTGTCGGAAGGACCTGGTAACGCTGTCCTGGCGACCGAATTGGTGCGGCCAGATCGAACATGGTCACCAAAACGTCAAACAATCCACGACGAACCGTTGCCCCGTCGGGGTGAGATGAGCATTTTCATGCCGCAATGCAGCATGAGGTTAGAGGCGCAATCTCGTCACGTTTGGCGATGAATGCGCTGATCCTTAACGATTTCTCGCGTCAAACGACCCGTTTTTGGGCATCACGCTCAGGAAGCGCGTATCGGATCGCCGATTCGCGGGAGGGGTGGGGTGGACGAGCGGCCTGACCGGTCTTTCTTGCAGGCTTTCCTGACCGGACGCACCGCCGAGGCGCTTCGGCGTGATCGCTTGCTGGCAGCGATCGCGCTGTTCACGGGCGCCGGGTTCGTGCTGGCGCTGCCCTTTGCGTTGCAATTCGGCGCGGCCTTCTTCCTGCCGGTCACCGCCGCCCTCGTAATCGCGATCGCGCTGGTGCCGATGCTGGAGTGGTTCGAACGGCGGCGCGTGCCGTCGCCGATCGCGGCCTTTGCCTGCATCACGATCTTTCTGGGAACCGCCAATCTCGCCATTGCGGCGATCATCGTACCGGCGGCGGCGTGGTTCGCGCTGCTGCCCGAACGGATCAGCCGCATCCGCCGCAATCTCCGGCCTTTGGTCGACGTCTATCAGAGCCTCGACCGCTTCGTGAGCAACCTCTCGTCGACCTTCATGCGGTCCGGCGGGCGCGGCCGCTCGGTTACGATCGAGGCGCCGAATTCGCTGCTCGATGTGGTCGCCAGTTCCGCGCCGGTCGCGATCCTGCAGATGTTCTTCGCCATCCTCGTCGTCTATTTCTTCCTGTCGGGCTGGACGCGGATGCGGCGCAACACGATCACTAGCCGCGGCAGCTTTTCCAGCGCGCTCACCACCGCGCGCGTGATCCAGGAAATGGTGGATTCGACGTCGGCCTATCTGGCGACGATCACGATGATCAATATCGGCCTCGGTCTGCTGGTCGCCTGTGCCTTCTGGATGATCGGTCTGCCCGACCCGCTGATGTGGGGCGGGATCGTCGCCCTGCTCAACTACATGCCCTATCTCGGCCCGATCATGGCGGGCATGCTGCTCGCGCTCGGCGGGCTGATGGTGTTTCGCGACGCCTGGTACGCCGCCTTCCCGGTGGTCGTGTTCACCGCCTGCCACCTGATCGAATCGAACATCATCACGCCCGCGCTGGTCGGGCGACGGCTGACCATCAATCCGCTGCTGATCCTCGTCTCGCTCAGTTTCTGGGGATGGGTGTGGGGGCCGGTGGGGGCGCTGCTCGCCGTGCCGATCCTGATCATTCTCAAGACCGTGCTCGATGCCGCCGGGACGCCGGACATTGCGGGTTTCCTGTTCGAGGAAGGAACGCTCACCAGCCCTCTGCCCGAACGGCCGCTGCAGCCCGACGAGGATG
>NZ_JBMDXG010000127.1:0-4722 GCF_048594985.1 Sphingomonas sp. | reverse complement strand
GAAGCAAGGCAACTCATCCGGTTGCCGGCCGTAATCCCTTGAGCCCCACAACGCCCGCGCGCAGGATTGCATGTCCCCGCAAATGGCGTCACGTGGCGGGGAGGAGAGGTCACGGTGGACGAATTCATTGCCGGCATGGTCATGCTCGTGAACGAGCATCAGGCGTGGGCCGGCCCCATCGTCGGCCTCCTGGCTTTCGGTGAATCGCTCGCGATCATCGGCCTGCTGATCCCCGCGACCGCCTTGATGATCGCGACCGGGGGCATGATCGGCAGCGGCCTGATCGATCCCATCCCGGTCGTCTTCTGGTCGCTCATCGGCGCCATCCTGGGCGACTGGCTGTCCTTCGTGATCGGCCAGTCGATCGGCCATTCGGCTTATTATCGCTGGCCGCTCAACCGGCATCGCCATGCGGTGGCGCAGACGCGGCTGTTCTTCCGCCGCTATGGCCTCATCTCGATCCTGCTTGGCCGCTTTCTGGGGCCGGTGCGCGCGACCATCCCGCTGGTCGCGGGGGTGATGGGAATGCGATCGCGCACCTTCCAGATTGCGAACGTCACCTCCGCGATCATCTGGGTTCCCGCGCTGCTGACCCCGGGCTTCCTAGCTGCAAAATCGATGGGTCCGGTCGAGGAGATCACCGAAGCGCATATCCTCGGGCTCGGACTGTTCGTGACCGCGCTGACCATCGGCGGCCTCGTGATCGGCGCGCGACTGTTCGGCGGCGACAAGGCCCGGCGCAGAAAGCGCGGACTGGCCAGCTAGAGCCGCCGGGCGGGGCCCGTCAGCGCCCCGCGTCGCGCGCCCGCCAAAAAGCGCGCGCGCCCGCTGCAACCGCCGCTTCCGCGACGCCGCCGATCAGCGCGCCCGCCGCCACGTCGGTAGGAAAATGCGCGCGGCGCGAAATCTGGAACAGGCCGATCAAAGCGGCCGCCCCCTGCGCGGCCAAGCCCGGCGCGCCCGAATATTCGCGCCTGATCGCCTGCGCCACCGCGACCGCTCCGGCCGTATGCCCCGATGGAAAGGAACGCAGCCCTGGATCGCGCGACTTTCCAGGCTCGGCCTTGTAGCGCCCCCCGTCCGCGCTGCGGTACGGCCGCGTTCGATCGATATTGTCCTTGCCGACCGACTTGCCGGCGGTCGCGAGCATGTGCGCCAGCGTCATGCGGGCGCCGGTGCGCGCGAGCTTCACGTCCCGGCACAGCAGGCCCAAGGCCATTACGGCGCCCGACAAGGCCAGCAGAGGCGGCTGGTCCCCGATCTTGCCGGCCGCGCTCGCGGTCTCGACCAGAGGGTGGCGCAGCATCGGGCCCGCCCGGCGGATCAGCCGGACCTCGGCCTTCTCGACCGGCGTGGCCTCGCGTTTCCTCGATGCTGCCACGCGCGTCAGGGAACCAGCTTGGGCTTGGGCCGAGGAGGCGTCTCGTTCTGCCCTGGCGAGTCATGTCCCGATGCGTGCGCCGTCTTGCCGAGATTGCCTACGAATGCGGCAATGCCCTGCACGACGAGTTCCGCGATCTCTCCGCCGGCCTTCCCCGGGTCGGACTTCGGCTTCAGCCGCGACGGATCGCCCTCCCCCGCCTTTGGACGGGACGCGCCATCCTTATCCTCGCGACGCGTGACCAGCGCGGAAGCGGCCGCCACCAGCAGCGAGGCGGCGATCTCGCGCGCCATCGGGCTCTGCGCCAGTTCCAGCGCGATGCCGAGCGGCTTGCGCAGTTCCTTGGGCAGCTTGGTGCTCTTCGCTGCGCTGCTGCCTTTCTTGTTCTTTTTCTTTGCCATCGACCGACTCCCGATTGCCGTAAAAGACTCGCACGCCGCCGGCCGGTTCCGCGTCAGCCGCCCCCGGCGCGCTCGATATCGGCGCCCACGGCGGACAATTTATCCTCGAGCAGTTCGTAGCCGCGGTCGAGATGGTAGACGCGATGGACCTGCGTCTCGCCCTCGGCCGCGAGCCCCGCGAGGACCAGGCTCATCGACGCGCGCAGGTCAGTCGCCATCACGGGCGCACCGAGCAGCCGGTCGACTCCCTTCACGATCGCGGTGCGGCCGTGGACCTGAATATCCGCCCCCATGCGCGCAAGCTCGGGCACGTGCATGTAGCGGTTCTCGAAAATCGTCTCGGTCAGCACGCTCGTGCCCTGGGCCAGCGTCAGCATCGCCATGAATTGCGCCTGCATGTCGGTCGGAAAGGCGGGAAACGGCGCGGTCGAAAGAGTCATTGGCCGGAGCGGGCCGTCGGCCTTGACGCGGATACCGTCGGCCTCCTCGGTCACGGACAGGCCGGCGTCGGTCAGGCTGACGAGGATTGCGTGCATGTCGTCCGCGCGCGCGCCTTCAAGCAGCAGGTCGCCCCCGGTAATGCCCGCCGCGCAGGCATAGCTGCCCGCCTCGATCCGGTCGGGCATGACGCGGTGCTCGGCGCCGTGCAGCGCGGACTTGCCCTGCACCACCAGCCGCTCCGTGCCGATGCCTTCGATCTCGGCGCCCATCGCGACCAGGCAGCGGCACAGGTCGGCGATTTCAGGCTCGCGCGCGGCATTTTCGATCACCGTCTCCCCACGCGCCAGCGTAGCGGCCATCAGTGCATTCTCGGTCGCGCCGACCGACACGATCGGGAAGATGATGTGTCCGCCGGTCAGGCCGCCCGACGGCGCCTTCGCGCGGACATAGCCCGCCGCCAGCTCGATCTCCGCGCCCAGCGCCTCCAGCGCCTTGAGGTGCAGGTCGATCGGGCGGTTGCCGATCGCACAACCGCCCGGGAGCGAGACCGTGGCCTCGCCCGCGCGCGCAACCAGTGGCCCCAGCACGAGGATCGACGCGCGCATGCGCCGCACGATCTCATACGGGGCAGTGGTCGACCCGATCGTGTTCGCGTCCAATGTCATCGCCCGCAGGTTCGAGCCCGATCGCAAGCCGGCGATGGTGGTCGACACGCCAAGCTCGTTCATCAGATGGCCGAAGCCCTCGACGTCGGCCAAACGCGGAAGATTGGTGAGCGTCAGCGGCTGATCTGTCAGCAGCGCGCATGGCAAAAGGGTGAGCGCGGCATTCTTGGCGCCGGAAACCGGCACGCGGCCTTCGAGCCGCCTGCCCCCACGGATGATGATACGGTCCATCGGGCCGCTGTAGAGGGTGGTGCGCCCCCCTGCCAAGCGGGGACCGGCCGATGCCGGCGCGTCATTTCGTCGCATCATCCAGACAGGGTTGATGCGTGTTAGCGCGTCCGGCGCCGAGTTCGCGCTAACGCCGGGGCACAAACGGGGGACATTGCGTGAATGCGTCGTGAGGCGTGCCTGGCCGAATATCTCGGCCGATATATCGAATTGACCGAATTGGAACGGACGGCGCTTGATGGGATCGTCACGGGCGCGCGCCATTATCGGCGCGGCGCCGTCGTTCGTGCTGAACACGGCGCACCCGGCGATGTCATGGTGGTGCTGGGTGGGTGGCTATCCAGCTCCGCCCTGCTCGAGGACGGCCGGCGGCAGATCATTCGGCTGCATTTTCGCGGTGACCTGCTGGGGCTCGACGGGCTCGCCTTCGCCGAAGCGCCGGACACGATCACCTCGCTGACGGACGCCGACGTCTGCATCGTCGACAGCATCGCGCTGGGCGGCGTCTTCGCCGATCACCCGCGCATCGGCGCCTTGTTGTTCGCGGCGCAGCAGATCGAACGCGTAACGTTGACCGAGCGACTGGTGTCGCTGGGTCGCGCCTCCGCGAAAGGCCGCGTGGCCGCTTTGCTGATGTGGGTGGCGAACCGAATGCGCGCGGCCGATATGCCGGTGGATGACGGGTTCATCCTGCCACTGACGCAGGAGGAGATTGGCGACCTGACCGGGCTGACCGCCGTTCACGTCAACCGCACGCTGCGCGCGCTGGCCGAACAGGGGCTGATCATGCGCACGGGCGGTACTTTGCGGATCCCCGACGTGGCCCGGCTGGCGCGGCTGGCCAATCATACCCCACGGCGCGAGACGATGATTGTCGGCTGGCTGCCCCCCGCGCGCTAGGCGAGGCTGTCAGTTCAGGCCTTTTCCAGCGTGCATTGCAGGGGATGCTGGTTCTGGCGGGCGAAGTCCATGACCTGTCCCACCTTGGTCTCCGCCACTTCATAGGTGAAGACGCCGCACACCCCGACCCCCTTCTGGTGGACGTGGAGCATGACTCGCGTCGCATCCTCCAGGCCCATGCGGAAGAAGCGCTGCAGGCACAGCACGACGAATTCCATCGGCGTGTAGTCGTCGTTGAGCATTAGCACCTTGTACAGCGAAGGCTGCTTGGTCTTGGCGCGGGTGCGCGTGGCGACGCCCAGGCCGGTGCCATCCTCATCGCCGTCCTTGCCGGCGGCCATGCGCGGGGTGTGCTGGTTCTCGTTCATAGGTGCAGATCAGGAATATGGCATCCGAACGGCTTCGGACAAGGGGGTGTGCCCGCCCAGAAGCCCGTCATTGCACCTGCTGCAAAAAGAAACGGCCACCCCCGACGGGGCGGCCGTTTCAAATGCTCGTGCTGGAGGGGGCAAACCCCCAATCCCGGATCAGAGCGAAGCGTTGCTTTTGAACTTCTCGGTCGCCAGCGCATAGCGGTTGGAGAGCGGCTGGACGATCTCGCCGGCGGCCTTCATCACGACTTCGCTGACCTTCGAAGCTTCGGCCACCGCGCTGTCGAACTGCGCCTTGGCGAATTCGCTCTGGAGCTGGAACAGCTCGGTCGGCG
>NZ_JBMDXG010000126.1:0-5834 GCF_048594985.1 Sphingomonas sp. | reverse complement strand
ACCGCGGCGCGAAGCCGCGGACGAGACGGACTCATTTGGCGAAGCGCCTCCAGCATGTCGCATGAGACAGGCGCCCGCACCGGTCGTTCCCCGCGACCGAGGTCACGGGGCAGGCTTCGTCCCCCGCCCCGGCCGGACGCGAAGAACGGGCCGACGTGTACTCTATTTGTTCCGATTTGTCAAGGGCGATTATATACCTTGCAAACTTTACTGGCGCTCGTTTCCGTATGGCCGCCCCCGATAGAACAGAGCCGCCTTTGCGGCTCTGAAGATCGCGTGAAGCGCGATGCCGACACCGGCGATCGATGCGATTCCCAAGAGAATAATCGCAATAGGACTCATGTCACCGTCACTCTCAAGGTGAAGCAACGCCCAACCTTGAACGCAAAGACAAGCGGCCAAGGCGCCAACATAGGACGCGGTGACGCGCCATCGGCTCACTCCGGCTTCTCCGGCTCCGGCTTAGTCGCCGCCACCTTCTTCAGCCTCTCATCCCAACGGCCTTCATCCTCGTCCGCTTCTACCTCGCGGGCTAGGGCTTTGAACTTGTCGAGCTGGGTGGGTTCGTCACTCGCCATCATCAGGCTCCGGAATAGGCTCATGCTCGTCTAGCGAAAGCCTGCCTTGCCTCGCGCTGTCCGGGATCGGCACCTCCGCTATCGACACGGGGGTAATGCCGCACAACCGAGCGCGCGTCGCTAGTCCTCCGTCATCGGTGTATATCTCGGTGACACCGTAGACCTTACAAATTGCGACAATCTGTCTGTCGACTTTGCGCTTCTGGTAGGTGTCGAGCTTATGCCGCTCGTCTTGTTCTAGGAAAGTGCTCCGATTTAGGAGCGCTAACTCCGCCGCGGCCCGCCCGTCAAAATTTCCAATCTCGAAGACGCGAGATCGTCCAACGATGTTGATGTACTGTTGCGCATCCGGGCCAATGGCAGTCAATAGCTCCGCGCATGCAGGGGCAGGTAAGATGATTTTGCGCCTCGATCTCTGAATCGTTTGCACGACAGCCTCGGCACGCGCCTGAGCCTCTTCGACTGCCTTTCCCGTGTTGGGGTCGTCCGGAACCCGTCCGGCCGGGTTCAATAGGATGCTCAGCATCGTATTGTCGAAGGCGACAGCGCTCAAAGGGACTCGTCCCGTTCTTGTCGCAGACGTTTATGCACGTCGGCTGGCCAGCGCACGTCAACGCTTCGGAGCCTCTCTAAAACGACGCTGAGGTCTTCGTCTTCCAAAAGCTCGTAGCTATGGACCTGCATGCGTTCGAGGAGCCAATTGCCCTCCTCTGTGCGACACCACTGGCCGTCGCCACTCAGGCGCACAGGTTCCCACATCAGCTTAGCCAGCTCTTTCGCAAGGCTGCGCTTGGCCGTGAACCCGGACATGATGCGGCCTTCGAGGTCCTGTATCTGGAGAGCCGCGTCGTCCGCCGTTCCGCCTACACGGATCAGCTGGCCGTCCACGGTGCTAGGCTGGCGTATTCCGCTAAGTACACCGGTATCTTGAGGCGCGGCGGGAATCTTCAACAATACCCGATCGCCGCTCCTCAGGAGGGCCGGCTTACCTGCATCGCGGGAGTCTCGCCGCAACATCTTGCTGATGCGGTTAAAGGCGTCGACTTGCTTCTTAGTGCCGTCACCCCTTTGAACGCGGTTGGCGCGCTCTTTGGCCGCCAACGCGGCCGCCTTAGGCACACGAAACACGGGGGCGACGCTAGACTTCCGGATCTCGATAAGATGCAGGTTTTGAGTGTCCCCCAGCACCTGCGCCATTTGCTGCAGGTACTCTAGAAGGCGATCGAGCGGTATCGTTTCCGGGGTGTACCCCGGAATGACGAAACTAAGCTCTTCAAAATCCGCCATAGGCGGATTCTAGGACAGCCTTGAGTCGGGGTAAAGCCTGCTCTTGCGGTGCGGCTTCGTATGCCAACGGCTCCGAATACGCCCGTTCCGTTTATGCGTAGCGGGGGCCTGGCTCACCAGCTGACTTATAGGTCAGGCGCTTGCCAACGATGCCCTTTAACGCGGCGTCGCAGCGCATCGGATCAGTTACACCTAACTTGGCGCGGTTGCTGTAGCGGAAGTCGAACTCGGCAAGGTAACGGTGCAGATGCTGCTCGCCACAGTGCTGATAGACACCTTCATGCCACGCTTGAAGATGGAGAAGCTGCCTTCGACCGTGTTCGTGAATACGTCGCCACGCACATACTCGCCAGCGGCGTGATTGACGCTCTCATGGCTGGCAAAGTGATGGGCGACCGCCTTGTAGAGCCGGGCCTGATCCGTGATTAGACGGGCTTCCTTGGCGATGTTCGCCTTCACGATCGGCTCCACGTAGCACGTGATCATCTGATCGAAGGTGTAGGACTGGATACGGCCGGTGTTGCGATCGACAAGGCTGATCACCTTCATCTTATGACCGAAGCCCTGCTTGCGGCGGATCGCGCCCTTGAGGTTGCCGATGTAGGTTTCATCGACCTCGACCGCGCCGCCGCCCTGACCGAACGGGGCAAGCTCGCCGGAGCGCATCGCTTCACGGATGCGGTGAGCGAGGAACCACGCCGACTTGTAGGTGATCTCCAGAGCGCGGTGCAGCTGGTGAGCCGAGACGCCCTTCTTGCTGCTCGTCATCAAATAGACGGCCTGGAGCATCTTGTGGAGCGGCATGCGGGCATGCTCGAACACAGTGCCGACCTTCACGGTGAACTGGCCCTTGCAGTCGCCACAGCGCCACAGGCCGATGCGGATGCGCTTTTCGGGGTTCGCCTTCACCTTCGTGATGCGCTCCAGGCCGCCGCAATGCGGGCATGAAACCGCGTCCGGCCAGATCAGACTTTCGAGGTGGGCGAAGGCCGCTTCCTCATTGTGAAAGTAGGGCTTGGACAGAACGGACATTGCATTGGCTCCTTGAAGCCAGCTTATGCCTGACTATTGGTGTGTTTGCAAGGTATATAATCGCCTTGTCAAGAGGGCCTCTATGGAAGGCGACGGCTGCTCCCGTGATGGGTCGGCGCTGCATAACCGCAGCGCAACGGATCGAGCAGCCCGGCAACGGACGGACCGGTTCACAATTGACGAGCGTGGGATGAAGATCACCTTCGCCATGGGCATGACGGCGGATAGCGTCGAGGAACTCGGGAGCGCTCAAGCCGGTGGAGAATGGAATGACCAGACGGGATCTACTGGCATGGGCAACGCGGGAACGCGAGGAAGCACTGCGGCAGATTGACCTATTTGAGACGGCGGGTCTCAAGGCTCAACTGCTGATGCCGGACGGCTCAACGCAGGACATTACGGAGGGCGTCGTCGCCCACCAGACCGAGAATGCCGCCGTATATGAGCAGTTGATAGCTGTCCTTGGGGCTGATCCGTAAAGTCCGCGCAGGCGTCAAGGACGGTCGCAGGCGGACCAATCGCCGGCCTCGCAGGCGCGGACGCGGCGGCGCCATGCGGCCATGTCCGCCTCGTACCGCGCGCGCGCCGCGCGATAGGCGGCCTCGTTCGCGTCGTTGCGGTCCAGGCGATGCGCGACATGCTTCCCGGCGTCGCGATTGAGCGCGCGCGTGCGATCGCGATCGGCGCGATGCGCTGCGTCGGGCGGTTCGTCGCTTATCGCGGCGCTCATCAAAAATGCGAGCAGCAAAGGCATCGCCGGAGCGTGCCCAAAGCCGTCTTTCCGGCCGGTGAACGGTGGAGCGATAGGATCCGCAACCGGCTTTTCAACCTTTAACGACCTATCGGTACAGAAATAGTCATGTTCATGTGGCGGTGCAGCAACAACGCCTGTTTACGTTTTGGTGACGTTCATGTTGCGGGGCCAAAAGCGCGCTCCCCACGGCGTGTCCGTGGGGCGAAAAATGTAGAAGGATGAATATCATGCGTACGATTGCTCTTGCTGCGCTCGCCGCCGTTTCGGTCGTTGCGATCTCCGCTCCCGCGGCCGCACAGGATGCTTCGGCTTTCACCGGTCCGCGCATCGGCGCGACGCTGGGCTACGACAAGACGCAGGGCCGCGACGGTTTCACCTATGGCGGCGCGTTCGGCTATGACGTGGCGGTCGCACCGCGCATCACGCTCGGCGCCGAAGGCACGTTCGAGGATTCGACCGTCAAGCGCGGCACGCTCCATGCGTCGCGCGACGTCGCGATCTCGGCGCGCGCCGGCTACGCGCTGACGCCGCAGATCCTGGGCTTCGCGAAGGTCGGCTACGACACGACCCGCTTCGAGCTGGGCACGGGCCACACCAATGTCGAGGGCGTGCGCTTCGGCGGCGGCCTGGAATATGCGGTGACCCCGCGCACCTACGTGTCGGCCGAATATCGCCGCACGGAGTATGAGGGCAATTTCGGCGGCCGCGACGCCGGCATCGTTGGCTTCGGCATCCGCTTCTAAGCGCGACGGAGGCGGGGTCCGCCCCGCCGCCGGACCTGTGGAGCGCCCGCGCGGGGATTTGCCCTCGCGCGGGCGTTCTGCGTTTCGGGGGCTATGCGTGGTGGCAGGCCGGCGGTGGACCCCGGCACAGGTCGCACGTGGCGATCGAGCGGAGCCCGTGCGTCTATATCCTCGCAAGCGGCTATAACGGTTCGCTCTGCGTGGGCGTGACATCGAACCTGATCGGGCGGATCGCGCAACATCGGGCGGGTACGTTTGATGGCCATACCCGCCGTTACGGCATCCATCGCCTCGTCTATTTCGAGGTCGCGGAGACGATGATGGCGGCGATCGCGCGCGAGAAGCAGGTGAAGCGCTATCGCAGGGAGTGGAAGCGCAATCTGATCGAGCGGGAGAATCCGGCCTGGAACGATCTGGCGGTTGGGTTGGGATTGGAGCCGGTCGCGACGGTGTCAGGCCGGGCGGTGGACCCCGGCACAAGGCCGGGGTGACGGATTGGGCCGGGGTGACGGATTGGGCTGGGGTGACGGGCAGGCGGGGGCGAGGGGTTACCCCAGCGCCTTGGCGCGGCGGCGCTGGATCGAGGAGCCGAGGCCGATCGCCTCGCGATATTTGGCGACTGTGCGGCGGGCGAGGTTGAAGCCGCGCGCGTTCAGGATCTCGACCAATTTGTCGTCGGACAGGATGTCCTTGCCCTCGTCGGCGATCAGCCTGGCGATGTGGCTCTTCACCGCTTCGGCCGAGACGCCCTCGCCCTCGGCGTTGGAGACGCCGCTGGTGAAGAAATATTTGAGTTCGAACAGCCCGCGCTCGCACGACAGATATTTATTCGACGTGACGCGACTAACGGTCGATTCGTGCATCCCGATCGCGTCGGCGACCGTGCGCAGGGTGAGCGGGCGGAGATGCGCCACGCCCTGGTGGAAGAAAGCCTCCTGCTGCTTCACCAGCTCGGTCGCGACCTTGACGATGGTGCGCGCGCGCTGATCGAGCGCCTTGGCCAGCCAGTTGGCGCTGGCGAGCGCGTCGGCGAGCCACGCCTTCGAAGTGCGGTCGGCGCCGGCGGCAAGCTCGGCATGGTAGCGGCGGTCGACCAGCAGGCGCGGGAGCGTGGCGCTGTTGAGTTCGACCGACCAGCCGCCCGCGCGGGTGCGCGCGACGAACACGTCGGGCGTGACCGGAGCCGCGCGCTCGCCGCCGAAGCGGAGGCCGGGCTTGGGATCGTAGCCGCGCAGCTCCTTGAGCATGTCGGCGAAATCCTCCTCGTCGACGTTGCACATCCGGCGTAGCGGGGCGAGCTGGCCGCGCCCGAGCATGTCGAGATTGGCGAGCAGGACTTCCATGCACGGATCGTAGCGGTCCGCCTCCTTGGCCTGGAGCGCGAGACATTCGCTGAGCGAGCGGGCGGCGATGCCGGCCGGGTCGAAAGACTGGACCACG
>NZ_JBMDXG010000125.1:0-7459 GCF_048594985.1 Sphingomonas sp. | reverse complement strand
GTCCGCACCAGCAAGACGGTCGACGAGCGCGCGTTCGACGTCACCACCGACAACAGCCGCGATGCGCTGCTGACCGAGTTCGGCAAGGACACGCTGCGCGATCGCTACCTTCTCCCGGGCGAGGAGTATCAGGATTTGTTCGCGCGCGTCGACCTCGCCGCGCTTCGACCCGTCCTTGGGGCTCTTCAGGTCGAACTTCGCGCCGTCGCGCACCGCCTCCATGAACTCGTCGGTCAGGAGCACGCCGTGGTGGAGGTTGAGCGCCTTGCGGTTGAAGTCGCCGCTCGGTTTCCGGATCTCGAGGAACTCCTCGATCTCGGGATGGCAGACGTCGAGATAGCAGGCGGCCGAACCGCGCCGCAGCGAGCCTTGGCTGATCGCGAGCGTCAGGCTGTCCATCACGCGGACGAACGGGATGATGCCGCTGGTCTTGCCGTTGAGGCCGACCGGCTCGCCGATGCCGCGGACATTGCCCCAATAGGTGCCGATGCCGCCGCCGCGCGAGGCGAGCCAGACATTCTCGTTCCAGGTATCGACGATGCCGGTGAGGCTGTCGTCGACCGAATTCAGGTCGCAGGAGATGGGCAGGCCGCGCCCGGTGCCGCCGTTCGACAGGACGGGCGTCGCGGGCATGAACCACAGCTTCGAGATATAGTCGTAGAGCCGCTGGGCGTGCGCCTGATCGTCGGCATAGGCCGAGGCGACGCGCACGAACAGGTCCTGATAGCTTTCGCCGGGCAGGAGATAGCGGTCCTTCAGCGTCTCCTTGCCGAATTCGGTCAGGAGCGCGTCGCGCGAATGATCGACCTCGAGCGGGTAAGGCGCGTCGCGGCGCCGGCTGTCGGGCGCATCTGCTGCCGGAGCGGAGGTGTCGAGAAGGGTCGTCATGTCGTTCGCCATCGGCTCGTTGCTGCCAGAAAGGTCCATCGATTCCTCCCCTTGTTCTCTATCCGTTCGCGGCCCGGGTCAATGCCGAACCGCCTGTGCGCGTCCCGGCGGGGCAAGCGGAAGGCGCGCAGACCCGGTCCGCCGCGTTGCCACGCGACGGGTGTCTCCAGCTGCGATATGGGGATCGCGCCGGTGCATCTCAACCGATCGTCCAGCCCCTGACCGGACACAAGGGATAGTGTCACTACTGATTCCGCCGCACAAGATGTTAATTGTCGCGGCCGCCAGATTGTCTGCTTGACGCAATGGAAAGCGGCGGAAAACGCCCTCTTCATGCGGGCCGGAAAGTGGGAACAGCGGATCGAAGCGGGGCGTTCTGTCCCCGCTTATCAGGATGTTCGCCATGTGCCTTGCCGAGTTCGAGCCGCCGCTGCCGACGATCGTCGTCGGGGGCGATGGCCACGCCGTCGCGATGATGCCGGCCTCACGGTCGGCGGGGTGCAGGCAGCCGGCGACGCGACCTGCGTAGAACGGGCTTTCTCAATCGAACCGTTGCCGTTACGAACCTGGCGCCAGCACGATGCCGGCATGTCAGGCTAGCTTACGACCTCTCGATCGACCAGCGACAGAGACGGGATGATGCCGCGCACGCCGGACAAAGACGACGAACGGGAAGGCGGATCCTTGCGTAAGGCGTTGAAAACGGCGGGTAGCATCCTGCTGTGGATCATTGTCGTGCTCCTGCTGCTGCCCACGCTGGTGCCGCCCTTTCTCGACCGGATCTATTATCGCGGGCCGGTCAGCGATCATTTCGACGGCCAGCGATTCTCCAATCCCGACGGCGACACCGCCACGGCGGGGCCGCGATCCGGCCCGCCGCTCGCGCTGCTCGCGCGCTTCATGATGGGCCGCGACCGCGCGGTGTGGCCCGCGCGCGTGCCGGTGACGCCGGGACATCCCGAGGCGCGCGTCGATGCGGCATCCGGCCGCATGGTCGCGACCTGGATCGGGCATGCGACGGTGCTGGTGCAGGCGGGCGGGATCAACATCCTGACCGACCCGATCTGGTCCGAGCGCGCCGGGCCGTTCGGCGTCACCGGGCCGACGCGCGTGCGCGCGCCGGGCGTGCGCCTTGAGGACCTGCCGAAGATCGACCTGATCGTCATCAGCCACAATCATTACGACCATATGGACCTCGCCACGCTCAAGCGGCTGTGGGCGCGCGACCGGCCGCTGATCGTCACCAGCCTGGGCAACGACACGATCCTGAAGGGCGCGGGCGTGCCGGCGGTGACGCGCGACTGGGGCGGCCGCGTATCCGTGCGCCCCGGCATCGACGTGGTGGTCGAGCGGGTCCACCATTGGGGCTCGCGCTGGATGCGCGACCGCAACCGCGCCTTGTGGTCGGGCTTCACCGTGACGCTGCCCGGCGGCAACCTGTTCTTCGCGGGCGACACCGGCTTCGGCGATGGAAGCTGGCCGGTGGCGGCGCGCAAGGACGGCCCCTACCGCCTCGCGATCATCCCGATCGGCGCATTCCGCCCGCGCGCCATGATGAGCCCGAGCCATATCGGCCCGGTCGAGGCGGTCGAGGTGTTCCAGCGGCTCGGCGCGGACAATGGCCTCGCGATGCACTGGGGCACGTTCCAGCTTTCGGAGGAGGGCATGAACGAGCCCCCCACCCTGCTGCGCCGGACGCTGGCCGAACGCGGCATCGCGGCCGACCGCTTCCGCGCGACCGAGGTGGGACAGGCCTGGGCGGTGCCGCCGCTGCGTTGAGCCCGGGCGTCCAGCAGGGCGTCCAAGCGGATGATCGAGCCCCGATTTTCCGTTCGTACCGAGATTATCGAGATGCCGTCCTTTGCGCGAACGGTCGACACGGATCGGCTTTACGCGCGTACCCGGAAAGAAATGGGAGGTGACGGGACCGAACAGCGACCCGCCTAATTGTTACGCACCGACAACATCATACTGAAAGTCGCGAAGCAACGTTAATAAGGGGGTTTTTGTTCCCGATAAGATCAAGGCCAGAAGAAAGATCAAAATTGGAGTGCAATAACACAGATCAACTAGTTTTTGGCGACGCTCCTGCGTGCGTTTACTGTTTGAAAAGATTCTCTGCCTCACGCTTACGACGGGCAAGCAGGCGCAGACCTGCGTGGGGGCAAACCTGACAAGGGAATGCCTGATAATGTCGAACGTCGAACAGCTTAAAAGCATCAGCGTGCTGGCGCTTGCTCGCGCCCTTGCCCCGGTCGTCGTCGCCGGCGTGGGTCTCACCGCGGCGCCCGCACAGGCCCAGTCCGCCTGCCTTCCGATCGCCGGCATCGATATCATCTGCACGGGAGGCCCCGCCACCCCGGGCACTCCGGTGCTGGATCTGGCGCCGATCACGGGGCCGGTCGTGGCGACTTTGGGCGACGGCTTCCAGTCGCTCGCCGCGGTCAACCTCTCGACGCTCGGCACGGCGGCTGACGTGACGATCGATTCGCTCGGATCGGCGGTGATCGACACGGCCGATCAGGCCGGCCTGACGGTCGACGCCGGCGGCGCCGTCACCGGGCAGGTGTCCAGCATCACGACCAGCGGCACCGGCGCGACCGGCGCAGTCCTTCGCGCCGTCGACGGTGTCCTTTTCTCCGTTTCCGATCTCGTCGAGACGGTCGGCGATGCGGCCCCCGCCCGCGATATCGAGGGCAGCACGGTCAGCGTCGATGCCAATGTGATACGGACCGGCGGGGCCGGATCGAACGGGGCGCAGCTCGTCGCGCTCGACGGCCCGGTCGATCTCGACGCGAACCTGATCGAAACGGCGGGCGACCTGTCGACCGCTGCGCTGCTCCGCTCGGCGGGCGACGTAAACCTGAATGTCGGCGTGCTGCGGACCCAGGGCGCGCAGGCGCTCGGCATCGACATCGCCACCGATTCGGCCGCCTGCATTCTCCTTGGCACGAACGGGTGCGACGTGACGGCGGCGGCGGATCAGATCACCACCGGCGGCTTCGGCGGCATCGGCGCGCTGGTGTCCGCCGCCACCGGGGTTACCACGGTCGATGTCGGCGTCCTTCAGACCGGCGGGGACGAAGCGGCGGGCCTGAACCTGTCGACCGATCCCACCGTCTGCGCGGCGCTGGGCGCGGGCGCGTGCGACCAGAATTTCACCGTCGGCGAACTCGTCACCGGAGGGGCGCGCTCGCCCGGCGCGCTCGTCCGCGCGGCGGGCAACGTCACCGGCAATGTCGGCATCCTGCGCACCGGCGGGGAGGATGCGGTCGGCCTCGACCTCGCGTCGGATCCCTCGGCCTGCCTGCTGCTGGGCGCGGGCGCGTGCGGAACGTCGTTCAACGTCGGCGAACTCACCACCTCGGGCGCCGGTGCGACCGGCATCCTCGCCCGCGTGGTCGGCCCCACGGCGCTGCGCGTCGGCCTGCTGGAGACGCTTGGCGATGCCGCGACCGGCATCGACATCGCGGCCGACCCCACCGCCTGCGCGCTGCTCGGCAGCGGCGCGTGCGACGTCGATGTCGGCGCGGACCGCGTTACGACCAGCGGCGACGGCGCGGCGGCGGTGCTAATCGCCGCCCCGGCGAACATTCTGGCCGATCTGGGTGTGATCTCGACCAGCGGGGATGACGCGGCAGGGCTCGCCATCGTCACCGATCCGGCGGCCTGCCTGGTGCTCGGGCCGGGATCGTGCGGCATCACCGCCGCCGTCGATGACGTCGATACGGGCGGCGACAATTCGCCGGGCGTGGACGTCGACGGGGGTGACGATCCGATCGACGTCGATACCGGTACCGTCGATACCGGCGGGGACAACTCGCCCGGCGTCGATGTGACGGGAGAAGGCCCGATCACGGTCGATACCGGCCCGATCAACACCGGCGGCGACAACTCGCCCGGCATCGTCGTCGACGGCGGCACCGGCCCGGTCGTGGTCGATGCGGGCCCGATCACGACGGGCGGCGGCAACTCGCCCGGCATCATCGTGGAGACCGACAGCGGCGACCAGACGATCGTCGCCGGACCGATCACCGTGACCGGTCCCGGCTCGGACGGCATCGTCGCGACCAGTCCCGGCTGCAGCGCCATCAACATCACCGCGCGCGGCGCGATCAGTTCCGGTCAGGGGACCGGGATTCTGGCGTCCAGTGCCTGCAGCGTCGTCGTGACCACGCTCCCCGGCGCGGCCGTAACGGGCCTCGTGGCGGGCATCGACGTCACCTCAGGGACCGGCGCCACGATCACCATCGGCGATGCCGTTTCCAGCGGCGCCGGCCCGGCGCTCGACGTCGACGGCGCCCCCGCCACCGTCATGATCATGCCGACCGGCACGGTGGCGGGCTATGTTGATCTGACCGACGGGGATGATCTGCTCACCAATGCCGGCCGGTTCGACGCGACCGCCGACAGCGCCTTTGGCGGCGGCAGCGACCGCTTCGTCAATACCGGCACGCTGGCCGTACGCCCCGGCGCCACCGCCGCGGGCGGGGTGACGCTGACCGGGCTGGAAAGCTTTGAGAATAGCGGGTTGATCGACATGCGGAACACGGTGCTGGGCGACACGCTCACCGTGCCCGGCAACTTCGTCGGCAGCGGCGGCAGCACGCTTGCGGTGGACATTCCCGGTTCCGGCACGGGCATCGCCGATCGCTTGATCGTCGGCGGCAGCGCCACCGGCACCACGCGCGTCGTTCTGAACCCGCTGTCGCAGGGTGTGGGGCTCCTCCTCGACCGTCAGGTGATCGTCGATGCCGGGGCGGGCAGCACGCCCGAGGCCTTTGTCCTTGCTGGCGAGACGGCGACGGTCGGGCTGGTCGCCTACTCGCTCGGTTTCGATCCGACGACCAACGATTATGCGGTGTCCGGTACGCCCAGTGATCAGGCCTATGGCCTCCTTCGCGTGGCGGAGGGTGCGCGGCAGATCCAGTATCGCGGCAACGATGCCTGGTCCGGCCATATGCGCAGCCTCCGCGACGGGCGCGGCGTGGGTGACGGCGACGGGCGGCGCGGATCGGCATTGTGGGGCCAGATGTTCGGCGCCGGCACGCGGCTCGACAATGCGCGGGACGTGACGGTCTTCGGGCAGACCCGCACCGTCGCGACCAACAGCCGCCAGGACTATTTCGGCGGACAGGTCGGCTACGATTTCGGCGGTGTCACGGCCGAAAACGGGGCGGTCTTCGGCGCGACTGCCGGCTATACCAACTCGACGATCACCTTCGCGCCCCGCAGCAGCCAGTTCCGCTTCGATGCGATCAATGTCGGCGCTTATGGTGCGTTCTCGTCGGGCGGGTTCTTCGCCAACTTGCTCGGCCGGTACGAATGGTATGATGTGCGGGCGACGTTGCCGGGCATCGATCGCCGCAAGTTCGACGGGAAAGGCTATGGCGCCAAGGCCGAAGTCGGTATGCGCTTCGGGCAGTCGGCCTTCTTCGTCGAGCCTGCGGCCTCGATCGAATATGCCCGCACCGATCTCGACCGCCTCGATGCCGGTGTCACGACGATTGCCTTCGATGACGGCGACGGTCTGCGCGGCACGGCCGGACTGCGGATCGGCGCCGATGCGTTCAAGGGCGATACCCGCATCCGCTTCTATGCGAGCGGCAGCGTCGTGCACGAGTTCGAGGGGCGCAACGCCTTGCGCTTCCTCAATGGCGGCCAGTCGCTCGCCCTCGCCGAAGGGCGCATCGGGACTTACGGTCGCGGGGTGGTCGGCTTCAATGCCGTGACCGCGAGCCGCGTCTCGGGCTTCATCGAGGCGACGGGCGATATCGGCGACGGCTATCGCAGCGGCGGCGCCCGTGCGGGGATCAACGTCCGCTTCTGATGGTCAGGGCACGGTCGTACCACAGCGACCGTGCCCGCTCGCCGGTCATTCAGTCCGCCGCTTCGGCCATGACCTCCAGCGCCACCACCTCGGGATCGTCCTCCCAGCGCTCGCCCGGGGTGGGGTGCGTGATGGCCCAGCGCGCGCGATAGGCGCGTTCGGGCGTGCGCCACAGGCCGGGTGTGGGGCGGGGACAGCGCCACAGCAGCCCGAACGCGAGCCGCGTCACGCCCGAACCCAGGATGTCCGCGCGATCGATGTCGCGCAGGCGCGTGCGGCGCGCGCCGGTCACCACGAGGATGGTCCGCGCCGCCCAGCGCGGCATGTGGATCGCGGGCGTCCACAGCAGGCGCGGATTGGTCGGGCGCGGGCCCGCATGGCCCGATCCGTCGCGATGCTGGCGCCAGCCGTCCGCGAAGATCACGAACGCGGCGTCGCGCGGCCTGGCGGAGCATTCGGCCCCGGCGGCGTCGATGACGCCCGCGACGCTCGCCTCCTTCACGCGGATCCGGTCGCCGGCCAGGCACGCCGCCAGCGCCGACGTGGCGAGCACGCGCAGCCGCGTCTCGCGCCCGTCGCGCAGGCGCGCGGCCCGCGCGGGATCGGCGATCAGCGTGTAGGCGCCCGCTCCAGCGCCCTCATCGTCTCTGGAATGCGGATCGGCCACGATCCGTCTTTCGCCGCCGGCGCGATCCTGCTGCTGTTCGCGGGCATGTCGCGCTGGCGGGCGGGGGCGAGCGC
>NZ_JBMDXG010000124.1:0-11515 GCF_048594985.1 Sphingomonas sp. | reverse complement strand
CGGCGTCGGGATGCTCCGCGAGGAAATCGATCAGGGCGGCCATCGCGCCGGGCTCGGCCACCGTGTCGGGGTTGAGCAGCCAGGCATAAGCCGGCCACTCACCCGTCTGGTCGCGGTGCCAGCGCAGCGCCGCATTGTTGCCGGCCGCGAACCCGCCGTTGCGCGCGACCGGCAGCGCGGTGCACCAGTCCGCCATGCCGCCGTCGGCGACGCCCGCGACGATGCGATCGGCCGAATCATCCCCGGAGCCATTGTCGACGATCACCACGTGCGCGCCGGGCAGAGCGCGCACCTCCGCCTCGACCGAACGCGCGGCGGCGAGCGCGAGGTCGGGCGTGCGGTAGTTCACGATCATCACCAGCACGGGCGCAGGTGCCTTGAGCGTCATTCGTCCCCCTCGCGTGACGGCCTTCGTCGGTCATGCCCATGCCGCGTCTTGTTGACAATGATGCTGTGGTGACCGAGCGGACGGCGCATGAGCGAAACTGCCTATCGAATCGAAGGGGCGACCGGCCCGTGGGAGGTCGTGATCGGGCTTGAGGTCCATGCCCAGGTTACGTCCAACGCCAAGCTCTTTTCCGGCGCCGCGACCGCGTTCGGCGCGGAGCCCAACGCGCAGGTCAGCCTGGTCGACGCCGCGATGCCCGGCATGCTGCCCGTGCCGAACAAGGAATGCATCCGCCAGGCGGTGCGCACCGGCATGGCGATCGGCGCCACGATCAACCGCTGGAGCCGATTCGACCGCAAGAATTATTTCTATGCCGATCTGCCGCAGGGCTACCAGATCAGCCAGCTCTATCACCCGCTGGTGGGCGAAGGCGCGATCGAGATCAGTCTGGACGACAAGGATCCCGTGGGCGCGGTCAAGACGATCGGGATCGAGCGCATCCATGTCGAGCAGGATGCCGGCAAGCTGATGCATGATCAGCATCCGACGCGGTCCTACGTCGATCTCAACCGCTCGGGCGTCGCACTGCTGGAGATCGTCAGCCGCCCGGACATGCGCTCGCCCGCCGAGGCCGGTGCCTATCTGCGCAAGCTGCGTGCGATCCTGCGCTACGTCGGATCGTGCGACGGCAATATGGAGCAGGGATCGATGCGCGCCGACGTCAATGTGTCGGTCCGCAAGCCCGGCGAGCCGTTCGGCACGCGCACGGAGACCAAGAACGTCAATTCGGTCCGCTTCGTCATGGCCGCGATCGAGGGCGAGGCGCGTCGCCAGGTCGACGTGCTGGAGAGCGGCGGCACGATCGTGCAGGAAACGCGCCTCTACGATCCCGATCGCAATGAAACCCGGTCGATGCGCTCCAAGGAGGATGCGCACGATTATCGCTATTTCCCCGACCCCGACCTGCTCCCGCTCGAGCTGGAGGACGCATTTCTCGAGGAGTGCAAGGCGAGCCTGCCCGAGTTGCCCGACGCCAAGCGCCGCCGTTACGAGCAGGAACTGGGACTGACGCCCTATGTCGCCGGCGTGCTGACCGCCGATGTCGAGATGGCACGGTATTTCGAGGCGAACCTCGCCGAGGCGGCGGCGCGCATCGGCCAGCCCGAAAACGCGGTCGCCAAGGCGGTCGCCAACTGGCTCACGTCCAACGCGGCGGGCGTCACCAATGCGCTCAACATCCCGGTGCTCCAGATCCCGGTTTCGACCAACGTCGCGATCATCGCCATGGTATCCGACGGCACACTGTCGGGCGGAATGGCCAAGGAGGTGCTGGAGATCAGCCTGACCACGCAGGACGACCCCGCCCGGATCGTCGAGGAGCGCGGACTGAAGCAGACCAGCGACACCGGCGCGATCGAGGCGGAGATCGCCAAGGTGTTGGCCGCCAATGCCGACAAGGTCGCCGACTATCGCGGCGGCAAGGACAAATTGTTCGGGTTCTTCGTCGGCCAGACGATGAAGGCGATGGCCGGCAAGGCCAATCCGGCGGTGGTCAACGACCTGCTGAAGAAAGCGCTCGACGGCTGAAGTAGCGCGTCGGAGCCGGGCGGTCTTACCGCGCGGCCGCCGGCTCCGACTGCGATGCGAGCATCCGCGCGAAGGCGGGCCCAAGCGTGCGTGCGTAATCGGTCGAGAAGTGGCCGTAATCGGCAAAGGCCGCCTGATCGCCATGCAGATAGGCGCAACGCCCATTCGGGCAAATGAAGGGCGTCAGATCGAACACCGTGACGCCGGGCTCGCGCGCCAGTCGATCAAGCGCGGCAAAGACGTTGGCGAACTGGCGGTGTAGCGCCGCTTCGCTGATCTCGACCTGGTGGACCGGCCGACCGTAGAAGGCGATCTCGCGCGAGACGACGCTCGGCAGCTCGTAATCGGGGCGCGGGATCGGGGTGACCAGCACCACGCGCTTGCCCGCGGCACGCAAGCCCGCGACGGTGCGTTCGAGCCGCTCGATCGCCGGGCGATATTCCTCCTCGGGCAGGGTCTCGCGGCCCGCCTTGTGCCCGATCTCGACGCGATATTGCGGCCAGTTCTGCGCCAGAATCACCGTCGTGGCGCGTGACGCGGCGATGGTCGCGAAGTTGCGCTCCTGCTGGCGGCCGCAGTCATCGCCTTGCTGGACGGGGGCGCAGCCGTAGACGTTGACCAAAAGGCTCGGACGCTGACCCGCCGCCTCGGCCAAGGCGGGCGCGTACATCTGCGCATGGCTGTCGCCCCACAGCACGATCTCGGCCGCCGCCGGGTCGCTGCCGCCCGTCAGCGGGCAGGCGCGGCCGTCGCCGTAGCGGACCGACTGCGTCAGCGGGCATTTCCAGGTGTCCCCCGCTTCTTCGTTCAGCGCGACCACCGCGCGCGGAAAGCGTTCGGGCAGCCCGCGCGTGATCAGCAGGACGGCCGCCCCCGCGAGCAGGGCGCCCGCGCCCACGATGCTGAAGCGCACGACCGCGCGATTGGGGATGCGATGGCGGAAGGGCCGCTCGACGAAGCGCCACGATGCCCAACCAAGCAGGATCGCCATGCCGATCGCGGCCACCGCCTCGGCCACGGTCAGCTCGCGCACCAGCCGGTAGCGCGCGAACACCAAGACCGGCCAATGCCACAGATAGAGCGAGTAAGAGATCAGCCCGACCCAGACGAAGGGCTTGGTGGCCAGCAGCCGCCCGACCGGATGCGGCCCGCCATTGCCCGCCGCGATCAGCATCGCGCTGCCCAGCACCGGCGGGATTGCGGCGATACCGGGAAATGGCGTCGCCGCACTGTAGAGCATGATCGGCCATAGCAGCAGGAGCAGCCCGACCACGCCCAGCAGGCCGCGCGCCTGCTGGTGGCGCACGGGGGGGATCACGCCCGTGGCGAGGATCGCCCCGGCCAGCAATTCCCACGCGCGGCTCGGCAGCAGGTAGAAAGCCGTGTCGGCATACCCCATGCGGATCAGCAGCGCCGCGACCGCGAGCGATCCCAGCCCCAGCAGCACGAACACCACCGCCTTGGCCATGATCGACCAGCGGCGCAGCAGGATCACCAAGAGCGGGAAGAAGATGTAATATTGCTCCTCGACACCCAGCGACCAGGTGTGGAGCAGCGGCATGATCTCCGTATCGGGTTTGAAATAGCCCGATTGCCGCCAGAAGAACATGTTGGACACGAAGGCGAGCGTGGCCACCGTGCTCCGCCCGACCTGCTTGAGATCGGAGGGGAGGAAGAGCAGCAGCGCCCCCGCCAGCACCACCACCAGCATGGCGAACAGCGCCGGCAGGATGCGGCGCGCGCGGCGCAGGTAGAATTGGGCGATCGACTGATCGCGCAGCAGGATCGTCGTGATGAGGAAGCCGGAGATGACGAAAAAGACGTCGACGCCGACATAGCCGCCGGGAAAGAGCCCGACGCCTGCGTGGAAGATGACCACGGACAGGACCGCGACGGCACGCAGGCCGTCAATGTCGGGACGATATTTGATGTGCGGATGTCCCGCCGCCGATTGCGACACGTCGCTCCCCCCTTGCGCCGCCCAATTCGCATAGCCGGTTCGAGGCGGCAAGCGGTGTCACGCAACTGGGTGCTGCGACGCAGCATCGAGCAATCGGCTATAGAGTGATTGGCGGCGCTGAGAACGCCGCCAATCGTTAAATCACCGCTCGAATTCGCTGTCCTGGACGCGGTTCTCGCCGCCGGTACCGGCCGTGCCGGCAAAGTCGCCGGCGCTGTCCTCGACGTCCTCGACGCTTTCGCGCCCGCCGTCATTGCCGGGGGAGACCTGCTCGGGATGATCGGGCGATCCGGCCGGCGGCGAATCGGGATGTGGATCGGGGTGACTGGCCATGGCGCGCTCCTTTTTGCTGGGGTCCGTCCAACGAACGGCGCGGGCGGGCGCTCCCGCAATCTTGCCCTTCGCGGCGTGCTGCTATAAGCGCCCCGCTTCCGAGCAGCGTCCCGCGGGCGTGGCGAAACTGGTAGACGCGCCAGATTTAGGTTCTGGTATCGCAAGATGTGGGGGTTCGAGTCCCTTCGCCCGCACCAGCCGCCGCATTCCGAAGGGCAAACCCCAAGCCGAGGGCTTCGAGTAGATCCATGCAGACCGTCGAGACGTTGAACGAGGGCCTCAAGCGCGCCTATACCCTGACCATCCCGGCCGGCGAGATCGCCGCCAAGGTCGATGCCGAGGTCCGGAAGGCCGCGCCGCAGATCCGCATGCCGGGTTTCCGCCCGGGCAAGGTGCCGGCGAACCTCATCAAGAAGATGCATGGCCCCGCGCTGGAGCGCGACGCGCTCAACAGCGCCGTGCAGGAGAGCATCCAGTCGCTGCTGGGTGAGAAGCAGCTCCGCCCGGCGATGCAGCCGCAGGTCGAGCTGGAGGCCGATTACGAGGCCGGCAAGGACGTCGCAGTCAAGGTCTCGCTGGAGGTGCTGCCGCAGGTCCCGGCGCCCGCGATCGATTCGCTCACGCTCGAGCGGCTGACGGTCGAGCCGACCGAGGAGGAGATCGACGCGCAGCTCACCCGCTTCGCCGCGCAGCAGAAGAGCTTCGAGCCTGCGCTCGACGGCCATCCGGCGGTCGAGGGCGATCAGGTCGTCGTCGATTTCGTCGGCAAGACCGAGGACGGCGTTGCCTTCCCCGGCGGCACCGGCACCGACATGGCGGTCGAGCTTGGTTCGGGCCGCCTGATCCCCGGCTTCGAGGCGCAGCTGGAAGGCGTCAAGGTCGGCGACGAGAAGACGCTGAACGTCACCTTCCCCGCAGATTATGGCGAGAAGAGCCTGGCGGGCAAGCCGGCGACCTTCGACATCGTCGTCAAGGCGGTCAACGTGCCCAAGGACACCGCGATCGACGACGATTTCGCCAAGGCGCTGGGGCTCGAGAGCCTCGACAAGCTGAAGGCGCTGTTCAAGGGCCAGATCGAGCAGGAGCTCAACGGCCTGACCCGAACGCACATGAAGCGCAAGCTGCTCGACCAGCTCGCCGAAGGCCACGACTTCCCGGTCCCGCTGTCGATGGTCGACGCCGAATTCGACCAGATCTGGCGCCAGCTGGAGCATGAGGCGAGCCACGAAGCCGATCCGCAGGCCGCGCTGGCCGAGATGGAGAAGGATCGCGACGATTATCGCGCGATCGCCGAGCGTCGCGTACGCCTGGGCCTGCTCCTGTCGGAGATCGGCCAGCAGAATGGGGTCGAAGTCTCCACGCAGGAGATGGGCATGCTCGCCGCGCAGGCGTCGCAGCAATATGCCCCCAAGGACCGCGAGCGGTTCATGGAATATATCCAGCAGGATCCGGTCGCCGCCGCGCAGCTGCGCGCGCCGCTGTACGAGGACAAGGTCGTCGATTTCCTGTTCGGCAAGGCGACGGTGACCGACCGTGCGGTGACGCGCGCCGAGCTGGAGGCGGCGATCGAAGCCGAGGACGACGGCAGCCCCAAGCCGCACGTCCATGGCCCCGACTGCAATCACGACCACGACCATGATCATGGCCACCACCACGATCACGATCATGCGGCCGAGGTCGCGCCCAAGCCCAAGAAGGCTGCCGCCAAGAAGGCCAAGCCCGCCGCCGAGCCGGCCGTGACCGACGAGGCGCCGGCCGCCGAGGAAGCGCCGAAGAAGGCCCCGGCGAAGAAGGCCGCCGCCAAGAAGGCCGAAGCACCGGCCGACGCTGGCGACACCGTCGAGTCCGTCCCGGCGAAGCCGAAGCGTGCCCCCGCCAAGAAGAAGGCCGAAGCCTGACCCGACCTGTTCGCCCCCTCCCCCGCCGGGCGAGGGGGCGCTAGGATCGCGCAATGACCCCGCGCGTCGCCGTCATCCTGCCCTGCTATAACGAGGAAGCGGCGATCGGCGTCACCGTCGCCGGGTTTCGCGCGGCGCTGCCCGACGCGGCCATTTACGTGTTCGACAATAACAGCCGCGACCGAACGGCCGCGGCCGCGACCCAAGCCGGCGCGATCGTCCGGCGCGAGACGATGCAGGGCAAGGGCCATGTCATTCGTCGCGCCTTCGCCGATGTCGAAGCCGATATCTACGTGATGGCCGATGGCGACGCGACCTACGACGCCGCCGCTGCCCCCACGCTCGTCGCGCGGCTGATCGACGAGCAGCTCGACATGGTCGTCGGCGCACGCGCGAGCGAGGTCGACGCCGCCTACCGCCGTGGCCATCGCCTGGGCAATCGGCTGCTGACCGGGCTGCTCGCGCGGTTGTTCGGGCGCAGCTTCAGCGACATTCTGTCCGGCTACCGGGTCTTCTCGCGCCGCTTCGTGAAAAGCTTCCCGATCCTTTCGACCGGATTCGAGATCGAGACCGAGATGAGCGTGCACGCGCTCGAATTGCGCATGCCCGTGGCGGAGATCGTCACCCGCTATGCCGCGCGGCCCGAAGGATCGGCATCGAAATTGTCGACCTGGCGTGACGGCTGGCGCATCCTCCGCACGATCATCACCCTGTTTCGAGTGGAGCGGCCGGTCCTGTTCTTCGGGCTGATGAGCGTCGCTCTGGTGGCGCTGGCGCTCGTGCTCGCCACGCCGCTCGTCGTCACCTATCTCGCCAGTGGCCTCGTGCCGCGCCTGCCGACCGCGATCCTCGTCACCGGATTGATGATCGTCGCGGTCCTCTGCGGCTTCACCGGCCTGATGCTCGACACCGTGGTGCGCGGGCGGCGCGAGACACGACGCCTGGCCTACCTCACTCTCCCCGGCCCGGCGCCCATGGACACGTTCCCGCAACCGCGATAGCTCCGTCGTGCTACAAGGGGGGATCGACGTGGCATCCGACGGTGCGTCTGGACGGCGGCGGCTCGACTGGATCGATGCCGCGCGCGGAATCGGCATCCTGCTGGTCGTCTACGGGCATGCCATTCGCGGCGTGGTGGCGGCGGGCATGTATCGGTCGCCCGCGCTCGATGCGCAGGATGCGCTGATCTACGCCTTCCACATGCCGCTCTTCTTCTTCGTGTCGGGCCTGTTCGCGGTCCGCCGACCGGACGATCGCGCGGTCGATTTCGTGTGGAGCCGGCTGACGTCGCTCGCCTGGCCTTACCTGCTGTGGTCGGTGGTGCAGAGCCTGGTGACGCTGGCGCTGGCGTCGTCGGTCAACAACAAGATCGGTCGGGGCGATCTGGTCTCGATTCTGTGGCAGCCGGTCGCGCAATTCTGGTTCCTCTACGCTTTGCTGCTCTGCCAGCTTCTCCTTCTCCTGCCGCGTCCCCTTTTCTATGTGCTCGCGCTGGCGGCGGTGCCGTTCACCTATCCGTTCGGCGACAATATCGTGTCGGTCGCGACGCGCGACCTGCCCTATTTCGCCGCCGGCGTGTGGTTGACCGCCGGCGGCCTGGATCGGATCGCGGCGCCGCGACCACGGGTGGTGGTCGTCGCCGTCGCGGCATGGGCGTGCTTTGCCGCCGTGATGTGGATCGGCCCGATGATGGATCATGATCGGTGGGCGTGGGCCACCCGTCTCGCGGCGGCGGCCAGCGGGACGGCGGGCACGCTCGCCATCGCCCGGCTCGTGGCGGATCGCCTGGGCCTTTTGGCCTGGCTGGGCACGCGCGCCATGCCGATCTATCTGCTCCACATCCTGTTCAGCGCCGGCGTGCGGATCGTGCTCCAGCGGCTGCATCTCGGCCTGCCAGGGCCCGTATTGCTCGCGCTCATCACCCTGGCCGGGCTGATCGGCCCGCTGATCGCTTATGAGATCAGCGAGCGGCTGCGTTGGTCGGTCGCCTTGGGCTTCCGCCACGCGCGGCGACGCCCCGCTCGCCCGCCTCTTGAACCTCTCCCGGCAAACGCCGATGTTGGCGTGACCACGAGGGCATAAGGACTGAATACCCCATGACCGACCACGCCGACATCACCGCGGGCCTCGTGCCGATCGTCATCGAGCAGAGCAACCGTGGTGAGCGCAGCTTCGACATCTACTCCCGCCTGCTGCGCGAGCGGATCGTGTTCATCACCGGTCCGATCGAGGACCACATGGCCTCGCTGATCTGCGCCCAGTTGCTCTTCCTCGAATCCGAAAATCCGAAGAAGGACATCTATCTCTACATCAATTCGCCGGGCGGCGTGGTGACGGCGGGCCTCGCGATCCACGACACGATGCAGTATATCCGTCCGCGCGTCGGCACGCTCTGCATCGGCCAGGCGGCATCGATGGGTAGCTTCCTGCTTTCGGCGGGAGAGCCCGGGATGCGGTTCGCGACCACCAACAGCCGGATCATGGTCCATCAGCCCTCGGGCGGTGCGCAGGGCATGGCGGCCGATATCGAGATCCAGGCACGCGAGATCCTGCGCATGCGCCACCGTTTGAACTCGCTCTACAGCAAGTATACGGGCCAGCCGATCGAGGAGATCGAGAAGGCGATGGATCGCGACAAGTTCCTCGAAGCTGACGAAGCGAAGGCGTTCGGCATCGTCGACGAGGTGTTCGACAAGCGCCCCGCCCCGGCCGAGGACGCCGCGCAGGCCGCCTGAGCCAGCTAAGGCGTCGAAGTGCCGTGGGGGGAGCACGAGCGTGGTGACCATCGACCAGCGCGCGGTAGGCCGCGACAATAATTTCAACCTGCTGCGCATGGCCGCCGCGACGGCGGTGCTCGTCTCCCACGCCTGGCCGATCGTGCTGGGCAAGGGGACGGCCGAGCCGCTGGAGGCGCTGACCGGGTACAAGCTCGGCACGACCGCCGTCACGATCTTCTTCGCGGTATCGGGCTTTTTCATCACGAAGAGCTTCCACAATCGCCACTCGCTCGCCGACTTCACGTTGGCGCGCGTGGCCCGGATCTATCCCGGGCTGTTCGTGGTGCTGATGCTGACGGCGTTCGGGCTCGGCCCCTTCTTCACCGCACTGCCGCTCACCACCTATTTTGCCGACATCCACAGCTGGGCCTATGTGCCCATCAACCTGGCATTGTGGCGGCAGATGTGGAGCCTGCCCGGCGTCTTCCTGACCAATCCATATGGAACGGCAATCAACGGATCGTTGTGGACGCTTTTCCACGAGGTGGTTTGCTACGCGTTGGTCGTCCTGTTCACGCTGGTCGGGCTGTGCCGGCAGCGGACCTACCCGATCGTCCTGGCCGGGGCGGTCGCGGCGGCCCTGCTCATCCCGCCGGGCGCGGGGATCGGAATCCTGCGCTTCGCGGCGCCGCTGGCGCTTCCCTTCGCGCTCGGCGCGGGGGCGTACATCTATCGGCGGCGCATCCCGCTGACCCCTATCGCAGTACTGGGACTGGGGGCGCTGGCAGCGGTGGCCTTCGGCACATCGCTCTATCCGGTGCTGCACGCCGTCGCCGTCTGCTATGCGGCATTGTGGTTCGGTTTCGCCGATCTGCCTGGGTTGAGGGCGTATAATCGGTTCGGCGACTATTCTTATGGCATGTACATCTACGGGTTCCCCGTCGAGCAATCGCTGATGGCGCTGATCCCCGGCCTGTCGATCGCCGGGCTGATCGCGCTCAGCGCGCCGCTGACGCTGATGGCTGCGATCGCATCCTGGACATGGGTAGAGGCTCCGGCGCTGGCGCACCGTCATGCGCTCGCCGCGCGCCTGCGGCTGCGGCGAATTCGGGGCGAGGCCATCTAGCATTCGTTTCACCGGGCGGGGTTGAGGCGTTCGCGCCTTGTGCCGCCCCGGTCGCGCCTCCATATTGGCAGGGGCGCCGGCTAATCGCTTGGCAACCACCGCGGGCATAATCAGTTTGCTGCTGCGGAACTGCGGATTAGGATGCCTCCCGACTCGGGTGGCCCGAGGACAAGGATATTATGACCAAGCTCAGCGGCGGCGATTCCAAGAGCACGCTCTACTGCTCCTTCTGCGGCAAGTCGCAGCACGAGGTGCGCAAGCTCATCGCCGGGCCGACGGTGTTCATCTGCGACGAGTGTGTCGAGCTCTGCAACGACATCATCCGCGAGGAGACCAAGGCGGCGTTCGTCAGCCGGAAGGATGGCGGCGTGCCCACGCCCGCCGACATCAAGCAGCATCTGGACGATTACGTCATCGGCCAGCAGCAGGCGAAGCGCGTCCTCTCGGTCGCGGTACACAACCACTATAAGCGGCTGAACCATGGCGCGAAGGGTGCCGATGTCGAACTGGCCAAGTCCAACATCCTGCTGGTCGGTCCCACCGGCTGCGGCAAGACGTTGCTTGCGCAGACGCTGGCGAAAACGTTCGACGTGCCTTTCACCATGGCCGACGCGACCACGCTGACCGAAGCGGGCTATGTCGGCGAGGATGTCGAGAACATCATCCTCAAGCTGCTCCAGGCCAGCGACTACAATGTGGAGCGGGCGCAGCGCGGGATCGTCTATATCGACGAAATCGACAAGATCAGCCGCAAAGCGGACAATCCGTCGATCACGCGCGACGTGTCGGGCGAGGGTGTGCCGCAGGCCTTGCTCAAGCTGATGGAGGGCACCACCGCCTCCGTTCCGCCGCAGGGCGGCCGCAAGCATCCGCAGCAGGAGTTTCTGCAGGTCGATACGACCAACATCCTGTTCATCTGCGGCGGCGCCTTCTCGGGGCTCGAAAAGATCATCGGCGACCGTCTGCAGGGCAAGTCGATCGGCTTCGGCGCGCATGTCGCCGCGCCGGACGAGCGGCGCACGGGCGAGGTGTTGCGCCAGTGCGAGCCCGAGGATCTGCTCAAGTTCGGGCTGATTCCCGAATTCGTCGGCCGTCTGCCGGTGATCGCGACGCTGGAGGATCTCGATGAGGCGGCGCTGGTCAAGATCCTGGCCGAGCCGAAGAACGCGCTGGTCAAGCAGTATCAGAAGCTGTTCGAGATGGAGGGCGTGAACCTCTCCTTCACCGACGAGGCGCTGCACGCGGTCGCCAAGAAGGCAATTGTCCGCAAGACCGGCGCGCGCGGCCTGCGCTCGATCCTCGAAGGCATGCTGCTCGACACGATGTTCGACCTCCCGTCCATGGACGGGGTGGACGAGATCGTGATCGACAAGGATGTCGTGGAAGGCCGCAAGGAGCCGGTCCGCGTGTTCACCGAACAGCGCAAGGCCGGCGATGCCGCCTGATCGGCGCATCTCGGACGCCAAGCATATAAGCCCGGCCAGAGATGGCCGGGCTTTTTGTTGG
>NZ_JBMDXG010000123.1:0-10945 GCF_048594985.1 Sphingomonas sp. | reverse complement strand
GCAACCTGCGCGGCGGTTGCGGCCATGCCCAGCTCGCCTGCGCGCACCAGCATGTGGCCGAGCCGTGGCGCCAGCGGGAGCGCGGCGATCGCCTTGCCATGCGCGGTCGGGCGGCCGTCTTCGTCCAGCGCCTCGAGACTGTTCAGCCGCGCGCGCGCCTCGGATATTGCGGCGTCGGGCGGCGAGTCGAGCCAGTTCAGGTCGCGCGGATCCTGCACGCCCCATAGCGCGCAATCGAGCACCAGCGCCGAGAGATCGGCTTCGAGTATCTCCGGCGGGTCGAAGCGCGGCAGGCCCGCGGTCGCCGCTTCCTCCCACAGCCGATAGGCGGTGCCCGGACCCTGGCGCGCGGCGCGGCCGGCCCGCTGGGTGACCGCCGCCTGGCTGGCGCGCTCCGTGACCAGCCGGGTCATGCCGGCGGCGCGGTCGTAGCGTGGCCGGCGGGCGAGGCCCGAATCCACCACCACGCGAATGCCGTCGAGCGTGAGCGAAGTCTCGGCGATCGCGGTAGCCAGCACGATCTTGCGCCGGCCCTCGGGGTCGGGCGCGATCGCGGCGCGCTGGGCGCCCGGCTCCAGGCTGCCATGGAGCTTGTGGACCACCGCGCCGGGCACGTCGCCGATCCGCTCGGCCGTCCGCTCGATCTCGGCGACGCCCGGCAGAAAGGCGAGCACGCCGCCCTCGGCCTCGCGCAGCGCCGTGCGGATCGCGGCCGCCACCGATTCCTCGATCCGGGCATCGGCGGCGCGGCCCAGATGGCGCAGCTCCAGCGGCCAGCTGCGCCCTTCGCTCTCCACCACGGGCGCATCGCCCATCAGGCCCGAGAAGCGCGTCCCGTCGAGCGTCGCCGACATCGCGACCAGCCGCAGGTCCGGCCGCAGCGCCGCCTGGGCGTCGAGCGCCAATGCCAGCCCGAAATCGCTGTCGAGGCTGCGTTCGTGCACTTCGTCGAACAGCACGGCGGAGATGCCCGCCAGCTCGGGATCGGCCTGGATGCGATTGACGAAAATCCCTTCCGTCACCACCGTCACGCGCGTTGCCGCCGAACGCCTGCTGTCCATCCGGGTGGCATAGCCGAAGGTCTGGCCGACGCTCTCCCCCGCCAGCGCCGCCATCCGCTCGCCCGCCGCGCGTGCGGCCAGCCTGCGCGGGGAGAGCAGCAGCACCTCGCCGCCGCACCAGTCCTCGCCCAGCAGCGCCGGGGCCACCGCCGTCGTCTTGCCCGCGCCCGGCGGGGCGACCAGCACGGCGTTGCTGCCCGCGCGCAACGCGGCGAGCAGGGCGGGCAGGACGGACTGGATCGGCAGTGTCTCACGCATCACGCGCAACCAATTCCCCGAAGCCGGGTTTGGCGCAAGCGAAGCCTGAGGAGCGAAGACATGGCGAGAACCCTGGCACAGTTCAGCATCACCCCCGACAGCGATGGCGACTATACGCTGCATCTGGAGGACGACGACGGCGAGACGCTGGAGTTCACCGCCAGCTTCGAGCAGCTCGATCTGATCGTGGAGGCGATCGAGGAAGTGATCGACGACGAGGGGGAAGATGCGCTCGCCGGCGATGACGACGACGACGATGCGGAGCCCGAGGACGACTGAGCCTCAATAGGCCCGGGCGACTGCGAACTCCACTGCCTCGATCATCGCATCCTTGGCCGCGCCCGTCGCGAAGCCGCCCAGCGCGTCGATCGCGCGCTGGCCGTAATGGCGGGCCCGGGCCAGCGTGTCGTCGACCGAGCGGCTCGCCTGGACCAGCCGGATCGCCTCGGCGAAATCCTCGTCCGAGGTGCGATGGCCGGCGATCGCGTCCTTCCAGAAGGCGCGGGCCGCCGCGTCGCCCCGGGCATAGGCGAGGATGACCGGCAGGGTCATCTTGCCCTCGCGGAAATCGTCGCCCGCGTCCTTGCCCATCGTGCCCGCGTCCGAGACATAATCGATCGCGTCGTCGACCAGCTGGAAGGCGATGCCGAGATTGCGGCCATAGGCGTCGAGCGCCGCTTCCTCGGTTTCCGAACGCTCGGCCACCACCGCGGCGATCTTGCAGGCGGCGGCGAACAGGGCGGCCGTCTTGGCGCCGATGATGTCGAGATAGCGCTCCTCGCTCGTCTCGATCCGGCGCTGGGCGGTAAGCTGGTTGACCTCGCCCTCGGCGATGACCGCGCTGGCATTCGACAGGATGCGCAGCACGCGGAGCGACCCGTCCTCGACCATCAGCTCGAACGAGCGGCTGAACAGGAAGTCGCCGACCAGCACGCTGGCCGAATTGCCCCAGATGATGTTGGCGGTGCGCCGCCCGCGTCGGAGACCCGAGCCGTCGACCACGTCGTCGTGCAGCAAGGTGGCGGTGTGGATGAATTCGACTGCGGCGGCGAGTTTGTGGTGGCGCGTCCCCTGATAATCGAGCAGCCGCGCGCAGGCGAGCGTCAGCATCGGCCGCATCCGCTTGCCGCCGCCGGCGATGAGGTGCCCGGCCAGCTCGGGGATCAGCGGCACGTCCGACTGCATCCGCGCGAGGATGACGCTGTTGACCTGGTTCATGTCGGCCGCGACGAGGCCGATCATCGGATCGAGCGAGGGCGGACCCTTGCGGCGGAGGGGCGTTACCGTGGCGGCCATGCGCGGCGTCTAGGCGGGGGAGGGCGCCGGAGGCAAGCGGACGGCTTGCCTGTTCGCCGGAGCGCCTCCTAGAAGGGCCGGACCGAACGAAAGGACAAGCATTCCGTGGCCGACGCGCAGCTCGACGAATATCGCCAGAGCATCGACAATATCGACGCGGCCCTGATCTTCCTCCTGGCCGAGCGGTTCAAGGTGACGCAGGCGGTCGGCCGCTACAAGGCGAAGGCCGGGCTGCCTCCCGCGGACCCCTCGCGCGAGGCGGCGCAGGTCGCGCGCCTGCGCGCGCTGGCCGACTCGGCGCGGCTCGACCCCGATTTCTCGGAGAAGTTCCTGCGCTTCGTGATCGACGAGGTCATCCGTCACCACGAGCGAGTGCGCGAAGACGTCTAACCCCTGCGGGACCTACGCCAAGCAATCGCTACAAAAGCCCGAGCGCGCGGAAGCTCGTCACCGCGTCGCCCGCGAAAATCAGATGGTCGACCAGCTGGATATCCAGCTGGCGCGCGACGTCCCCTACGCGGCGGGTCACCGCCCGATCGGCGGGGCTCGGCGTCGCGCGGCCGCCGGGATGATTGTGGGCCATGATCATCGCGCCGGCATCGAGCTGGAGCGCCGCGCGGATCACCTTGCGGAGTGGCAGATCGACCGTCGTGATGGTCTGGTCGCGGACATGGCCGATGCTGAGCGGATGCATCGCGTCGTCGAGATAGAGGATGCGCAGCTCCTCATGCCGCGGGGCAGGGGCGCGGGGCGCGAGCAGGTGGACCGCGACGACGGAATCGGCGACCCTGCTGCCCTCCACGATCCGTTCCAGCCACACAGGCGGCGTGGTCGCGGCGAGGCGTAACGGCGCCAACCAAAGCCGCATCCGATATGGATCGGAGTAGCCCGTGACGCATCCGAAACGGACCAAGCCCGGCCGGTTGGCGCGTCGCCGTCACGCGGCTAAGCCATGTCCCATGCATTACGAGCAACCCTATCTCGATCTCCTCCGCCAGGTCTGGGAAACGGGCGACGAGCGGCGCGACCGCACCGGCGTGGGCACGCGATCGCTGTTCGGGGCGACGATGCGGTTCGATCTTACCGATCACGCCATCCCCTTGCTGACCACCAAGCGCGTGGCGTGGAAGGTCGCGGCGCGCGAGCTGCTGTGGTTCCTGAGCGGATCGACCAACATCCGCCCGCTGGTGGCGAATAAGGTCCACATCTGGACCGACTGGCCGCTCGATCGCTATCGCAAGGCCACGGGCGAGGCGATCGATCGCGACGCGTTCGAGGCGCGCGTCCTGGCGGACGAGGCGTTCGCGCTGGAATGGGGTGAGCTCGGCCCGGTCTACGGCAAGCAGTGGGTCGACTGGCCCCATTATGAAGCGGCCGACGTGCCGGGCCTCTACCGGCCCGGTCCGGGTATCAACCAGATTGCGCGGCTGGTGGAGGGCCTCCGCACCAATCCGGCGTCGCGGCGGCACATCTTCACCGGCTGGAACGTGGCCGAGCTCGACGCGATGGCGCTGCCGCCCTGCCACATGACGTACCAGTTCCATGTCAGTGGCGGGACGTTGTCGGGGATGCTGTGGCAGCGGTCGTGCGACCTGGGGCTCGGCTTCGCTTTCAACATCTTTTCGGCCTCGCTGCTGGTCGCGATGCTGGCGCAGCAATGCGATCTCGAACCGGGCGAGCTCGTGTGGAGCGGCGGCGACGTGCACCTCTATCTCAACCACGCGCATCTTGTGGAGGAGCAGCTTGCACGCACGCCGTCGGGCGCGCCCCGACTGCGCCTGCTGCGCCGCCCACCCAGTATCTTCGACTATGCGATCGAGGATTTCGAGATCGCGGACTACGCGCCCCAGGCTCATATCGCCGCGCCGGTGGCGGTCTAGATCGAGGCAGGGGCACTTGGAATGACCCGCATCGCTGCTCGCTCGTTAACGCTAAGCGTAGCGAGGAGCAGGAAGTGCGAAACCGAGATGGCCGGCCGCCGCTGACGGCACAATGCATCTACGCCGCGATCGCGGTCGTGACGATCGTCGCGATCATCGTGGCGGTTGTTGCAATATCGCGCCAGCCAGGTGCGGTTCGCGGATCTTCGGGGCCATTGTCGCCCAATGACGCGGGGCCGACACAAGGCCCCGCCGCGCCGGGACCCCGCCAAACCCGTTAGCCCGCGCACGTATGAGATCTGCGCGCCGCGCTCTACGCCACGATGCCGGCGCGCTCAGCCGGCATGCTGGAGCGGTTCGAGCGTCACCTGCCCGTCGTGATAACGGGCAGTGATGTTTCGATAATTCAAGATCTGCGGGAATGCGCTTTCAACCGGATACGCGTGCGTTTCGGTGATGACGACCACCGCCGCGCCCGCCGCGCGCCCTGACTCGATTCCGGCTGGCGCATCCTCGAACACCAGGCATCGCGCCACATCGACGCCAAGCCGACGCGCGGCTTCGATATAGCAATCCGGCCCCGGCTTGCCGACCGCGATATCCTCGGCCGTGATGAACAGTGGGGGCGCGACGAGCCCTGCCGCTTCCAGTCGCGCTTCGGCAAGGCGGCGCGTGGCGGACGTGACGATCGCCCAGCCATGATGCGGCAAGCCCGCGACAAATTCCGCGGCCCCTCCGATCGGCCGTACGCCGTCAAGATCGGCCAGCTCCTCACGTGCGATCCAGTCCGCCTCGCGCTGCGGGTCGACGTTGGGCAGCGCAAGCCGCCGGATCGTTTCAAGCGTCTGCATACCGTGGATCCGCGGCAGATGTTCGACCGGGTCCAGCCCGAAGCCCGACAGCCAGCGCGACCAGACGCGTTCGGCCGATGCGATGG
Source organism: Sphingomonas sp. (assembly GCF_048594985.1). Classification (GTDB taxonomy): domain Bacteria; phylum Pseudomonadota; class Alphaproteobacteria; order Sphingomonadales; family Sphingomonadaceae; genus Sphingomonas_I. The sequence goes on along the minus strand of NZ_JBMDXG010000123.1, from coordinate 5,513 downwards.
ATGTCAGCAGCGTGCCGTCCATGTCGAACAGGCAAGCCTGAAACGAACGGCCGGGATATGGCGGCGCGTGAGGCGGGATCTGAGTGAGCATAGGCCTGCGTTTGATCGAATCGTGACGGAGTTCAACCGTGGCTTGTTAAACGGCTGTGGGCTGGACGCCGCATCATGACTCTTCCTCCGGGCCACGGTGTCGCGCGATCGGAAAGGGGAAGGCTGCCCTTGCTCGATAATCCCGATCCAGCTTCTTCCGAAAGGCTTGACATATATAACAGTGCTTATACATATTGTATATGGTTATTCGCCCGCGCACCTTGGGGACGCTCCTGCGCCATCTCGTCGATCTCCTCGATGGCGATGTCGAAGCGGCTTATACAGAGGCCGGCCTGGACTGGCGGCCGCGCTACACGCCGGTGCTGCGCGCGCTGATGCGCGAAGGCGAGGCATCCATCCGCGCAATGTCACGCGCGATCGGAATAAGCCATTCTGCCGTCAGCCAGACGGTATCGCAGATGCAACGCGACGGGCTGGTGGAGATGAAGCCAGGCGCGGACGCCCGGGAACGCATCGTCGCCTTATCCCCCAAGGCGGAGGCGATGATTCCCGCTCTTCAGCGGCAATGGGCGGCGACCAACGCGGCTGCGGACCAGCTCGATGCCGAGCTGTCGGCACCCTTGTCGACGATCGCATCGGAGGCGATCGACGCGCTCACGCAGACAGCTTTCGGAGAGCGGATCAGACGGGCGTTGGAAACGCCCGGCGTGCCGAACGAGCCCTGAACCGCCCTTCCATGTTCGGGAGTATAGCATTGAAAGTCGTTTCAGCAGCCGTGACGGCGCTTACCCTTCTGCTGGCAGACGGCGTCGGCGCGCAGGTGGCGGGGCCGCGCTCCGCCGAAGGGGCGCTGGTGTTGAGCCCCGCACAGCGCGCAGAGGTCGTTCAGGCCGTGAAGGAAGCGTATGCGAAGTCGTACGTGTTCCCGGACAAGGTTCCCGCCATTCTGGCGCGACTAGAGAAAGCGGAGCGCTCCGGTCGCTATGCCGGGGCAAGCCCGAACGAACTGGCCGACCTGATCTCCAACGATCTGCGGGCGGCGAGCAAGGACGGCCACGCCTATTTGCAGTTCGATCCGCAGCGTTACGCGGCGGCCACGGCGGGAAACCGCGCGACCCCTGCCGTGCCGGATATGAGCGGGTTCGAGGCGGCCGCCGCGCGTCGCGGCCATCACGGACTGGCCGAGTTGCGTATCCTGCCGGGCAACGTCCGCTACCTCAAGATCACTGAGTTCCGCTGGGTGCCGGATGAAAGCGGGCAGGCTTATGACGATGCCATGCGCTTCCTCCGTGGCGGAGACGCCGCCATTATCGACCTTCGCGACAATGGTGGCGGCGCGTCAGAGGCCGTGCAATATCTTGTCAGCCATTTCCTGAAGCCCGGCATGCTCGAAATTACCTTTCTCCAGGCGGGGCGGGAGCCGGTGCAGACACGCGTGCTCGATAACCTTCCCGCCGGCCGCATGCTCGGTAAGCCACTTTACGTACTGGTCGACCAGGGGACCGCCTCGGCGGCGGAATCCTTCGCCTACGACGTGCAGCAGTTCAAGCTGGGTACCCTGATCGGCACCCGCACGGCGGGCGCCGCGAACAATAACGATTTCGTGCCGATCGCGCCGGGCTTCATGCTCAGCGTGTCGACCGGGCGCCCGGTCCATCCGGTCAGCAGGACGAACTGGGAGGGGAGCGGCGTCCAGCCGGACGTGGTGACGCCCTCGGCCCGGGCTCTCGATCAGGCGGAAGCGCTGGCACTCCGGACGCTCGCGGCAGGCGCGGCAACGCCCGAGCTCAAGACGGATTATGCCTGGGCGCTGCCCGAAGCGGAGGCGCGGCTGCATCCGGTGGCCGTCTCGTCGGCGCTGATGCAGACGGCACCCGGCGCGTACGGCAACTACATCGTCGCGCGCGACAAGGACGGTCTTACCATCGCGCGTCCGGGCCACCCGCGCTGGCCGGCGCCGCGTCGCCTGATGGCTCTGAATGCAGGGGGTCTCTTCGCGGTCGACGGCGTGGATGTCCTCCGGATCGGGTTCAAGCCCGACGCGATCGACCTGTGGTGGAAGGATGAACCCAACCCGCGAACGCTCAAGCGGGACTGAGGATCTCGGCCAGGCGGCGCTTCGAGGGCGGTGCGCGGCGGATTATTTCCGCTCGATGCGGTTGCCCTGGGGCAGGCTCGCCTGCAGCGCGTCCGGATCGTCGAGCATCGATTTGGCGGTGGGGTTGCCGAACAGCGTCCAGCGCAGAAGGCAACCGTCCGCCGCGACCGCCACCGCCCCGCTGCAGAAGGCTGCGATCGCTGCCGGGATGCTGGAGATGAACGAGGATGAAGGCGGCATCGGCCCAGGCTTGCGCCCACGGCGTTCACCGTCCAGCGAGCTGCCGAGGCCATGACTGAAGAGGATCGGCGGCGGCCGTCCGGTGCCGTCTGGCATACGGATATGCACGGAAACTCGCCCGCGCGCCAGACCGCATCGCAGCCCGGCCCGGCGGCCTGCGCCGCGCCCGGCGCCGTCCCGCCGATCAGGGCAGCAACGACGATTTGGCGGAACCGGGAGTGCATGGTTCTCCCGGCCGTCGATTGGCGCGTGGGCCTTCGCGCGCGATTCCACTTGAGCATGACAGCGGCCTCAGTGCCGTTTCTGCCGGATTGACGTACGCAGACGGGCGGGCTGCGCCATGTTCCGCCTTGGTCACCCGCCCGTCGCGGTCGGCGTCGCCGCGGTCCAACATCGCCGGCGGCGCCTGCGCCAGTTCGACGCGCGAGATCGCGCCGTCACCATTGTGATCGGCACCGACGAGCGCATCGGCAAGGCGCGCGAACGCGTCAGGCTTGAAGCTGGCCAGTCTGGCCACGCCATTCAAGATTGCCCCCTCCCTCCGGGAATTTCGACGGTCAATCCGATGCTCGACGCGTAAAGCCATGACGGCCGCTCAGCAGTTCCGTCGTCGCCAAAGTGGATGCAAGGCCAATGACCGCGGGAAGCCCCGCTGATAACAAAGCTAAATGCTGGCTGGGGCGGCAGGATTCGAACCTGCGAATGCCGGTACCAAAAACCGGTGCCTTACCACTTGGCGACGCCCCAACGGCCGGCGGCTTATAGCCGCCGTTTGCGCGGATGGAAGCGTTAGAAGAGGCGTTCCACCCAGCCGTGCGGATCGGGTGCGAAGCCGCGCTGGATGTCGACCAGCGCCGCCTTGAGTCGCGCCGAGACCACGCCCGGGCCGCCATTGCCGATCGTGAAGTCGAAGTCCGGGCTGCGCACGCGGCCTACGGGCGTGACCACCGCCGCGGTGCCGCAGGCGAACGCCTCGCGCAGGCGGCCGCTCTCGGCGTCGGCGCGCCACTGGTCCATCGCGTAACGCTCCTCGCGCACGGTCAGCCCTTCGGCGCGGGCGAGCGTGATCAGCGAATCGCGCGTGATGCCGGGCAGGATCGATCCGTTGAGCGGGGGCGTGAGCAGCGAGCCGTCCTCCATGACGAAGAACATGTTCATGCCGCCCAGCTCCTCGACCCAGCGACGCTCGGCCGCGTCGAGGAACACCACCTGGTCACACCCTTCGCGGATCGCCTCGGCCTGCGCGACGAGGCTGGCGGCATAATTGCCGCCGCACTTGGCGGCGCCCGTGCCGCCCGCGCCGGCGCGGCTGTAATCCTGCGAAACCCACAAGGTCACCGCCGGCGCACCGCCCTTGAAATAGGCCCCGACCGAGGAGGCGATCACCATGTAGAGATATTCGGAGGCGGGCTTCACGCCCAGGAACACCTCGCTCGCGATCATGAACGGGCGCAGATACAGCGCGCCGCCCTCGCTCGACGGGATCCAGTCACGGTCGATCGATACCAGCTGGCGGCACGATTCGAGGAACAGCTCCTCCGGCAGCGGCGCCATCGCCATGCGGCGCGCGGACTCCGCGAAGCGGCGGGCATTGGCATCGGCGCGGAAGAGGGCCGCGCCGCCATCCTCCAGCCGATAGGCCTTGAGGCCCTCGAAAATCTCCTGTGCATAATGGAGCACGGCGGTCGCCGGGTCGAGCTGGAGCGGCGCGCGGGCATGGACACGCGCGTCGTGCCAGCCCTTATCCTCGGCATAGCGGATCGTGACCATATGGTCGGTGAAGACCCGCCCGAAGCCCGGATTGACGAGCAGCGACTCCCGATCCGCGGCGGACATCGGCGCCGCGTGCGGCTCGTTCGTGAAGGCCAGGGGGGACGCGTCGTTCATCTTTCGCTCCAAAGGGCCGCTTCGGCCGGTTGCAGCGGGGTAGGCTGCGTGCCACAAAGGGTCAACATGGCTGTCCCGTCCGCTTCCCCGCTCTTTCTCCGCGAACCTGAAATCCGCCGCGGCGCCGAACTGCTCTTTTTCGGCTATGCGCACCTCTACAGTCAGACCGACCGGCTGCTGAACGAGCAGGGTCTGGGACGCGCGCATCATCGCGCGCTCTATTTCATCGCGCGCACGCCCGACATGACGATCAGTGCGCTGCTCCGCACGCTCGGCATCACCAAGCAGTCGCTGGGGCGTGTGCTGGGCGAGTTGACCGAACGGGGGCTGGTCGAAACGCGCACCGGGCGCGAGGATCGCCGCCAGCGCCTGCTGCGCCTGACCGAGGCGGGGGCGGCGCTCGAAATCCGGCTGTTCGATCTGATGCGCCAGCGGCTGGGTGCAGCCTATGCGGCGGCGGGGCAGGACGATGTGACGGGTTTCTGGCGCGTGCTGGAAGCGCTGATCCCGCTGGAAGAACGCCACCGGGTGATCGCGCTGAAAGGCGGCGCGGCCTGATCCCTTCGCAGGCGCAGCGAAAGAGCTTGCGGAGTCGCGGGCGGGCACTCTAAACGCCCCGCCCATGAATATCGAACTTATCGCGACGGGTAAGAACCCGCCCCATGACCTCAACGTCATCATCGAGGTTCCGGTCGGCGGCGAGCCGGTCAAATATGAGTTTGACAAGGCGTCGGGCGCGCTGTTCGTCGATCGCATCCTGCACACGCCGATGCGCTATCCGGCCAATTACGGCTTCGTGCCGCACACTTTGTCGCCCGACGGCGATCCGCTCGACGCGCTGGTGATCGCGCGCTCGCCCTTCATTCCGGGCTGCGTGGTGCGCGCGCGGCCGATCGCGGTCCTCAAGCTCGAGGACGAGGCAGGCGGGGACGAGAAGCTGGTCTGCGTGCCGGTCGACACGACCTTCCCTTATTACACCGACGTCGGCGAGCGGCATGACCTGCCGTCGATCGTGCTTGCGCAGATCGAGCATTTCTTCACCCACTATAAGGACCTTGAGGCCAAGAAGTGGGTGCGGATCGGCAATTGGGGCGATGCCGAGGAGGCGCGCCGCATCGTGCTGGAAGCGATCGACGCGGCGAAGAAGGCCAAGGAGCCGAAGCCGCAGCTTATGTAATCGTCGGGGCGCGGCCCTCCGCCGCGCCGTCGCGATGGCCCAGCCTATAGCCGCAACCAT
>NZ_JBMDXG010000122.1:0-11579 GCF_048594985.1 Sphingomonas sp. | reverse complement strand
TCGACCGCCATCTCGCCGTCAATTTCGTCACGCCCCTGATGCTGACGCGCGCGGCGGCAGCGGCCGGAACGCGCGCCGTGGTGAATTTGATCGATCAGCGAATCGTGAACCCGCCGATCGATCAGGCAGCCTATACCGCTTCCAAACTGGCGCTGGGGGCGTCGACAAAGGTTCTGGCGCGCGCTTTCGCGCCGATGCGGGTCAATGCGGTCGCGCCGGGGCTCACCCTCCCCGGCCCAGATTATGCGGCGGGGCACTTACCCGCGCTGACCGCGATGATGCCGCTCGGACGTCTGCCCGATCCGGCGGATGTAGCGGACGCGGTCGTCTATCTCGCCGGGGCCGACGCAGTCACCGGACAGACCCTGTATGTGGACGGCGGCGCGGCGATGGAAAGCTTTCGCCGCGATTTCGTCCACCTTGCGTCCGACTGATCATCAGCGTTTGCAGGGGCCCAGCCCGTCCAGCACGACCTTGTAATCGTTGCGAATCGCCGTTTCCTCCGAATCGGAGAGGCCGATCGTCGCGCGTGCTGGAATGGCGGGCGGCAGCGCGCAGGCGAGTCGGTACCACAATAGTGTGTCGCGCTGGGGCGGTTCGGCGCTGGCATCGACCAGTTCGGTTAGCGCGACCGCCCAGCGCGGTTCCTCTCCCGGACGCCGCAGCACGTTCAGGGACACCGGGCGATTGTCGGCGGTGCTGAGGAAGATCTGGGTCTCGCTCTCGCCGGGCAGCGATCCCGGCACGTGGAACGCGCGCGTGATGCCCGTGATGACAGGCGGCGCGTCGGCCGCGACCGACGCCGTGAGGATCGCGCGCAGGCGGCTTTCGTTCTCCGGCGTGCGCGGAACTTGTGCGCGTGGCCCGATCAGCCGCAATTCGCTCGGCCCCCCCGCCTGCGACGCGAGGAGCAGCACGGGCAGCCCCTTCAGCTTCGGCTTGCGGCCGGTGGGAGTAGGCAGGTCGATCAAATAGGAGATGCGGGGCGGCACCGCCGTCTGGCCGCGGATCAGGCCGGTCACGTTTGCTTCGACATAGTAACGCGTGTTCCCGCTGGCCACGCCTTCGGCCTGCGCACCCTTCAGCGCTATCGCGCGGTCGATCTCCGCCGCGATCGCGAGCGGCGCGGCGAGCGCCATCTCGGCCAGCTCGACATAGTCGTAGTTGATCGGTCGGCCGTCCAGGCTGATCGGGACGACCGGCGGAGCAGCCATGATGTTCGGCGCGGCCAGGGCGACCAGGAGGGCGGCGAGCAGCGGGGGGCGGGGAAAATGGCGCATGCCGCTCTGTCGCATGAGCCGCGCGAACTGTTCAAGCGTCGGCGATCGCGGGCGGAAGCCGAGATTTCTCGTGTTGCAACGCACGATCACAAAGGATTTGCGTCTCGTAGTTCGGCGCGATAGGAATACACCGCATCGCGAAGTGAAGCGCAATTTCATTTCGTGTTCTCGGGATTTTCGGGGGACCTCGTTAGCGAGCCTCTGAGCGTGCCGATCGGAAAAGAGGGAGTTACGTTCCTTAATGGCCTACGCTGATCAACCGACGATGAGCACGCGTAAGGTGGTTTCGATCGGGCTGGTGGTTCTTCTCCATGCCCTTATCGGATACGCCTTCATCACCGGGCTGGCGTACAACGTCATCAAGAAGGCCGCCGAGGACCTGAAGGTCGTCGACGTCCAGGAAGAGCCGCCGCCCCCGGAGCAGGAGCCGCCGCCCCCGCCGCCCGAACAGAAGTTCGAGCCGCCGCCCGTGGTTGCTCCTCCGCCGATCGTGGTGACGCCGACCATCGCGCCGCCGCCGATCACCACCGTTGCAACCCCGCCGCCGGTCATCACGCCGACCGCGCCGCCCGCTCCTCCGCCGCCGCCGGCGCCGGTGGTTTCGCAGGCCGCGACCGCACGTGGTAACCCTGGCCAGTATTTCGGTCCCGACAGCTATCCTCCCGCGGCGCTGCGCGCCGAGGCGCAGGGCCGCGTGGTGGCTGAGCTGACCATCGGCACCGACGGACGTGTGACCAACTGCGTCGTCACGTCGTCGAGTGGCAATAGCGACCTGGACGACACCACGTGCCGCATCGCGATCCGTCGCGTTCGCTACACGCCGGCCAAGGACCAGTCGGGCGCGCCGATCGCGTCGAAGGCAACCTTGCCCGTCCGCTGGGTGCTGCCGGAAAATTGATCCAGATATCCGCCGGCGCACAGGGGCGTGCGCCGGCGGTTTGTTTAAGCCTTTAGGAAGGACTTTTCAGACCATGACCACTCCCGCTCCTGGTGCTGCTGCGCCTGAATCCAACCCGTATGGCCTGATGGCCGCGCTCGAGCAGGGCGGCACCATCGCGTGGACGATCTTCATCATCCTGGTGATCATGTCGGCCGCTTCGTGGTACATCACGATTTCGAAGCTGCTCGAGCAGCAGAAGATCCTGAACCAGGCGCGCCGCGTCCGTACCTCGTTCTGGGGCACGCCGACCCTCAAGGAAGGCGCCAACAAGCTGGAGCGCAACTCGGCCTACCGCCAGATCGTCGACGACAGCCTTCGTGCGCAGGACGAGCACACCAAGCTGATCGACCCGGTCGACCAGCATGAGTGGCTCGGTGGTTCGCTCGCCCGTAGCCAGGCGGCGATCAACTCGAAGCTCGGTTCGGGTCTCGCCGTGCTCGCCACCGTCGGTTCGACCGCGCCGTTCGTCGGTCTGCTCGGCACCGTTATCGGCATCTACCGCGCGCTCGTGAAGATCGGCGCCGCCGGTCAGGCCTCGATCGACGCCGTCGCTGGCCCGGTCGGTGAGGCGCTCATCATGACCGCCATCGGCCTGGTCGTCGCGGTTCCCGCGGTGCTCGGTTACAACTGGCTGATCCGTCGCAACAAGATGATCGCTGAGCAGCTCAGCAACTTCTCGACCGACGTGCATGGCTACCTCGTCTCGAACGGCGCGCTGAAGCCGCAGCTGACCGCGAAGGCCGCTGCCCCGACCCCGCCGCTGAAGACGGGTTCGGCCGCGATCAACCCGAAGGCGTAATGGACTGCGGGCGGGGGCAACCCCGCCCGCTGCTTTCCCGATCGGGTGCCTGCCGGCATCCATCGTGAACAAGACATAGGATATCCGCTCCATGGCGATGAGTGCCGGCCCCGCCGAAGACGACGCCCCGATGTCGGACATCAATACGACGCCGCTCGTCGACGTCATGTTGGTGCTCCTGATCATCTTCCTGATCACCGTGCCGGTCGTGATCCAGACCGTTCCCGTCCGCCTGCCGAAGGTCGTGTTCGAACCGACGACCAGCAAGCCCGAGAACGTCGTTCTGTCGGTCCGTGCCGCTCCCACGGGCGCCTGCGAGGTCTATTGGGGCCAGACGCGCGTCAATGCGGAGGAACTGCTCCAGCGTTCGGTCGACAAGCTCAAGCTCGAGATCGACAAGCAGGGCGGCCCGACGGCGCCCGGCCTGGAACTGCCCGAGGTCCACGTCCGCGCGGACATCGATACGCCCTGGCGTTGCGTCGGTGGCGCGATGACCAACGTTGCCCGCGCCGGCTTCGCCCGCGTCGGCTTCATCTCGCAGCCCGAACCCGGCGCATATCGCGCGCCGCGTTTCTGATCCGGCGCAAGGAGGAGTAACGCCATGGCCATGAGTGCAGGCTCCGCCGAAGGCGAGCCGATGATGGACATCAACACGACGCCGCTGATCGACGTCATGCTGGTGCTGCTCATCATGTTCATCATCACGATCCCGGTGCAGACGCACGCGGTGAAGCTCGATCTGCCGCAGAACAGCAACGAGAACACGCCGCCGCCGATCCAGCCGGTGAAGAACGAAGTCCGTGTTCTGCCGAACAACGACGTGACGTGGAACGGCTCGCCGATCGACCTCACCGTGCTGCGCCAGTATCTCGATCAGACGCAGACGATGAACCCGGTCCCCGAACTTCATCTGCGGCCCGATCCCCAGGCGCGTTACGAGCGCGTCGATCAGGTGCTGGCGGTGACCAAGCGGGCCCATGTCACGAAGATGGGCTTCATCGGTAACGAGGCCTACGCGGGGCTCTGATCCGATCTGCAGACAAATGGGAAGGGCGGGCCGAAAGGTCCGCCCTTTTCGTTTGGAGTGTCTGTATCGCAGGCGTGTGTCTGCCCTTGGTGGGAGCGCTCCTTAGCGCAGTCGACATACGGATGGCTCTGCGAACGGCCTATTAGACATTCCCCCTTGCCGTTCGCCGGTCGATCGCTCGGAGAGCATCGGGGTGGGGTAGACCGGCCACCGTACCCGCCGCACCACGATGCGCCCAGGCTTCCGATACGGTGGCTTGATGAGGCGACACCGGACCACCGCGCTTACCCGGCCCATCCATTATGAATTCCTTCGGCTATAACGCGTCTAGCAACTGGCCTCGATGACTCTTCCCGGCGTGCTATCAACGCGTCTCGTGGATGGAGCGGGGCGGTTTGTCGCGCGGGTCCGACGGGCGCGGAACCGGCCAACCCCTCGTTCGCTGATTCGTGGAGCCCGATCAGGGCTGCATCGAAGGAGAATGACATGGGCGAGTTGACCGACAAGCTCAAGGGAGCCGGCAATGAAGCGATGGGCAAGGTGAAGCGCGCGCTGGGTGACGCCGCCGATCGCCCCGACATCCGTGCGGAAGGCGACGCGCAGGAGGCTGTTGGCGATCTTCAGAAGGCGCGCGGCGAGGTAAAGGGCGCGCTCGGCGACAAGATTTGAGCAAGAGCATCCCGGCTCCCGGAGCGGCCCAAATGCGCTACCGGTTGCCGGGATCATGCCGTCAAACCGCTCGGTCAGTCATGTAGGCCTGGCGAACGGCTCCGAGAGCGAACAGGATCGACTTGGCTGGTTGACCGCAGGGCAGGTCTGACGCCGCGAGCCACCGCCCGCGACATCGGCTTGCTCCATACCGCGCCTGGCCTGCGAAGGAAGCGCTGAGCCAAATCAGATTGGTCACAGCGATCGCTACGCCGCCGAAGTGGCGTCTTCTTGCCGTCACTCATGTCCGCAAGAACGGTTGGGCCCATCGGCCTCACATGGAGTGGGGCTGGTTTATGATCGAGATCAATTGGCATTTCCCGGTCGATCGCCTATCCCCGCGATCGTGAGGGGACTTCGTGGATAGCTGGCTGATCCCGGCGCTGATCCTGGCTGGTGGCTACCTGCTAGGATCGATTCCTTTTGGAATTATCGTGACGCGCGCCGCCGGCGCGGCGGACCCGCGCCAGATCGGATCGGGCAATATCGGCGCGACCAACGTGCTGCGCACCGGGCGTCGCGGGCTGGCGGCGTTCACTTTGCTGCTCGATGCGGGCAAGGGCGCGGCGGCGGTGCTGCTCGGGGAAAGCCTGCTCCCCGGGAGCGGGGCATTGGCGGCGATCGGCGCCTTCTTCGGGCACGTCTTCCCGGTTTGGCTCCGTTTCCGCGGCGGCAAGGGCGTCGCGACCTTTCTCGGGATCGTGCTCGCACTGCATTGGCCCACCGGATTGATCGCGCTCGTGTTGTGGCTGGCCGCGACCTTTGCGACGCGTTACTCATCTGTGGGCGGCATGACCGCCGCGATTGCCAGCCCGGTGCTGTCGGCATTCTTTTTCCGGGCGGATCTCACGATCCTGTTTCTTGCGCTGGCGCTGATCGTCCTGTGGCGGCATCGCGACAATATCGAACGGCTGTTGTCGGGCACTGAATCCCGCATCGGAGCCAAGGCTGGCTGATCCGGCGCTGACCGACGCGGAGGCCTTCGCGCGTATTCGGCTATGCCGCACGCGATCGATCGGACCCGTCACCTATCGTCAACTCCTCGCCCGATTCGGAACCGCCGAGGCCGCACTACGCGCCATTCCCGATCTTGCCAGGCGCGGCGGGGGCGCGCCGCCACCGCTGGCGCCAGTAGCGGATATAGAATGCGAGCAGGCGTGGATCTCCCGGATCGGCGCGCGCTATCTCCACCTCGGCGCGGCCGACTATCCGCCGCTGCTTGCCGAACTCGAAAACGCGCCACCCGTGCTCACCGCGATGGGTGACTCGGCCCTGACCGAGGGGCGTCCGGTAGCAATCGTCGGCGCGCGCAACGCCTCGGCCGCCGCGATCCGCTTCGCGCGCCAACTGGCCCACGAACTTGGCGAGGCCGGAATCGCCGTCGCGTCCGGCCTCGCACGCGGGATCGACACGGCGGCGCATCACGGCGCGCTCGCGACGGGAACGATCGGGGTGATCGCCGGCGGGATCGACATCGTCTACCCGCCCGAGAATGACGCACTCCAGCGCGCCATCGCCGAAAAGGGCCTGCTGCTCGCCGAGCAACCACCGGGGACCGAGCCCCGTGCACGTCACTTTCCCTACCGCAACCGAATTATCGCGGGCTGCACCGCAGGCACGGTCGTGATCGAGGCAGCACCCAAATCGGGTTCGCTCATCACCGCGCGTCTGGCGGCCGAGTCCGGGCGCGAGGTAATGGCGGTGCCGGGATCGCCGCTCGACCCGCGCGCACAAGGCTGCAACAAGCTCATCCGCGACGGGGCCACGCTGATCCAGTCGGCCAGCGACGTGATCGACAGCCTGCGTCCGTTCGGTGCGGATCGTCTCGCCGCGCCGCGAGCGCCGTATCAGGCCGAGCTTGCCGATCAGACAGCGGCCGGCGAAAACGAGCGACGAGCCCTGGTCGCGTTGCTTGGGCCGTCGCCGGTCCCGATCGACGAGATGGTGCGGCTGTCCGGCCTCCCCGCTTCGGCGGTCCAGCTCGTGTTGCTGGAACTCGAACTGGCCGGTCGGCTGGAGCGCCATGCCGGGGGACGCGTCGCGCTAGCCTAGTGTCAACCGGAGGCCGCCTTATATCTGCGCTGGATCAGGCCAGGGTTCGATCGGCCAGGGCGTCGCCGCTGCCTGGAGAGGCATTGCGCTCTGGTGACGACCCGGCTTGACGGCGGGGGCGCGGCATCGCCACCCTCGCGCACGTACGTGAAGGACATCGCACCATCCCATGAAGCTCGTCGTCGTCGAATCCCCCGCCAAGGCCAAAACCATCGAGAAATATCTGGGGCCGGGTCACCGCGTGCTCGCCTCCTACGGCCATGTCCGTGACCTTCCGGCCAAGGATGGGTCGGTCGATCCCGATCAGGGCTTCGCGATGGAGTGGGAGCCCTATGCGGACAAGACCAAGCAGCTGAAGGCGATCGCCGACGAGGCGAAGGGCGCGGACACGCTGATCCTGGCGACCGACCCCGATCGCGAGGGCGAGGCGATCAGCTGGCACGTCCAGGAGGTGCTGCGCAAGCGCAAGGCGCTGCCGGGCGATGTCCAGCGCGTGACCTTCAACGCGATCACCAAGCCGGCGGTGCTGGAGGCGATGGCACACCCGCGCGCGCTGGATGAGGACCTGATCGACGCTTACCGCGCGCGCCGCGCGCTCGACTATCTGGTCGGGTTCACGCTGTCGCCGGTGCTGTGGCGCAAGCTGCCGGGCGCCAAGTCGGCCGGCCGCGTCCAATCGGTCGCGCTGCGGCTCGTCGTCGATCGCGAGCGCGAGATCGAATTGTTCCGCGCGCAGGAATATTGGTCGGTAATCGCGGCGATGGAGCATGACGGCGTGCCGTTCTCCGCGCGGCTCGTGAGGTGGAAGGGCGGCAAGATCGACCGTCTCACGATCGGCAATGCCGGCGATGCCGAGGCAGCCAAGGCCGATGTGGAGGCCGGGCGCTTCTCGGTTGCCAGCGTCGAGACCAAGCCGTTCACGCGCAATCCGCCGCCGCCCTTCACCACCTCCACCCTGCAGCAGGAGGCGGCACGCAAGCTCGGCTTCTCCGCCAGCCACACGATGCGGGTTGCGCAGGACCTCTACGAGCAGGGCGCGATCACCTATATGCGGACGGATGGCGTGCAGATGGATGGCAGCGCCATCTCCGCCGCGCGCAAGGCGGTCGCCGACCGCTACGACGCAGGCTACGTCCCCGATCAGCCGCGTCAGTACACAACCAAGGCCAAGAACGCGCAGGAAGCGCACGAAGCGATCCGCCCGACCGATTTCGGGCGCGACCGGGTCGGCGCGGGCGACCATGCGCGCCTGTACGAGCTGGTGTGGAAGCGCGCGCTGGCGAGCCAGATGGCGAGCGCGCGGCTGGAGCGGACCACGGTCGAACTGACCGATGGCACCGGCCAGCATGCGCTGCGCGCGACCGGGCAGGTGGTACTCTTCCCCGGCTATCTCGCGCTGTACGAAGAAGGGCGCGACGACGCGCCGGGCACCGGTTCGGGCAAGTCCGCCGAGGGCGCCGAGGACGAGGATACGCGCCGCCTGCCGCGCATGCACGAGGGCGATGCGCCCGCGAAGAGGGGCGTCGCGGCCGAGCAGCACTTCACCCAGCCGCCCCCGCGCTACTCGGAAGCCAGCCTGGTGAAGAAGATGGAGGAGCTCGGCATCGGGCGCCCGTCGACCTACGCCGCGACGCTCCAGACGCTGAAGGACCGCGACTATGTCGTGCTGGAGAAAAACCGCTTCATTCCGCAGGAGAGCGGACGGCTGCTGACCAGCTTCCTCGAGCGCTTCTTCGAACGCTACGTCTCGTACGACTTCACCGCCGGGCTGGAGGAGGAGCTGGACGACGTGTCGGGCGGCCGCGCGCAGTGGCAGGCGGTGCTTGAGGCGTTCTGGCGTGATTTCAAGCCCAAGACCGCCGAGGTGATGGAGCAGAAGCCGAGCGACATCACCGCCGCGCTCGACGAATTCCTCGCGCCCTATCTGTTCCCAGACAAGGGCGACGGATCGGATCCGCGTGCCTGCCCGGCGTGCGGCACGGGCAAGCTCGCGCTGCGCGGGGGCAAGTTCGGCGCGTTCGTCGCCTGCTCCAACTATCCCGACTGCAAGTTCACGCGCCGCTTCGGACAGCCGGGCGGCGAGGGGCAGGAGGCCGATGCCGGCCCGACCGAGCTCGGCGTCGATCCCACGAGCGGAGAGACGATCACGCGTCGTTCGGGGCGGTTCGGACCGTACATCCAGGCGGGCGAGGGCAAAGAGGCGAAACGGGCGTCCATCCCCAAGGATATCGGGGAACTCGATCTCGACTGGGCGGTCAGGCTGCTGTCGCTGCCGCGCGAGGTTGGCCTGCACCCCGAAACCGGCAAGCCGATCACCGCCAGCATTGGCCGCTATGGGCCGTATCTGGCGCATGACGGCAAATATGCCCGGCTCCAGTCGACCGCCGAAGTGTTCGAAACGGGCATGAACGCGGCGGTGGCGAAGCTGGCTGACGCGGCCAATGGTGGCGCGCGCGCGCGCGGCGCGACCCGCGAGCCGATCCAGCAATTCGCCGATAGCCCGGTCACCGGAAAGCCCGTCAAGGTGATGGAAGGGCGCTTCGGCCCCTACGTGACCGACGGCGAAACCAACGCCACCTTGCCCAAGGGCACCGATCCGGCGGCGCTGACGATCGAACAGGCGCTGGTTCTGCTGGAGGAGCGCGCGGCAAAGGGGCCAGCCAAGGGCAAGAAAAAGCCCGCGCGCAAGGCCGCCGCCAAGCCCAAGGCGGCGGCGAAGACGACGAAAGCGAAGAAGGCCTGAACGGCACGCATCCACGCGGTGGCGCGATGACGGGCGCGGGAGGGCGGCGCTGGCGCGTTGCCCTCTTGCCGCTCCGCGCCTAAGCAGCGGCGCGAACAACCAGACCGGAGCCCCATGCGCCTATCCCGCTATTTCTTGCCCGTGATGAAGGAATCGCCGGCTGACGCGCAGATCGTCAGCCACAAGCTGATGCTGCGCGCCGGCCTCGTCCGCCAGCAGGCGGCGGGGATCTATGCCTGGCTGCCGCTCGGCCTCCGCGTGCTCAAGAAGATCGAGCAGATCGTGCGCGAGGAGCAGGATCGTTCGGGCGCGATCGAGCTGTTGATGCCGACGCTCCAGGCGGCCGATCTGTGGCGTCAGTCGGGGCGCTACGACGCTTATGGCCCCGAAATGCTGCGCATCACCGACCGGCACGAGCGCGAGATGCTGTACGGGCCGACCAATGAGGAGATGGTCACCGCCATCTTCCGCGACGCGGCCAAGTCCTATCGCGATCTGCCGCGCACGCTCTACCACATCCAGTGGAAGTTCCGCGACGAGGTGCGCCCGCGCTTCGGCGTGATGCGCGGGCGCGAATTACTGAAGAAGGACGCCTATACGTTCGACCAGGACGAGGTCAGCGCGCGCCACAGTTATAACCGGATGTTCGTGGCGTACCTCAACACCTTCGCGCGGATGGGGCTGCGCGCCATCCCGATGCAGGCGGACACCGGCCCGATCGGCGGCGATCTGTCCCACGAATTCATCGTGCTCGCGCCGACCGGCGAGAGCGACGTCTTCTACCATGCGAATTGGGAAAAACCGGCTGAACTGTCCTCGGTCGATTTCGAGGACGTGGATGGCCTGCAGGGTGTCGTGTCGGGCTACACCGCCGACTATGCCGCGACCGACGAGAAGCGCGACGCGGGCCGCGAGGCCGAGGCGGGCGACCAGCTCCGCCTGTCGCGCGGGGTCGAGGTGGGGCACATCTTCTACTTCGGGACCAAATATTCAGCGCCGATGGGTCTCAAGATCCAGGGGCAGGACGGCGGCGAGGTCGTGCCGCACATGGGTAGCTATGGCATCGGGGTCAGCCGCCTGATGGGCGCGATCATCGAGGCGAGCCACGACGACAAGGGCATCATCTGGCCCGAGGCGATCGCGCCTTACGCGGTCGGGCTGATCAACATGCGCGCCGACGATGCGGCCTGCACCCAGGCGGCGGACGAGCTTTACGCGCAGTTGCAGGCGGCGGGCATCGAGGTGCTGTACGACGACCGCGACGAGCGCGGTGGGGCCAAGTTTGCGACGATGGATCTGATCGGGCTGCCCTGGCAGATCGTGATCGGTCCCAAGGGGCTGGAAAAGGGCGTGGTCGAACTCAAGCGCCGCGCGACTGGCGAGCGGGTCGAACTTGCGCCCGCCGACGCGGTGGCGAAGGTGGCGGGCAAGTGACACCCCGTCGCTCCTGCGCAGGCAGGGGCCCATGTCTCGCGCCCAGGCGCACGAGCGCGCCGGCATGCTGACCCGCTACGAGCGCGTCGTCGCGCGGCGTTACCTCTGGCCGGGCAAGGGCGAGGGGATCATCGCGGTGGTCGCGGGCTTCTCGCTGATGGGCGTGATGCTGGGCGTCGCGGCCTTGGTGATCGTGACCAGCGTGATGAACGGCTTCCGCGCGGAGCTGTTCGACAAGATTACCGCGCTCAACGGCCATGCCGTGATCCAGGGCTATGACGGCCGCCTGAACGACTGGCGGCGGATCCAGGCGCTCGCCAAAGCGACGCCCGGCGTCACGCAGGCGACGCCGCTGATCGAACAGCCGCTGATGGGATCGACCGCCGGCCGCGTCGAAGGCGTGCTGCTGCGGGGCATGACGATGGAGGCGATCCGCGGACCCGAGGTCGCGGGCAACCTCGTCGCGGGCAAAATCGCTGAGGTCACGCCCGGATCGAACAATGTCGCGATCGGCGCGCGTCTGGCCGAAGCGCTGGGCGCGGACATCGGCGGGCAGATCAGCCTGATCAGTCCGGAGGGCCAGTCGACCCCGTTCG
>NZ_JBMDXG010000121.1:0-12788 GCF_048594985.1 Sphingomonas sp. | reverse complement strand
TTCCATCCGCCGACGCTCTATCTCGGCTATGTCGGGCTGTCGGTCGCCTTCTCCTTTGACGTGGGGGCGCTCGTCACTCGCGATGTCGGGCGTGATTTCGCGCGGGCGATGCGGCCATGGGTGCTGGGCGCGTGGGTGTTCCTGACGCTGGGCATCACCGCCGGCAGCTATTGGGCCTATTACGAGCTCGGCTGGGGCGGCTGGTGGTTTTGGGATCCGGTCGAGAATGCCTCGTTGATGCCGTGGCTGGCGGCGACGGCCCTGCTCCATTCGGTCAGCGTGCTGGCAACGCGCGACGGCCTGCGGGCGTGGACGATCATGCTGGCGGTGACCGCCTTCTCGATGAGCATGATCGGCACCTTCCTCGTCCGCTCGGGCATCCTGACCAGCGTCCACGCCTTTGCGGTCGATCCGGGGCGCGGCGCCTTCCTGCTGGCGCTGCTGGTGATCTACATCGGCGGCGCGCTCCTGCTGTTCGGGCTGCGGGCGGGCACCGTGCGCGAAGGCACCGGCTTCGATCCGGTCAGTCGCGAGGCGTCGCTGGTCGCCAACAATCTGCTGCTCACCGCTATCCTGGGCATCGTGCTCGTCGGCACGCTCTATCCGCTCGCGATCGAGGGGATCACGGGGGAGAAGCTTTCGGTCGGTCCCCCTTATTTCAACGCCGCCGCGGGCCCGCTCGCGCTGATCCTCGTCGCCCTGCTTGCGGCCGGGCCGCTGATGCGCTGGCGGCGCGATCGGGTGGGTCCGCTGCTCCGCCGCGTGGCACCGGCGGGCGGCGTCGCGATCGCGGCGCTGGTCGCGCTCGTCATCCTCACGCCCGGCATGGGCGTCCTGCCGCTGCTCGGGCTGGCGCTCGCGCTGGGCGTGGCGCT
Source organism: Sphingomonas sp. (assembly GCF_048594985.1). Classification (GTDB taxonomy): domain Bacteria; phylum Pseudomonadota; class Alphaproteobacteria; order Sphingomonadales; family Sphingomonadaceae; genus Sphingomonas_I. The sequence continues at coordinate 11,913 of NZ_JBMDXG010000121.1, read as the reverse complement.
GGCGAGCCTGCTGCCGCTGTTCGGCCGCAACCTGCGTCGCACCCCGCTCCACGTCTGGGGCATGGTCCTCGCGCATCTCGGCGTGGCGGCCTCGCTCGCGGGGGTGGCCTGCGACAGCGCCTTCACGGTCGAGCGGCTGGCGGCGGCGCGGGTCGGCGAGACGGTGACGGTCGGCCCGTGGCACGTCCGCCTCGTTCGGATCGAGCCGGTGGTCGGGGTGAACTGGCAGGCGCTCGAAGCGACGCTGGAGGCGACGCGGGGGGGCGGCGTCACCGTGCTGCGGCCGCAGGCGCGTGCTTACTGGGCGCCGCCGACCGAAACCAGCGAGGCGGCGATCCACACGCGCTGGTCCGGCCAGCTCTACACTGTGCTCGGCCGCCAGGCAGAGGATGGGCGCTGGCAGCTTCGGCTGTGGTGGAAGCCGTTCGTGACCCTCATCTGGGGCGGGGGCGCATTGATGGCGATCGGCGGCGTGCTGACCCTCATCGGGCGCGTCCGGCGCGAGACGCGCGCGCGGCGGCGGCTGCGGGAGGAGGAGGCATGAACGGGAAACGCATCCTGTGGCTGCCGCTGGCGGCGTTCATCATCCTGCTGTCGGGCCTGACCTACGGCCTCGCCCGCCCGGAAGACCGCACCATCACGTCGAAGGTCGTCGGCGCGCGCGTGCCCGCCTTCGTGCTGCCGGCGGCGGTGCCGGGCCTGCCGGGCCTGTCGAGCGACGATCTGGCGACGGGCGAGCCGCATCTGGTCAACCTGTTCGCGAGCTGGTGCCTGCCCTGCATCGCGGAGGCGCCGCAGCTCGACCGCATCGCCAAGGCCGGCGTGCCGATCGTCGGGATCGCGATCCGCGATCGGCCCGAAGCGCTCAAGCGCTTCCTCGATCGGCATGGCAATCCGTTCCGCCGGGTCGGCCTCGACCGGGAAAGCGGCGTCCAGATGGCGTTCGGATCGTCTGGCGTGCCCGAGACGTTCGTGGTCGACGGCCGGGGCCGCATCGTCCAGCAGACGATCGGCCCGATCAATCCGCAGGATGTCGACGCGGTGATCGCCGCCGTAAAGGCCGCGAAATGAGGCGCGTAGCGCACATCGTTCTGCTCACGCTGGCGGCGCCCGCCTGGGCCGACAGCGCGCTGCCGCCGGCACCGCTGGCCAACACGCAACTCGCCGATCCCCGCCAGGAGGCGGCGGCGAAGGCGCTGATGGAGACGATCCGCTGCCTCGTCTGCCAGGGGCAGTCGATCGCGGACAGCGATGCGGATCTGGCGGGCGACATGCGCGCGCTGGTGCGCCAGCGCATCGCCGCCGGCGAACGGCCGGAGGCGATCCGCGCATGGCTGGTCGGTCGCTACGGAAACTGGGTAAGCTATGCGCCGCCGCTCGACCGCGCGACTTGGCCGCTTTGGGCCGCGCCGATCCTGCTGGTCGCGGCCGGCCTCCTGCTCGGCCGGCGGACGCTGAAGCGGAGGCGCCGGTGATCGGCTGGGCGATCCCGCTCCTGTGCGCGGCGCTGCTGCTTCTGGCGTTGACGCTGCTCGCCCGGCCCGGGCGGGGCGCGCTGCAGCTGACGGTCGCCTTCATGCTGCTCGGGCTCGCCGGCTATGCGTGGCAGGGCAGTCCCGGGCTTGCCGGCCAGCCCGCGCGCGCGGCGGCGGACAAGGCGCGGGAGGACACGCTGTTCGCGCGCGAGCGCAAGGCGTTCTTCGAGACGATGGGCCCCGATGCGCAGATGCTGGACATGACCGACGCGCTGATCCGCAACGGCAATCCGGCCTATGCGGCTGGCCTGTTGCGCGGCGAGCTGTCGCGCCGGCCGCGCAGCGCGACCTTGTGGATCGCCTACGGCCATGCGCTTTCCGAATATGCCGGCGGGATGGTCACCCCCGCCGCGCGCTTCGCGTTCGAACGCGGCCGCGCGCTCGCGCCGCGCAACCCGGCGGCCTCCTACTTCCTGGGCCTCGCGCTCGCGCAGTCGGGCGATCTCGACGGGGCCGAGGCGGTATGGAGCGGGCTGGTCCCGGTCATGACCACGCGGCCCGAATGGCGCGTGCTGCTGGCGCAGAAGCTGTTCGTCCTCGGCCAGATACGCAGCCAGGACGGCGGTTGAGCTTGACGACCGCCATCCGAGTGCGGGACTGTGGCCCACTCAGGCCGAAACAGGGGATCGGACATGAGCAGCGCGATGCCGCCTTTCGCCATGTCTAGTGTCGATCGTGGATCGATCGGCGATATGCTGAGCGATTTTTTCCGGACGCTCGAAACGCGCGACGCGCTGGGCCCTACGGAAAGGGACGCGCTGGTCGGCGCGGTCAGCGATGTCCGCGTCCATCCGGAAGGCGATACGCTGATCCGCGCGGGTCAGCATGCCGAGCATTCGACCCTGCTGCTCGACGGCATGGTGGCGCGGGCGTCGTACATGGCCGGCGGCAAGCGCCAGTTCGTGGCGATCCATGTACCCGGCGACTTCGTCGACCTGCACAGTCTGCTGTTGCGCAGGCTCGACCATGACGTCGTCGCCTTGTCCGACGTGCGTGTCGCCTTGTTCCCGCATGCGGCGTTGCGCCGCATCAGCGAGGAACACGCGCATCTGACGCGGCTCCTGTGGCTGCTCACGGTGATTGACGCCGCGATCCATCGCGAATGGACCGCGCGGCTGGGCCATTCCGCCGCGGTCCGGATGGCCAAATTCCTGTGCGAATTGCACGCCCGGCTGGATCTGATCGGTGGCGCGACACCCCAGGGCTTCCCGCTGCCGCTGACGCAGGCGGTCATGGCCGACATCATCGGTCTGACGCCCGTTCACATGAATCGCACGCTCCGCAATCTGCGTGAGAGCGGCTTGGCCGTAGTGCGCGACGGCCTCGCCTCGATCCCCGATCTGGCCGCGCTTCGCCGCTTTGCCGATTTCAATCCGGCTTATCTGTATCGGGAGCCGGAACCGCGCTGATCCGCGCCGATGCCGGCAGTGGAGCGGGTGAAGGGAATCGAACCCTCGTCGTAAGCTTGGGAAGCTTCTGCTCTACCATTGAGCTACACCCGCAAGCGCCAGGAAAGTCTGGGACTTCCCGTTGCCAGCGTGATCGTGGGACGCTGCCCTGAGCAGGCGCCGCCGTGATCCGGGCGCCAAGTGGCACGACGACGGTGGCGTCGTCAACGGTATCCCGACCGTCGCGTAAGACCTTTGCACTCCGCAACCTGGCTCGGCGGCGGAGGACATGCGGGCTCCACATCTTGTCTGACAAAAAGCTAGCGTCCGGCTATGGCGACGTCGAGCGCGCCTCGACGCGGACAATGGGAGGGATAGGATGCGGGGATTGACGATCTGGTTCACGATGTCGGCGCTCGTCGCGACGGCCGCGCCCGCGGCCACGCACGCGCCGCTGCCCGCACCCGCATCCAAGCAGCGGATGATCGTGCTGAGCGATATCGAGGCCGATCCCGACGACAGCCAGTCGTTCATCCGCCTCTTCCTCTATGCCAACCAGATCGATCTGGAAGGGCTGGTGGCGACGACGTCGATCCACATGAAGACGTCGATCCACCCCGCTTCGATCCGCCGGATCGTCGATACGTATGCCCTGGTTCAACCCAATCTGGCCCGCCACGAGGGCGGCTTTCCGACCGCCGACCGGCTGCGCGGCCTCATTCGCGAGGGGCAACCGGGCTATGGCATGGCGGCGGTCGGGACGGGCAAGGACACGCCCGGATCGCGCCTGATCGTCGATGCGCTGGAGCGGAGCGATCCCCGGCCGCTGTGGATCTCGGTCTGGGGCGGGGTCAACACGCTGGCGCAGGCGCTGCACACGATCCGCGAGACGCGCTCGCCTGACGAGGCCGAACGCCTGATCGGCAAGCTGCGCGTCTACACCATTTCCGATCAGGACGATGGCGGCGCTTGGATCCGCAAGACTTTTCCCAGGCTTTTCTACGTCGTCAGCCCGGGCGGCTACGGCGCGGGGACGTGGACCGGCATTCACACGCTGATCGACGGGGCGGACAACCGGACGATCAGCAATGGCTGGCTCAAGGATAATATCCAGCAGGGGCATGGGCCGCTGGGCGCGCTCTATCCCGACGTGGCTTACGGGATGGAAGGCGATACGCCCGCCTTCCTGTCGCTGATCCCCACCGGCCTGAGCGACCCCGAGCATCCCGATTGGGGTGGCTGGGGCGGGCGGTACGAACTCTATACGCCGCCCGTCGCGACAACCGATCCCAGCGGCTTCAGCGGCGTCGCGATCGAGCCCGAGACGCGGCCGATCTGGAGCAACGCGATCGACAGCTACAAGCCGCTGGTCGCGCGCGAATATGGCCGCGCGACGATCCCCGGCGACCGATCGGTCAAGGATTTCCGTGCGGGCGTATGGCGCTGGCGCGACGACTTTCAGAACGATTTTGCCGCGCGGATGGACTGGACGACGAAGGACTTTGCCGAGGCAAACCATGCGCCGGTCGTCAGGCTGGCGCATCCCCGCCGGCTCACCGTGAAGTCCGGCGAGCGCTTCGTATTGAGCGCGGCCGGCAGCACCGATCCCGATGGCGACGGCCTGAGCTTCTACTGGTCGCATTATCAGGAGGTCGGGCACTGGCAGACGGCCATTCCCAACGGCATCGCCGCGAACATCCACACGGTCGATTTCACCGCGCCTGCGGTGACCGCCCCTCGCGAGGCGCATTTCATCGTCGGCGTGACCGACAAGGGCAGCCCGCCGCTCACGCGGTACGAACGGGTGATCGTCACGATCGTGCCGGCTACGACGGCCGCGCAATAGCGTAAGGGCGCCTGCCGCGTCGCACCCGTCGTTCCCGTAAGTGTGCGCAAATCGCCGCACTCCGGGCGAAACCATCTGCCAATCTTATCTGCGACTTGCGGCAGGCCCCGCCGATCCTGCAAAGTCGTGCCGGGGAACAAGATGTCTATGCGGCGGGGCGGGGCTCCGGTCGTCCTGATCGGAGCGTTGGCGACGCTGGCTATGCCCGCGGCGGGCCAGGTCGTGCCCGGCGACGGTCGCATCGTCTACCCGGCCGGCTTCTTCGTGAGCTTCCGTCCGGCAAACGCGCGCGAAATGGTCGAGCGCGTGCCCGGCTTCACCCTGCAGGAGGTGGACGAGGATGTGCGCGGCTTCGCGCAGGCCGCAGGCAATCTGGTCATCAACGGGCAGCGGCCGAGCAGCAAGAGCGAGCCGGTCCGCAATATCCTCGCGCGCATTCCCGCAAGCCGCGTCGCGCGGATCGAGGTCGGACCCGGCGACCTGTTCAGCGCCGAATATTCGGGCAAGGCGCAGGTCCTCAACCTGATCCTGACGAGCGAGGGGGGCGTCGGCGGCACCGCCGAGGGGCGGGTCTATCGCAGCTTCACCGGCAAGCTCTATCCCGAAGGCAGCCTGTCGGCGCTGCTCCGGCGCGGCCCGTCCACCTTCAACGCCGCGCTGACGGTCGAGAACGATTATACGAGCGAGGAGGGGCATGACCGCCTGTCCACGCTGCCGGGGGACGAGACGCTCGAATATCGGCGCAAGGTAAACCATATCCAGGAGCCGACGGGCGCCGCGACAGTGTCGTGGGAATATAATGGCGGGTCCAACCGTACCGCGCACGCCAATGTCCGCTATGGCATCACCCGCCTGTCGCTGACCCAGTATAGCGATGTGACGCTGCCACAGGGGCCGATGCGCGACGACTATCTGACGCAGCGCTACCGCCGCCGCGACCTGGAGCTCGGCGGCGACGTCACCCGTCCGTTCGCGGGCGGGGGGATCAAGCTGGTCGGGCTCGCGACGCGGCGCCATCGCGACAATGATGACCTGTGGCTGCTGCGCGTGCGGAGTGCGGTGCTCGACGGGTCCTCCTTTCAGAACCTCGTCGACGATCGCGACGAAACGCTCGCGCGGCTGGTGTGGACCGGCAGCCTCGGCGGCTGGAGCATCGAGACGGGCGGGGAGGGCGCGCTCAACCGCCTCGCCAGCGACGTCGATCTGTTCGCGCTCGATCCCGCCGGCGGGCGGACGCGGATCGACCTGCCGATCGATCAGGCGGTGGTGAAGGAATATCGCGGCGAGCTCTTCGTCAATGCGGGCCGCCCGCTGAGCCCGACTTTGCGTACCGATCTCGGCCTGACCTACGAGGCGTCACGCCTGACGGTCAGCGGCGATGCCGAGGCGCGCCGCACGCTCCGCTTCCTGAAACCGAGAGCGACCTTCGACTGGCGCCCGAAAGGCGGCTGGCACGTCCAGTTTTCGGCGCAGCGTACGGTTGCGCAGCTCCAGTTCGAGGATTTCATCAGCGCGGCCGAGCTTTCGAACGATCGCGTCAACGGCGGCAATGCCAACCTCGTGCCGCAGCGGGCGTGGGAATTTCTGACGACGGTCCAACGGCCGATCCTGGGCACCGGGCTGATCCGGTTCGAAGCGGGATATGACACGGTCGCGCGCGTCCAGGATCGCGTACCGACCGAGGAAGGATTCGACGCGCCCGGCAACCTGGGTAACGGCCGCCGTATCATCCTGCGCAGCAAGCTCGACGCCCCGCTCGGCCGGTTCGGCATCAAGGGGGGGCGACTTACGCTTTACGGTTCCTACGTGAAGACGTCGGTGCGTGATCCCTACACACATCGCCGCCGGCGTTTCTCCGACGATTCCAACTTCTATTACGAGGCGCAATTCCGGCAGGATCTCGGCAAATTCGCCTGGGGGATCAGCGCGGAGAACAACACCGCCGCGACCCAATATCGCCTCGACGAACTCGATACCTTCCGGCAGCAGCCTTACGTCAAGGTCTTCGTCGAATATCGCCCGACGCAGCGGACCACGTTCAGCATCGGCGCGGACAATGCGATCGCGGCCTATGGCTATCGCGAGCGGATCTTCTTCGATCCGAACCGCTTCAACCCGACGCCCAGCATGCGCGAGTATCGCGAGCGCAACCGGCACGTCATCCCGTACATACGGGTGAAGCATAATTTCGGCTGATCGGGGCGGGCGGGGATTGCTCCCCGCCCTTGCGCCTCAGGAGGGGCGTACCGCGTAGAGCGCGTGGTGCGTCAGCACGAACAAAGTGTCCCCTCGCGGGCCGCCGAAGACGAGCTGGAGCGGCCGATCGGGCACGTCGATCCGGCCGATTTCCTTGCCGGCCCGATCGTAGACGAACACCTGCCCGTTGGCGATGTAGACGCGCCCGTCCTTGTCGGTGACGACGCTCTCGCCGCCGCGATCGGCGAACGGCTTCAGATCGGTGACCGCGCCGCCCGCGCCGACCAGCCCGCTATAGGTCTTGTTCTCCGAACTGTTGGCGACGAACACCCGCTCGCCCGGACGCGCGGCGGTGAAGCCGTACGTGTCGAGCGAGTCCGAGAAGCGGAGCGCGCGGAAGTCCGGCGGGCCCTGCTGGATCGTGCGGTAGGCGGGCAGGACGAGGCTGCCGTCGGGCGAGACATATTCGTGCACCTTGGGCACCGCCATGTCGCGCGCGAACATCTCGGCCAGCGTGGTGAATTCGTAGGTCTGCGGGTTGATCTGATCCTTGAACTCGCCATTCACCCACCAATTGACCGGCAGGACGGTGGCGGCGTCGGCGCGGCCCACGACGGGCGTGGCCGGGATCACCGTCATCTCGGTATCCGGGCTGCCAGGCTTGAAGCTGTAAACCGTGCCGTTGCGGCCGTTGGCCGACAGGACGAGCAAATTGCCCGAACGGTCGACCGCGAGGTTGACCGGATCGAGCGCGGCGTCGCGCACGACGTTCAACTTGCGATCCTGCGACCAGCTGTAGATCCGCTGGTGGCGCCGGTCGGCGAAGTAGAGCGTGCCGGCGGCATCGACCGCGCCCCCGCCGATCCCGTGGAAGCCGTCCGCCACTTTCTCGACCCGCGCCCCCCGGAAGGTCACGGCCTTCACCGGCGCGGGCTTGGCCGGAACGTCGAGCACCGCGAATTCGCGTTCGCGCACGTCGATCCCGTGCGTGATGTCCTGGATCGCGTTGGAGTACGGGAATTTGTTGACGCGCAGGTCGGTGGTGCAGCCATATTCGTCGCAGGTGGCGACGCCGCTCTCCGCATTGACGTGGACGTTGCGGAAACGAATGTCCTGCGAGTTGTAGAGCTTCACCGCCGCCGGTGCGGCCTGACGCGTGCGCGTCACGCGATAGGCGTGAAGGTTCGCGACCAGGATATTGCGCGAATCGCGAATCTCCAGCGCGGTCGCCTCGCCGCTCTCGCCCGCTTCACCCTCGGTCTGCGGGGCGAGCAGTTCCCAGTTCGAAACGCGGTTCAGCCCGAATTCGGTGCGAACGTGATGCTCGACCGAGGCCTGGATGATGCGGCCGGGCGTGTCGGTATCGGAGATATAGATCCCCGGATCGCCGAACGTGCTCGGGCTCCAGATGTTGGCGAAGGTGCCGCCGCCGCCATTGGTGACCCACAGGCTGGCATATTGCCCGGCCCAGCGCTTGGCGGGATCGGGATCCCCGGTCGCGTTGGAATTGTACGGATTGACTCGCGTTCCGTCGAACAGATCGGTGCCGTGGCCGCCCTGGAACTTGACGTCGTTCACCATCGAACGCGCGCCCGCCATCCATAGCAGCGCGGTCGCGCGGGGATTGATGCCGTTGGTGTTGAGGCCGAGGCCGGCGACGATATTGTCTCCGCCCTTCGGCGCTTCGACCAGCGCCTTGGCCGCGCCGACCCCCTGATAGGCGGGCGTGCGATCGGGCAGCGTGATCTGCGTCAGGCTGGGATGCAGCCCCAGCAGCACCGTGTCGGGGCGCAGGCGCAGCGTATCGGTGACGTTGTAGAAGCCGGCGGGCAGGTAGACGACGCGATGCGTGTCGATCGCGCGCTGGAGGGCGGCGGTGTCGTCGGTGCGATTGTCGCCCTTCGCGCCGAGCTTGCGGACATTGACCCATTCGGACACCGGCGGCAGCGCACGGATCGCGGGGGCGGACGGCGCGGGCAAAGCGGCGATCGACTCCGCCTTCATCTCGCTCTGGTATGTGCCCATCTCGCCCACGGCAGGCAGCGTCAGGCCATAGGTGTAGGAGGAGACGCGGTAGGCGCCGCTTTTGCCCGCGACCGCGTTCCCGCTGTCGCGGAAGCGCGCGAAGGTCGGCATGTTGCTGGCGACGACGTTCTGGAAGCCGATCTGCGTATAGACGTTGTTCTCGTTCGAGATGATCACGCCGGCGCGGCTGACATTCTCGAACCGCAGGTCCTGGCCCCACAGCCAGTCGCCATAGCCGCGATCAATCTCGATCCCGACCGGCGTGTTGCGGAACGAGATGTTGACCAGCGTCAGTCCGGCCTCATGCTCGCGGATCGCGGCGTCGCGCTGGCCTTCGAAGGTGGCGTCGACCAACGCGAACGGCCAGGCGGGCGAGGGCTTTTCGGCGAGGATGCCGTAGCGCCCACCGCGGAAATGCAGGTCCTCCGCCTCGTTCGCGACGTGATAGAGGCCGGCGAGGCCCGATCCGATGTCGAAGTCGACATGGCTGATGAACGAATGCTGGGCCGAGTGGAAACGGATCGCCGTCGCGGCGGGATTGCCCGCGCCGATCCGGAAATCGATGTTGCTCAGCGCCGAATAGAAGGTGCCGGGGTTCGCATCGGCGATCTCGGGATTGAACGGCACGCTGGTGGGCGGGGGATAGGGGATGCGGCCGCGATCGGCCTGGATGCCCTGTCGCGCGCCGCCGGCAAACATCAGCATGTTGGCCACCCCGCGCTGAAAGCCGGGCGTGTTGGGACCGAGCACGAATACCGGGCGCTTGGCGCCGATGCCGAAGATGCGCACACCCTGCCACAGGAAGATGGTGCGGCTGATGCGGTAGGTGCCGGAGGGGACGAACACGATCCCGCCGCCGCCCTTGGCCGCCGCCACATCGATCGCGCGCTGGATCGCGGCGGTGTCGTCGGCCCGGCCGTCGCGCTTGCCGGCGACGGTCACGGCGGCGGGTTCGTCCGGCGCGGTGGTGTAGACCGAGGGCGAGGCCAGAGCCGGGGCCGCGACCGCGACGACGGCGACCGTCCCGAGCCAATGGGCGAGTGAGCCGTTCATCCGATGCTCCTGAAACAGAAGTCCCCGCCGCAAGGGGCCGGGACCAGTTTGGTGGGTATGTGCTTACCGACCGAACAGGGATCCGCATAGAAGTTGAAGCGGACACCCGCACGGTAGATCCGGCCCAGCGTGTCGTAGAGCGCCGGGTTGACGTCGAGACCGGTGTTGGTCTGCGGCGACGGGGTCGGATCGTTGTCGAACAGGTTGTCGACCTTGCCGTACAGGGTCAGGTTGTCGGTGATGTTGAACGAAGCGCCGATGTCCATGTAGAACTCGCCCTTCATCCGGTTGTAGTTCACCGTCGTGTAGTTGCCGGTGGAAGCCGGGCACGACGACTGGCAGACGACGTAGGTGTTGTTGAACACGCCGTCGCTGAACCAACGCTCCTGCACCGTCAGCGTGAAGCGGCCGCTGTCATAGGTCTGCGTGGCCAGCCACTTCCAGTCGGGCGTCGCGCCGGTGTTGGCGCCCGCATTGTCGATCTTGGCGACGCCGGCGATGCCCGAGTCGACGATGAACTTGCGGACGTGCGTGCCGAGCGCACGGATGGTGAAGTTGCCTGCCAGGCCCAGCGGCTGCTGCCACTGGTAGCTCGCTTCGAGGTTGAAGCCATCCGTCTTCCACGACGCCAGGTTGAACGGCTGCACGTTCACGAAGTTCGTGCCCTGCGCGCCGTCGAGCTGGAAGCCGCCGCAGAAGGCCTGATTGCCCTCGAAGCAGAAGCGGACGATCTGGTCCGGGCTCAGCGTCGACACGACGCCGTTCAGCTTGATGTGGTAGTAATCGACCGACAGGCTGAGGCCCGGCAGCCACGACGGACGGGCATAGACGACGCCCAGCTCGGTATCGCGCGCGATTTCCGGCTTCAGGTCGGGGTTGCCGATCGTGTTCTGGAACACCTGCACCGCGACGTTGCGGAACGGATCGTTGAAGTTCGGCAGCGTCGTGACGGTCGGCGCCGCGAACAGCTCCGACAGGTTCGGCGCGCGGACGTCGCGCGACGTGACCGCACGGAAGCGCAGGCCATCAACCGGCGTATCCCAGGTGCCGCCGATCTTCCACGCCCAGACCGTGCCCGACGTGCTGTAGTGCGTACCGCGACCCGCGGCGTTCAGGTTCGCCCGGCCGAAGCTCTCGCTGTTCCACAGCGGCAGATCGATTTCGAGGAAGCCTTCGTACACGTCATACTTGCCGCGGCCGTTTTTGTAGTTGCCGGCCGCCCAGTTGCTGCCCTGCGCCGAATTGAGGAGCGGATCCGACGGATACATCTCGTTATTCGGGCTGAGCGGGGTCACGCCGGCGCCGTAGGCATCAGCGCGGACCTTGTAGAATTCGCGACGATATTCACCGCCGAACGCCACCGACAGCGGACCCGCCCACAGCTCGACCGGCGTACCGGAGAAGTTGAGGCTCGCCACGTCTTGGGTGAGCTTCGTCTTCTGGAACGGCCCGTTGGCCGGCATGATATATTCCAGCGCCGCCGAAGACGGACGGAAGTTGCCGAAGATGTTGATCGGCTGGCAACCCAGCGCGCGCGCGGCCGGGTCGGCGCAGACGATTGCGCCGTTGAGCACGACCGCGTTCGTCGCCGCGACATAGCGGTTCTGGAGCACGATCTGGTCGACGTTGATGTCCGACTTGGTCGTGCCATGTTCGTAATAGGTGTCGTAGTTCCAGTCGGTCCCGGCCACGTCGAACTGGCCCTTGGCGCCGACGACGAAACGATACTGGCGCCGGTCGGTATGGACTTCCTGGTTCGGCAGCTGGCCGTTGCTCGTCCCGAGGTTGAACTGCGTGATCCCGGCCGACGTGCAGCGGTCGCGAATGAGCTGCGGCAGGAACGGATTGGCGCACTGGACCGTCAGGTTCG
>NZ_JBMDXG010000120.1:0-28702 GCF_048594985.1 Sphingomonas sp. | reverse complement strand
ACCCTCCGGCAACGCGAACTGGCGAGCGCGGCGGACAAGATCGCGACGGAGACCGGCCGGCGACACGTCGGCACCGCCAGCGGCGATTACGTCGCCGGCACCTACCGCCAGCGCCTGACGCTCGCGTCGGGCCGCTTCGCGATGATCGACGATGGCATGGGATTTCAGCTCGTGCCCTGGACGCCGTCGATCGACCGCCAGCTCGGCCAGCACATCAGCGGCGTCGCACGACCCGATGGCGGGGTCGACTGGACCTCCCGCAAGCGCGGCCTCGCCCTCTAACCCACCAAGGATCGATCATGTCCGCGACCAAGATACTCTGGGGCCAAATCCTCGCTGTCTTCCTGATCGTCCTGCTCACGACATGGGGTGCGACCGAATGGACAGCATACCGGCTCGGATTTCAGGACGGTCTTGGCGCGCCATGGTTCACCATCGCACGCTGGCCCATCTACTACCCGCCGGCGCTCTTCTGGTGGTGGTATTTCTATGATGCCTACGCGCCTTCGGTGTTCGCCGAGGGCGGCATGATCGCCGCGTCAGGCGGGATCGTCGCCACGATCGTCGCGATCGGTATGTCGGTGTGGCGGGCGCGGGAGGCACAGAATGTGGAGACCTATGGCTCGGCGCGCTGGGCCCGTCTCGACGAGGTGAAGGCCGCCCACCTCCTCGATCAGGACGGGGTGATCCTGGGGAAACTCGATCGAGATTATCTGCGCCATGACGGCCCGGAGCATGTGCTCTGCTTTGCGCCGACCCGTTCCGGCAAGGGCGTTGGCCTCGTCGTCCCGTCACTCCTCACCTGGCCCGGCTCCGCGATCGTCCACGACATCAAGGGAGAGAACTGGACGCTGACCGCCGGCTACCGCTCGCGCTTCGGTCGCGTGCTGCTGTTCGACCCGACCAACGCCATGTCGGCCGCCTATAATCCGCTTCTCGAAGTACGGCGCGGCGAATGGGAGGTGCGCGACGTCCAGAATATCGCGGACATCCTCGTCGACCCGGAAGGGAGCCTCGAAAAGCGCAACCACTGGGAGAAGACCAGCCACGCCTTGCTGGTCGGCGCGATCCTTCACGTCCTCTACGCCGAGAAGGACAAGACCCTCGCCGGCGTCGCCGCCTTCCTGTCAGATCCCCGACGCCCGATCGAGTCGACCCTCGCGGCGATGATGAAGACCCCCCACCTAGGCGCGGCCGGGCCGCACCCTGTCATCGCCAGCGCGGCGCGGGAGCTTCTCAACAAGTCCGAGAACGAGCGCTCCGGCGTGCTGTCCACCGCGATGTCGTTCCTCGGCTTGTACCGCGATCCCGTCGTCGCCGAGGTTACGCGCCGCTGCGACTGGCGCATCACCGACCTGGTCGGTGGCAAGCACCCGACGACGCTCTACCTCGTCGTGCCGCCCTCGGACATCAACCGGACAAAGCCGCTGATTCGGCTTATCCTCAATCAGGTTGGCCGCCGCCTCACCGAGGACCTGCACGCGAAGGCGGGTCGGCATCGCCTGCTCGTCATGCTCGACGAGTTCCCCGCGCTCGGCCGCCTCGACTTCTTCGAGAGCGCGCTCGCCTTCATGGCTGGTTACGGCCTCAAGAGCTTCCTCATCGCCCAATCGCTCAACCAGATCGAGAAGGCCTACGGCCCCAACAACTCGATCCTCGACAACTGCCATGTCCGGGTGAGCTTCGCGACCAACGACGAACGCACAGCGAAGCGGGTCTCCGACGCGCTTGGCACCGCCACCGAGATGAAGGCCATGAAGAACTATGCCGGCCACCGGCTCTCACCCTGGCTCGGGCACATGATGGTCTCCCGGTCGGAGACCGCGCGTCCACTGCTGACCCCCGGCGAAATCATGCAGCTCCCCGCAGGCGACGAGATCGTCATGGTCGCGGGAACGCCACCGATCCGGGCGCAGAAGGCACGCTTTTTCGAGGACCGCCGCTTACAAGAACGGGTGATGAGCCCTCCCGCGCAGCGGAAAATCACTGCCCCTTCACCGGACGACTGGAGCAGGCTCGCACTTCCCCATCCGCCGGCGGATGCTCGCCCGCCGTCAGGCTCTCCGACCGAGGATGAGGACACGACCGGCTCCGAGCAGCGGCGCCAGCCCGAGATCGACCGAGCGCCTCCACCCGAGCCGGTCAAACCGATCAGCGAGTTTGATTTCGATACCATCGACGAGACCGAGGACGACATAGCCCGCACCAGTCGCATGCGTGCCACGATGCGGATGACGGCTCGGCAAGCCTCGCTCGACCCCGGCGACGGCATCGAGCTCTAGGAGACCGAGATGGCAAAGAAACAGCGCCTGTCGGTTTATCTGGACAACGATGTGCTCGACGCTCTCACCGCCTATGCCGCCCGGCGCGGACATTCGCTATCGTTGGTCGCCGAGGCGGGCATCGCATCGTTCCTGTCGCCGGACGCCGCCGAGCGCCAAGAGGCCGTCACGGCCAAAAGGCTCGACCAGCTCGACCGGCGACTGGCTCGGATCGAGCGCGACGTCGGCATCTCGATCGAGACGCTCGCGATATTCGTGAGGTTCTGGCTGACGACCACACCTGCTTTGCCCGAGCCTGCCGCCCAGGCCGCGCGCGCAAAGGCGAGCGAGCGATACGACGCCTTCGTCACCGCGCTCGGCCGTCGACTCGCTAACGGACCAAAGCTGCAAAACGAGATTCCCGAAGACGAACCACCGCGCGAATGACACCACATGGGGACAAAGCTGACGTTCGGGCACATCCGATGAGCGACGGCTGTTAGAAAAAGCCGCCGATCATAGCCCGCGATCGCGTCATTCTGGCCATCCGCACGATTCAGTGCGGCAGAGAAAGGCATTTCCGGTATCACCGTGCCTGACCGCCATGCGGGCAGCCGCAACGCGAAACACGATCATCTACGGTCCGGGGGGATCCATTGCTCGAACGCTTCCAGTTATTGCGCAATATTGGTCAGTACGATTCAGTAAACGCTGGCGCGCAAATACCGCTTTCAACGCTAACGCTCATCTATGGCGAGAACGGACGCGGTAAGACCACCCTTTCGTCCGTGTTGCGCTCGCTCGGCACAGGCGATGCGGGCCTTGTGCTAGAGCGCAGCCGCCTCGGGGCGGCGAATCCGCCGCACATCGTTCTGGGCTTCGCCGGCGGCGTCACCGCGCAGTTTCAGCATGGAGCCTGGTCGGCTCCGATGCCGCGCATCGAGATCTTCGACGATGCCTTTGTCGCGGCGAATGTGTGCTCGGGCGTCGAGATCGGCACCAGCCACCGCCAGAACCTTCATGAGCTAATTCTTGGCGCGCAGGGCGTGGCGCTCAATGCGGCTCTCCAGGTCCATGTCGCGCGTATCGAGGATCACAACCGCGCTCTGACATTGAAAGGCAACGCCATCCCTGCGGCCGCGCGCGGCGCCCTGAACGTGGATGATTTTTGCGCCCTTCCAGCCGATCCCGACATCGAGGCCTCGATCGCTACGGCCGAGCAGAACCTTGCGGCTGCGCGATCCGCCGATGCGATCCGCCAGCAGGCGACTTTCCTGCCGATCGCACTGCCCGCCTTCGACGTTGACGCCTTGGGCGCGCTTCTGGCTCGCACCTTGCCAGACCTTGAGGCGGATGCGGCGGCGCAGGTGCGAGCTCACCTGCGCCGCCTCGGCAAGGGTGGCGAGGGATGGGTCGGTGACGGCATGACCCGCATCGCAGGCGCCTCGGAAGGGTCAGACAACGAGGTCTGCCCCTTCTGCGCGCAGGATTTGGACGCATCGCCTCTCATCGCGCATTACCAAGCTTATTTCAGTCAGGCCTATAACGGCTTGAAATCCTCAATCACCGAGACCGGTCAAGGTATCAATACAACCCACGGGGGCGAAGTACCGGCCGCCTTCGAGCGTGCCGTACGCATAGCCGCACAGGGCCGCACCTTCTGGAACGCCTTTACCGATGTTCCCGAGGTTGAAGTGGATACGGCGGTGGTCCTGCGGGCTTGGACGGCCGCGCGCGATGCTGTCCTGACCGTGCTGCGCGCCAAGGCAGCCTCGCCGCTCGAAGCGATGGCGCTATCCGTCGAAACGCTTGCCCTCATCCGCGACTATGACGCGCGACGCGCAGACGTTGCCGCGCTGTCCGGGGGGCTGCAGGCCTGCAACGCCCCGATCGCGGTTGTGAAGGAGCAGGCGGCGAATGCTGACGTTGGCGCGCGCGCGGCCGATCTTGCGCGGTTGCAGGCCGTGCACGCCCGTCACAGCGATCCGGTCAGCGGCCTCTGTGCCAATTATCTTGCCGAAAAGGCGGAAAAGACGGCCACGGAAGGCCTGCGCACCCAGGCACGGACGGCGCTCAACAACTACCGTGAGAACATCTTCCCGGCCTATGAGGCTGCAATCAACACCTACCTGCAACGCTTCAATGCGGGCTTCCGGCTCGCATCGGTCAGCCCCCAAAATACGCGCGGTGGTTCATCCTGCACCTATAACGTCGTCATAAATAATGTGCAGGTGGCGCTGACCGCCAACGCCGGCCCAGCTTTCCGCAATACCTTGAGCGCCGGCGACCGCAACACGCTTGCGCTCGCCTTCTTCTTTGCATCGCTCGAGCAGGACCCGCAGCTGGCGCAGAAGATCCTCGTCATCGACGACCCCATGACCAGCCTTGATGAACACCGCTCGCTGACAACGGTGCAGGAGATGCGCCGCATGCAGGCCCGCGTCAGCCAGGTCATCGTGCTGTCGCACTCCAAGCCCTTCCTCTGCCAGCTTTGGGAAGGCGCCGATACTGCCGTGCGGCAGGCGCTGCTGATCCGGCGCGACGGAGTCGGATCGACGCTGGCGCTCTGGGACGTAAACCAAGACTGCATCACCGAACACGACCGGCGGCACGCCCTCGTGCAGGGATACCTTCAGGCGGCGGACCCGGTGGCCGAGCGGCGCGTCGCCGCCGCGCTGCGCCACATCCTCGAAGCCTTCATGCGCGTGGCTTATCCGGCCGTATTTCCGCCCGGCATGCTGTTGGGGCCGTTCCTAGGCATTTGCCAGCAGCGCGTCGGCCAGCAGAATCAGGTATTGAGCCAGCCCGATATCGACGAACTGCGCGCGCTGCTCGCCTACGCGAACCGCTTCCACCATGACACCAACGCTGCCTATGAAACGGAAGCCATCAACGACCAGGAGCTCACGCATTTCAGCGAACGTGTGCTCGCCTTCGCGCGGCGCAGCTAATTCGCCGTTATCCGGTAGCGCCTTTGCTCCCCGGCCTGCTCAACCGCGATCCTACGCCCGCTGAATCGAAGGGTTGAGAGGGCAGCATGGACCGTGTTGGGCTTCCAGCCCGTCGCTTCCACGAGTTCACGGATGGTGGCCCCGCCGTCGCGCTCGAGCATGTCGACAATCAGCGCCTGCTTGGTTCCCGCGCGCGGCACGCCATCAGCCGCCTTCAATCTGGGGCGGCTTCCCGCTGAAGATGATGAGGTTATCCGGCTCTGACGCAAACCAGGCATAGCTGCCCCAGGCAAGGCCGCTGACGGTCTTGCGGAAAGTCTGCGACGCGCGATCAAGATAGGCCGTCACGAAGGCGACGTGCTGCGGTGCGAACCCGGCACCTCCGGCGATTTGCAGGAGCGCGGTTTTCCGGGCGTCGTTGACCGTGCCGTCCGTGTGCACGACCTCGACGTAGATCAGCATTTGGTGCTGCGGGCCGAGATCGACCAGCACAATGTCAGGAAGGCTCTTGTCAGCCGGGTTCGTCAGCCCGATCGCCTTGGCCAGTTCATCATCCCGCGCCACGCCCTTGTTGCCGCTTTCGCTCAAGGTGATGACGCCAGGTTTTGTCAGGAACTTCGGCGCGAAGACCTCAATGACCGCCTTTGAAATGTCGGCGCTCGGCCCGGCTCCCATGCGCCGGGTCTCGCCGTTCGGGAACGTCACCAGCTCGTAGGCACCGCCGCCAGCGGCGCCCTTACGCACGATCGCGATGCGCGCAAGCGCGCCGGCGTTAAGGTGTTTTTCCCGCCAGGCTGCCGCCTTCGCGATGAACGTGGCCTCGTCGAGATCGGGCGCCAGCAGCGCCGCGAAATCACCCTGCAAGGCATAGCGTCCCGCCGGCGAGGTGGTGGACAGGCCGGGGCGCTCGATGACGGCGCCGTTCTGGATCAGGGCATAACGGATCGTGTCGTCACGGATGGATTCCCGCGTATTCACGGCATACCAGCGGCCCGGCACATCGGCCTTGCTCGGCTTGATGGAGGCTTTCGCCCAGGCATCGCGCGCGTCGTCATCCGCCTGCGCGGCCTGCTCGTCCGTCATGCGTGTGACCTGATCGGGCCTGATCCATCGCTCCGCACCTTCGACCGCACCCGCATAGAGCATCACGAAGATGGTCTTGGCGGCGATCTCCCAGACCGAACGCTCGCGGTTTGCGGAGCCTTCCGGGAATATTTCGGGAAGGCGGGCGTGGATGTCGTTCCAGGACAACAGGGCAGGCAATTTCATGCTTTGAGGCCATACAGGCCGCGCAGGACCTTTTCGATCGCCGCGCGTGTCGCGCCCTTCACGACCAGGCGCTCGATCGTCGCCATGGCGGCGAGAGGCGGCAGCGGGATGGACTCCAGCTCGAATGCAGAAACGGCGACGCTTCCGCTGATACAGCGGAAAATCTGGTCTACCACATCGCTGTTGAGCACGGCCGCGAGGGCTGCGGGCGTCACCTTCGGCTTGCCGATCGCGCGCACCATGTTCAGGTGGTTTTCGACGACAACGCCGCCGTGAGCGTCAATGAACGCCTGCGGCAGCTCGGCGGCGATCAGGCGTCGCAGCTGCTCCTTGGCCGTCGTGCGTTGCACGAGCACGCAGGATTGATCGACGACGAGCCAGCCATCTCCGGCTTCCGTCTTGAAGTAAGGCGCATGGTTCTTCTTCTCGGCGCGGAAAATGAAGCGGCCGTCTGCCGTCACCGCTTCCGCCCAGATAAGTGGGTGCAGGCCGCGCGCCGCACGGCCGCGCATCTGCGGTTTGAATCTGTTCCAGACGAGCGGGCCGGTCGACACGCCATAGCCCCAATCGGAGAGTCGCGCGGCCATACCTTCCGCTGCCTTGATCAACCCCACATGGGCAGGTTCGCGCGGCGCCAGCCAAGGCGAACCGGCATCGTCGGGCAGGCTCACCTTGCCGTTCTTGGTCAACCGCGCTTCGCGCTCATTGTCGACATTGAGGTAATGGACCTGGAAACGCTCACGCTCGCCGCCCTTGCGGTAGAGCGCGAGCAGGGTTTCCTGCAGCACATCCTCAAAAACGCCGCGCCGGGCATGTACGAAGTCTATGGCGACCGGCGGCGCTTCGGCCGCGATAAGCCTGCGCAAAGCGGTGTAGTACTGCCCACCCAGCACGCTCGTTGGGGTCAGATAGGCGATTACACCGCCTGGCCGCGTCCACCGCAGGGCGATGTCGGTGAAGACGCCGTAGAGGTTGGCATGGCCGTAGAGTCCGCGCGCATAGCGGCTGCGTTGAGCAGCCGTTAGCGCCACACGGCCATAAGGCGGATTGCCGACGACAAGATCGAACTGCGCCGCCGGCGCTTCCTCAAGCGTGTCACAGACCTTCACGAAAACAGGCGCCGTGCGGCCGCTCGCCGCACTCAAGTCGGACAGCAGGATTTCTAGGGCGGCCTGTGATAACCCAGCCGCATGCGGATCAAGCTCGAAGCCCGAGAGACGGGTGCCAAGCTGGGCCAAGATGAAAGCCGGCTCGCTGCCGTCAAGCGCCCGGCGCATGCGCGCGGCCGCTTCCAGGAGGAAGGCGCCGCCACCACTCGCCGGATCGAGCACGCGCGCGCTCGACCAGTCCACGCCGCCCTCGCCGGCGAGATCGAGCAGGCGTTGCGTCAATGACGGCGGTGTATAGAAGGCGCCGAGGGCGCTGCGCTCCTTACCGGGGAGCAGCGTCGTGTAGAGGCTCGTCAGGAAATGACAGCCTTCCAGCAGGGGAAGCGCCGCTGATTCCTGTCCGATCGACTGCGCCAGCTGCTGCGCAGTTGCATCGAGCTTTCCGCGCACAGCGACAAACGGGTCGCTCAAGGCGAGGCCAGGCGCAACGTCGGCCGCGAAGGCCTCCATGGCCGCGCGCGTAAACAACGCGGCCTGGTTCGTACGGCGCGTTTCCGCGATCGTTTCCGACCAAGCACGCGCCATGATGCGGGCGCGCGAAAGCTCGCTACGCTTTGTGTCAAGCGTCGCTGCCATACCAATTGGAGCGACCTTTTTCACTTTGACTGACGATTTCAAGCTCACGAAATCCCTATCTTACCCGCGGCCGCCGATTTCGGCGTAAACCGAACAACTTTGATGTCAGCTGACCGTTTTCGCACCTGTGCAATGTCGAAGCTATTTTGCATTTGCATGAGTGTTTCTAGAGACAAGCCAAAAGCTTTCTCGATACGCAAAGCCATTTCGGCAGATAGATGTGCTCGACCATTTAGCAGCGCCGACAACGCCGGACGCGTAACCCCAAGCGCCTGTGCGGCTTCGGTCACAGAAATCCCATGACTTTCGATGATTTTGCTTTTTACAAACCAGCCAGGATGGGTGGGATCTTTCCGGCGAACTGCAGCTCTCATTCGCTCGCCTCCTCCAAACGGCTGTCTCGGGATCGTGCACTGTAAAGCGTCACTTTACAAGTCCCTTCGTTCCCTTAACGTTCCCCCCAAGGGTGGGGTGTCGGATGGAAGGCTGCGGTCTTTCGAGGTGTTGACGATCCTTCTGGAAGCTTGGATTTAGTTCTACCCGGAGCTCAAGGTCCACCAACTGCCGCTTTTGTCGGCACAAGACGTCTGAGTGAAATACGAGAACGTCATGATCATGGTCGAGAGCAGCCGCAGGGCGGGCCTGTAACCCCGCCGATTGCCTGTCTTTGCACGCTACAGTGCGACGACCACCCAACACTTGTTGAAATACCTGGCTTTCTGCCTCCTCTATCCGCCCCACGCAGGGCCGCGCGACGTGCGCGGCCAATAATTGGACGGGGCAACGGTGGCAAACCTGCACGCCAGACGAGAAGCGCTCCGGCGCGGCGCGCGCATGCTCAGCACTGCGCTCGGACCGTCGATCGCGCAGTTTCTCGAAGACCCCGCCGTGGTCGAAGTCATGCTCAACCCGGATGGGCGACTGTGGGTCGACCGCCTCGCGGAAGGACTGGTCGAGACCGAAGCGACCCTCTCGCCAGAAGACGGAGAGAGGATCATCAGGCTCGTCGCGCACCATGTAGGCGCCGAGGTTCACGCAGGCGCACCGCGCGTTTCAGCCGAGCTACCCGAGACCGGCGAGCGATTTGAAGGCCTGCTGCCACCCGTCGTCACCGCGCCAACCTTCGCCATCCGCAAGCCTGCCGTCGCGCTGTTCACGCTCGACGACTATGTCTGGACTGGCGTGATGCCGGCGGCACACGCGGACGCGCTGCGCGTCGCCGTCGCCGAACGCCGCAATATCCTCGTTGCGGGCGGCACCTCGACCGGCAAAACGACGCTCACCAACGCCTTGCTCGCCGAAGTCGCCAAGACCAGCGACCGCGTCGTGCTGATCGAAGATACGCGCGAGCTGCAATGCGCCGCCCCGAACCTGGTCGCCATGCGGACCAAGGACGGCGTCGCGACGCTTTCCGACCTCGTTCGCTCCTCCCTTCGGCTCCGCCCCGACCGCATCCCGATCGGCGAGGTCCGCGGCGCAGAAGCGCTCAACCTCCTCAAGGCCTGGGGCACCGGACATCCCGGCGGGATCGGCACGATCCACGCCGGCAGCGCGATCGGCGCGCTCCGCCGCATGGAGCAGCTCATACAGGAGGCAGTCATCACCGTCCCGCGCGCGCTCATCGCGGAGACGATCGACATCATCGCCGTCCTGTCCGGCCGAGGCGCGGCACGACGCCTCGCCGAACTGGCGCGCGTCGACGGCCTCACGGCCGACGGTGACTACCGGGTGTCCCTCATCTTCCCGCCCCTCACAGGAGAACCGTCATGACCATCCGCGCGCTCGGCGCCCGTCGCCTCACGACAGTCGTTTCCCTAGTCGCCTTCTCGGTCGCATTCGCCCCGGCTGCCCAAGCCTCGGGTTCGTCGATGCCATGGGAAGCGCCGCTCCAATCGATCCTGGAATCGGTCGAGGGGCCGGTGGCGAAGATCCTGTCGGTCATCATCATCATCGTGACCGGCCTGACACTCGCGTTCGGAGACAGTTCGGGCGGATTTCGCCGACTCATCCAAATCGTGTTCGGTCTCTCGATCGCCTTCGCCGCATCCAGCTTCTTCCTGTCCTTCTTTTCGTTCGGCGGCGGGGCGCTGGTCTGATGGCGCTGGGCGCCGATCCTACGGGCGAGGTCCCCGGCTTCTCGGTCCCGGTTCACCGCGCCCTGACCGAGCATATTCTCCTTGGGGGTGCTCCGCGCTCTATCGCGATCCTCAATGGGACGCTTGCCGGCGCGGTTGGTCTCGGCCTGCGACTATGGATCGCGGGCATCGCGATCGGGCTGATCGGCCATGTCGCCGCAGTCTGGGCAGCGAAGCGCGACCCGCAGTTCGTCGACGTCGTCAGGCGCCACCTCCGCTTTCCAGCGCACCTGTCGGTTTGAGGGCGCGCGACATGATGAGCCTCGCAGAATATCGCAACCGCAACACCCGGCTCGCCGATTTCCTCCCCTGGGTCGGACTCGCCGGCGAGGGGGTGATCCTCAACAAGGACGGATCGTTCCAGCGCACCGCGCGCTTTCGAGGGCCCGACCTCGACAGCGCCGTCCCGGCAGAACTGGTCGCGGTCGCCGGTCGCCTCAACAACGCCTTCCGTCGCCTCGGCTCAGGCTGGTCGATCTTCGTCGAAGCACAGCGCCACGAGGCGGCAACCTATCCGTCGAGCCAATTCCCGGACAACGCATCCGCGCTAGTGGACGCCGAGCGGAAAGCGGACTTCGAGGAGGAAGGCAGCCACTTCGAGTCGAGCTACTACCTCACGTTCCTCTATCTGCCCCCAGCCGAGGACGCCGCTCGCGCCGAAAGCTGGCTCTACGAAGGGCGGGACCAAGGCGGAGTGGACGCCTTTGAGATCCTTCGCGGATTTGTCGACCGCACCGACCGCATCCTCCAGCTTATCGACGCCTTCATGCCCGAGAGCGCGTGGCTCGACGATGCCGAGACCCTGACCTACCTGCACTCGACGGTCTCGACCAAGCGGCACCGCGTCCGCGTGCCCGAAACGCCCATGTATCTCGACGCGCTTCTCGCGGACCAACCGCTCACAGGCGGCCTCGAGCCGCGCTTGGGCACGGCGCACCTGCGTGTCTTGTCGATCGTCGGGTTCCCGACGGCGACGACGCCGGGGATACTCGACGAGCTTAACCGGCTCGCATTCCCCTACCGTTGGTCGACCCGCGCGATCCTGCTCGACAAGACCGATGCGACGAGACTCCTGACCAAGATCCGGCGCCAATGGTTCGCCAAGCGCAAATCGATCGCCGCGATTCTGAAGGAGGTGATGACGAACGAGGCCTCGGTGCTGGTCGACAGCGATGCCGCCAACAAAGCCGCGGACGCCGACCTCGCCCTGCAGGAGCTGGGCGCGGACTATGCCGGCCAAGCCTATGTGACGGCGACCATCACCGTCTGGGACAACGATCCCCGCATCGCGGCCGAGAAGCTCCGGCTCGCAGAGAAGGTCATTCAGGGCCGCGATTTCACCGCGATGTCCGAGACGATCAACGCGGTCGACGCCTGGCTCGGAAGCCTCCCCGGCCACGTCTATGCCAACGTCCGGCAACCCCCCATCTCGACATTGAACCTCGCCCACATGATCCCGCTGTCGGCGGTGTGGGCGGGTCCGGAACGGGACGAGCATTTCGGCGCACCCCCCTTGCTCTACGGCAAGACCGAAGGCTCCACCCCGTTCCGGCTGTCCATCCATGTCGGCGACGTCGGGCACACGCTGATCGTCGGCCCGACGGGCGCCGGCAAGTCGGTGCTCCTGGCGCTCATGGCGCTTCAGTTTCGCCGATACGCCGGCGCGCAGGTCTTCGCCTTCGACTTCGGCGGCTCGATCCGCGCCGCAGCGCTCGCCATGGGGGGCGACTGGCACGACCTTGGTGGCGGCCTCACGGACGGCTCGGACCAAAGCGTCTCGCTGCAACCGCTTGCCCGGATCGACGACGCTGCCGAGCGGTCCTGGGCGGCCGACTGGATTGCGGCGATCCTCGCACGCGAGACCATCACGCTCTCGCCCGAGACGAAGGAGCACATCTGGTCGGCGCTGTCCTCGCTGGCCACTGCCCCCACGTCGGAGCGGACAATGACCGGGCTATCGGTGCTTCTGCAATCGAACGACCTCAAGCAGGCGCTGCGCCCCTATTGCGTCGGCGGCCCGTATGGCCGGCTCCTTGACGCCGAGACCGAATATCTCGGCGAGGCGACGGTGCAGGCGTTCGAGACCGAGGGTCTCATCGGCACCGCTGCCGCGCCGGCTGTGCTCGCCTATCTGTTCCACCGCATCGGCGACAGGCTCGACGGAAGCCCGACCCTCATCATCATCGACGAGGGCTGGCTCGCCCTCGACGACGAGGGGTTCGCCGGCCAGCTCCGGGAATGGCTCAAGACGCTCCGCAAGAAGAACGCGAGCGTGCTGTTCGCAACCCAATCGCTGTCCGACATCGACGGCTCCGCAATCGCGCCGGCCATCATCGAGAGCTGTCAAACCCGCATCCTGCTCCCCAACGAGCGCGCGATCGAGCCCCAGATTACCGCCATCTACCGGCGGTTCGGCCTGAACGACCGCCAAATCGAGATTCTCGCGCGGGCGATGCCCAAGCGTGACTATTACTGCCAATCGCGAAAGGGGAACCGGCTCTTCGAGCTCGGTCTCTCCGAAGTCGCGCTCGCGTTGTGCGGCGCCTCGTCGCGCGCGGACCAGTCCGCGATCGCCACGATCCTCGCCGAGCATGACCGCGCGGACTTCCTCGCGGCCTGGCTCCAGCATCACAGCCTCGGTTGGGCCGCCGATCTCATCCCCAGCCTAAAAAATCAGGAGACGACACCATGAAAGCGCAACCCGTGCGCAGCATCCGCTTCGCGATGCTCCTTCTCAGCGGCGCGACCACCGCCGCACTGATGCCGGCGCAGCCCGCCCAAGCGCAATTCGGCGGGATCGTGTTCGACCCGCGCAACTATGCGCAGAACATCCTCACTGCCGCTCGCACGCTCCAGCAGATCAACAACCAGATCACCTCGCTCCAGAACGAAGCGGCGATGCTCATCAATCAGGGCCGCAACCTCGCGAGCCTGCCATACTCCTCGCTCCAGCAGCTTCAGCAATCGATCCAGCAAACCCAACAACTGCTCGGCCAAGCGCAGCGGATCGCCTACAACGTCGAGAATATCGATCAGGCGTTCCGCACGACCTACGGGAACGCCTCGCTGTCGGCCACGGATCAGCAGCTTGTCGCCGGCGCGCGCGAGCGTTGGCAGAACACCGTCGGCGGCCTGCAAGACGCGATGCGGGTACAAGCTGGCGTCGTCGGCAATATCGACACCAACCGGACCGAGATGACCGCGCTTATCGGCCGCAGCCAAGGAGCGACGGGCGCGCTTCAGGCGACCCAGGCCGGCAACCAGCTCCTCGCCTTGCAGGCGCAGCAGCTCGCCGACCTGACCGCCGTCGTCTCCGCCAATGGACGCGCTCAGGCGCTCTCCGAAGCCGAGCGGTCGGCCGCCGTCGACCAGGGCCGCGAACAGCGCAGGCGCTTCCTCACGCCGGGCACGGGCTACCAACCCGGCAACGCACGCATGTTCCAGAACAACGGGAACTGACGCGCCGATGGACGGGAAGTTCTTCGCCCGGATCGGCGCAGGGGTCTTCGTCGCGATCGCCATCACTGCCACGGCCGTCGAGATGACGCGCGACAAGGCGCCGGTCGTGCGTCCGTCGCTGACCCCATCCGCCGGGCGAGAGGTCGATCCCCTCCGCGCCGAACTGGTCAGGTGCCAGGAGCTCGGCGAAGCCGGACCGCGCGATCATGACTGCCTGAAGGCCTGGGCGGAGAACCGGCGCAGATTCCTCGCACCCGGTGCGCGGCCGTCCGGACTGATCCAAGCGCCCGGCACCGATGGGATGCCGGAGGTCGGCACGGAAGCGCCAACCCCATGAACAACACCGGCGTCATCGACCACTTCCTTGAGGTCTTCACCCGCTACATCGACGGCGGATTCGGCCTGCTCGGCGGAGAGGTCGCCTTCATCGCGACGACGCTGATCGTCATCGACGTCACGCTCGCCGCCCTGTTCTGGTCTTGGGGCGCGGACGACGACATTCTCGCGCGACTGGTCAAAAAGACCCTGTTCGTCGGCGTGTTCGCCTACATTATCGGCCACTGGAACAACCTCGCCAGGATCGTCTTCGAGAGCTTCGCCGGCCTCGGCCTGAAGGCGAGCGGCACGAGCTTCACCACTGCCGACCTCCTCCGCCCAGGCCGCGTCGCCCAAACCGGGCTCGACGCCGGAAGGCCCATCCTGGACTCGATCTCGGACCTGATGGGCTACTGGTCCTTCTTCGAGAATTTCATCCAGATCGCCTGCATGTTTTTCGCATGGGTGCTGGTGCTGCTCGCCTTCTTCATCCTGGCGATCCAGCTCTTCGTCACCCTGATCGAGTTCAAGCTGACTACGCTCGCCGGCTTCGTGCTCATCCCGTTCGGCCTCTTCGGGAAATCCGCGTTTATGGCCGAGCGCGTCCTCGGCAACGTGATCTCATCCGGGATCAAGGTTCTGGTCCTCGCCGTCATCATCGGCATCGGATCGACACTCTTCTCCGAGTTCACCAACGGCTTTGCCGGGCCGACCCCGACGATCGACGAGGCGATGGCAATTGCGCTCGCCGCATTGTCCCTCCTTGGCCTCGGGATCTTCGGGCCGGGCATCGCAAGCGGCATTGTCTCCGGCGGCCCGCAGCTCAGCGCTGGAGCCGCCGTCGGCACCGGCCTTGCCGCAGGCGGCGTTGTAGCGCTCGGCGCCGGGGCCGTCGGTGCCGCCGCAACGGGAGGCTCCGCACTCGCTGGCGGAGCTGCCGCCGCCGCGCGCGGGGGCGCCGCGGTCGCTGGCGGCGCATCGACCGCCTATAGCCTCGGCGCAGCCGGGGAGACCGGCATCTACGGCGTCGCCTCCGGCTTGGGCGGCGTTGCACGCGCCGGCGCGCAAGCCGCCGCGTCTCCCCTCCGGCGCGCCGCCTCCCGCGCAAGAGACTCCATGCAGTCGAGCTTCAACGAGGGCGGCCGAGCTGTCCTCACCGGCGGCGCACCGCGCCCGACGCCGGCTGGCGAGGTCGCGCCGAGCCAAGGTGATGGGCCGCCGGCCTGGGCACGCCGCATGCGCCACTCCCAGCGCATGACCCATGCCGTGCAGGCGACGGCGCACGCCGTCCGCTCGGGCGATGCGGGCGGTGGCGGGGCATCCATCAACCTCTCCGAAGGCAACGGCTGATGTTCAAGAGACCCTCGACACACTATGGAAAAGCCCCCGCGCCAGAGACGCCATATCAGCGCGCCGCGCAGGTATGGGACGATCGTATCGGCTCGGCTCGGGTGCAGGCCCGCAACTGGCGGTATATGGCCTTCGGCTCGCTCTTCTTGTCAGCGGGCTTTGCCGCCGCACTCGTCTGGCAGTCCGCCCATGGATCGGTGGTCCCGTGGGTGGTGCAAACCGACCGCCTCGGCCAGGCACAGGCCGTCGGACCAGCGACCGCCGACTACCGGCCAACCGATGCGCAGATCGCATTCCACCTCGGAAGGTTCATCGAGGAGGTCCGCTCCGTCCCAGCCGATGCGATCATCGTCCGGCAGAACTGGCTGCGCGCATACGACTTCACCACCGATCGCGGCGCCGCCGCGCTCAACGACTACGCACGGGCCAACGACCCGTTCAGCCAGGTCGGTCGCCAGCAGGTCTCCGTCGAAGTCTCGAGCGTCATCCGTGCATCGCCCAGCAGCTTCCGCGTCGCCTGGATCGAACGCCGCTACGAGAATGGGCAGCTCGGCACCACGGAGCGCTGGACCGCGATCCTGACGACCGTCGTGCAAGCCCCGCGCGACGCCGACACGGTGCGGAAGAACCCCCTCGGAATCTACGTCAACGCCATCAACTGGTCACGGGAGCTAGGGCAATGAAGTCGACTTTCCGTAAAGCCGGCTCTCCGGCTTCACGCTTTTCCGTAAAGCCCTGCATTTTGCTCGCCATCCTGTCCGCGCTAGGCGCCTTGCCCGGATGCGCGGCGAAGACCCCGCCTCCGAAGATCACCTACGATGACGCTGCGCCGGCCACGGTGACCCCGGAACCTCCCGCGCCCGTCACCGTCGTCGAGGTGCCCAAGCCGCTGCCGCTGCCGGGACAGCTGAAGCCGATCGAGCGAAGCGCCCGGCCACCCGAGCCCGTCGATCCGGCCGCCCGCATCAACCTCGCCAACGCTGCCGCCCGCATGCAGCCCGTCCGCGACGGCTTCATCAAATCGATGCAGGTCTATCCGTTCACGCCGGGCGCGCTCTACCAAGTCTACACTGCCATCGGGCAGATCACCGACATTGCTCTCCAGCCCGGCGAGCAGCTCGTAGGATCTGGACCGGTTGCGGCAGGCGACACCGTTCGCTGGATCATCGGAGACACGATGAGCGGCGCTGGCGCGACGCAGCAGGTTCACATCCTTGTGAAGCCAACCCGGACCGACCTGACAACCAACCTCATCATCAACACCAGCCTACGCACCTACCACATGGAGCTACGCTCGACCGAGCGGACCTACATGGCGTCGGTTTCCTGGCAGTACCCGCAAGATCAGCTGATCGCGCTGCGCAACCAAAGCGCCGCCGCACAGGCCTCCCCTACCGTCGCGACCGGGATCGACCTCGCCACCATCAATTTCCGATACGCCATCGACGGCGATAACGCACCGTGGCGCCCGCTGCGCGCGTTCGATGATGGGAAGCAGGTCTTCATCGAGTTCCCGACCGGGATCGCACAGGGCGAAATGCCGCCGCTCTTCGTCGTCGGCGACAGCGGAAAAACCTCCGAACTGGTCAACTACCGCGTCCGCGGCCGCTATATGATCGTCGACCGACTCTTTGCCGCCGCAGAACTTCGTTACGGGTCCGATCATAGACAGCAGCGGGTCCGCATCGTCCGGACCGACGGCAGGCCCGCGAAATGACCGAGCATCCGTCTACGCCGGAGGGGCGGCCCGACGACGACGGTGAGCCGCTGACCGGCGAGCCTATCAACCCCGCCGCGATGCGCCTGCGCGCCGAACCGCCCCGCGTCACGAGGCTCTCTCGCCGCGTGCTCGCCACTATCGGCCTGGGCGCGAGCCTCGGCGTGGGGGGCGCCTTGGTCTATGCGCTGCAGACCAGACATGCGATGCATGCGCCCGAGGACCAGTATTCGACGGAAAACCGTCCGACCGCCGATGGCGTGGCTGCCCTTCCCCGAGACTATGGCGCAGTCCCGAAATTGGGGCCGCCGCTGCCCGGAGACCTCGGCAAACCAATCCTGAGCGCGCAAGAACGCGGACAGGCTGTCCAACCTCCCAACATGCCCGGCGCCCCAACGAATGGAGCCGCAACAAGGCAAGTCAGCCCGGAGCGACAGCGTCGACAGCAGGAGGTCGAGTCCGCTCGAACTGCCCGTCTGTTCGCTACCTCAGAGGCGCGCGGTGGCGAGGCGCCGCCCGTCTCTCCCGGCCTGGTGGATTCTGGGACCGGGGCGGCGGGGGCGCAGCCCAATGCGCCACCCACAGCGCAAGATCGCCAAGCTGCCTTCCTCAACGCGGCGCCCGAACGTCGGACGGTTTCGACCGAGCGGGTTACTTCGCCGCCATCCCGAAACATTCTGCAAGCTGGTGCCGTTATCTCGGCGGCGCTTATCACCGGCATACGGTCGGACTTGCCGGGCCAGATCACGGCTCAGGTAACAGAGAACACCTACGACAGCCTGACAGGCCGCATTCTTCTCGTCCCCCAAGGCACGCGACTGATCGGCCAATACGACAGCAGCGTCCAGTTCGGGCAGTCTCGCGTGTTGCTCGTCTGGAATCGCCTTCTTTTCCCTGACGGCAGATCCTTCGTCCTCGAGCGCGCACCAGCGGCAGATGCTGAAGGCTTCGCCGGCCTGCAAGACGGAGTAAATTTCCATTGGCTGGAGCTGGCCAAAGCGGCGGGGTTGTCGACACTGCTCAGTGTCGGGACCGAACTGGCGATCGACAACGACGACAGCCTGCTTCGTGCTATCCGGAACGGCAGTCAGAACACATTCAACGATGCAGGGCAGCAAATCGTGCGTCGCCAACTGAACGTGGCGCCGACCCTCACGATCCGTCCTGGTTTCCCTGTTCGGGTAATCGTGACCCGCGACATGATCCTGGAGCCCCACGGAGAGCAATGATGGGAAAGCTGAAGATCACCTCGATCAACGATGACAAGCCGGTGAAGATCAATATCGAGCTCCCAGCAGGTCTCCATCGCGATCTCTCGGAATATGCCGAGGTGCTCTCGGCGCAGTCGGGACAACCCGTTTCAGATCCGGCCCGGCTTATCGCCCCGATGTTGGAGCGGTTCATGGCGACGGATCGAGAGTTCGCGCGTGCTCGCCGGTCAGGACGTTAGGCTGGCGACCAGCCCCTGGCACGAGCCGGCAGTTCGCGCCTTACCAAGACGACCGATCATCCCGACCTAGCGTTTCGGCGATCGCCACCAGCTTCATCGCGACCGGGTGTGCACCGTGTTTCCGCCAGATCGCTATCATCGGCATAGCCTCAGCTTCGCCACGCATAGGTCGGACAGCAAGGCGATCTGGTTCGGTCCGCACGACTGAATCATTCGTCAGCGTGATCCCATAGCCCATCGTGATGAGATCGTAGATGCCGGCTTCCGAGACCGCGTGCACCTCTATGTTCGGCAGCCCATTTTCGCTTGCGAACCGCATAGTCAGACAGTCCAGAATATCTGAGCAAGGGCCGCCTGAGCAGGAAACGAAGGTCTCCCTGCCAACGTCAGCCCAGGTCACTTCCGCCTTGCCGGAGAGGCGATGATCGCGAGGAAGCACTACATAGATCGGCTCGCGCCAAAGCTCCTTTGTCGCGCAGGTCGGCAGATCACCACCTTGATGAACAAACGCGACATCTAGCTCGCCCGCCGCCACGCCGCGTCGTGCATCGACATGGGAGCATTCCGCGAGCGTCATTTTGATATCTGGATGCCGCGCCCTAAACGCACCCAATGCGCGACGAAGGCGCCCGCTCGTCCTCGACACACCGACTCGTAGATCGCGAGCCTGTCGCCGATGGAAAGCAACGGCTTCGCGCGCTGCAAAGTCGATCTGCTCGGCGGCACCCAATGCGCTCTCAAGGAAGGCCTTTCCTGCAAGCGTGACCTTAACGCCGGCAGGACTGCGTTCAAACAGAGGGAAGCCTAGTCGCCGTTCCAGCATCAGGATACGGCGACTCACCGACGACTGAGGAAGTCCGAGCGCGTCGGCTGTTCGGCGAAAGCTACCAGTCTCGGCAGCCGAGAACGCACATCGCAGATTTCGCAGATCGAGTGAGAGATCGGTCAATATGTTGGCCGCCTGTCCTAGATTGCCATTACTGAACCGCCGTCAACGCGGAGGTTGGTCCCGGTGATGAAGCCTGCTTGATCCGACGCGAGGAAGACGACTGCGGCTGCAACGTCTACAGGATTGCCGGGGCGGCCGACCGCAATGTTGGGCCGAAGCGCTTGCTGGAAATGAGCGGCCAGTTCGTCAGGCGAGAGCTTCGCTGCCCCGTCCTGCTGGGCCAGCAATTCACGAAGAATGGGAGTATCGACGTAGGCTGGCGAAACCACGTTCGCGAGCACGCCACGACTCGCGTAGGTTTTCGAGATGCCCTTGGTCAGGATGTTCAGCGCGCTCTTAGCCGAGGCATATTCGAGGGCGACAGCGTCGGGCTGAATACCACTTTCCGACGAGATGTTGACGATCCGTCCCCATCCGCGTTCGGCCATCGCTGGCGCCAGCGCCCGGGTGACACGCACCACAGAAAGGACGTTGAACTCCCACGTCTCTAGCCAATCGGCGTCGGGGATTTCCTCGAACGACCGGAACAACTCGCCCGTTGAGGACCGAAGGCCGCCTGCATTGTTCACGAGAATGTCGACCGGCCCAAATGTCGCTTCGATCATGGCAAGCGCCTGGGCCAAGCTCCCTTCATCAGTGACGTCGGCGCCGACCGCCAGCGCCCGCTCGCCAAGCCGGTCAGTGATCGCCGCTAGCTTGACTTCGCTGCGGGCCAGGAATGCCACCTTGGCACCTTCGGCGTGCAAGGCGCGGCCGATAGCCTCGCCGATGCCTTGGCTTGCGCCGGTGACCAGAGCGGTCCGGCCGTTGAGATTCGTGTCCATCAGATTCTCCTACGGCTTGCCGATGGTGCTGCCGGGTGTGCCGCGAAACTCGGGCCTACGCTCGGGGTTCGCCTCCGCCAGTCCCCTGCGAACGCCTTCCGCGTCGAGATTGGCCGCATAGACCGGGGTGCCCGGCTGCTGGCGCCAAGATTCATCGAGCGGGCCGGCGTCGACGCCGTCATATCCCAGCTCGTCGAACAGCCGGATCACTCGCGCCTTGTGGGCCGTATCATCGCCGGCCACCGGCAGCGCGATGCGTCCCGGCGTGCCCGCCGGCTTGCCACCATCCAGAAGGCTGCGCCAGTGCAGGTTGTTGATGGCCTTCAGCACGGGGCGGCCGAGCTGATTGGCCACCCAGCGGCTCTCAGCCATGCCCTGCTCGATCGACTCGATGCGCCCATCCCGCTCTTGCGGATAGTAGTTGCCCGTCTCCACGACGGCGACATCGGCATCCACGCCGTCGAACAGGCCCTTCGGCAATTCGGCGATTCTGAACGCCGGGATCGCGACGAAGACGACCTCGCCGCTACGCGCCGCCTCATGGACGGTCACCGCCT
Organism: Sphingomonas sp.; assembly: GCF_048594985.1. GTDB lineage: Bacteria > Pseudomonadota > Alphaproteobacteria > Sphingomonadales > Sphingomonadaceae > Sphingomonas_I. The sequence continues at coordinate 7,720 of NZ_JBMDXG010000120.1, read as the reverse complement.
TGGCGCCGGTCTCGGCCGCGAGATCCGCCAGCGAGTCAGGGCCGCGCGAATTGGCGATCGAAACCTGATGGCCCAGCTTCGAGAGCCGGCGCGCCAGCGAGCCGCCAATTTCGCCTGATCCTATGATACCAATCTTCATCATCGCTCTCCCAAGCTGTGGAATGGCGCAGATGCCGCCTGCGTGGCGGCGCGCCGTTGCCGGCGCCGACGCGTGCGAGCGCCGGCGCCGGAGCAGTTCAGCCGATCAGAGCCGGTAGCCGCCGCTCGCCTCGATCACCTGACCGGTGACCCAGCGGGCGTCGTCCGACGCGAGGAAGGCAACCACCGCGGCGATATCCGACGTTTCGCCGAAACGGCCGAATGCGGTGTCGCCTTCGATGGCCTTCACGATGTTGGCATCCTCCCGGACGGCAGCGTTCATGTCGGTGCGCGTCCAGCCTGGCGCCACCGCGTTCACCGCAATCCCACGCGGACCAAGCTCCATCGCAAGCGCGTGGGTGAGGTTGTTGATCGCAGCTTTCGCCATCGAATAGATCGGCACCATCGGTTGCGGGCGCGTGGAGAGGCCCGACGAGATGTTGATGATCCGCCCGCCATCGGACAGGCGGCTGAGCGCCGACTGGACCATGAAGAACGGCGCGCGGGCATGCACCGCGATCATCGTGTCCCAGGCTTCCGGCGTGGCGTCGGAAAGGCCGCCCCACCCCGAATTGCCGGCATTGTTGACGAGGACGTCGAGGGCCTTGCTGCCCTTGCGCTCGGTAAGCTCGCGATCGAGCTCGTCGTACAAGCCAGGGATCGACCCGGCGTCGGAGAGATCGGCGTGCAGCGCAAAGGCGGTGCCGCCCGCCTTCTCGATCGCGGCGACCGTTTCTTCCGCGCCAGCGCTGCTGGCGTTGTACGTGATCGCCACGGTCGCGCCGTCGGCCGCGAGCCGTTCCGCGATCGTGCGGCCGATGCCTCGGCCTGCGCCGGTCACGAGGGCGGTTTTGCCATTCAATGTCTGCGCCATTGGAGATTTCCTTCGAATGTTGAGTGATTTTGGGAGGCGAGCCGGCTTGCCCGGTCAGACGGTGCGTTCGCGCGCGATCGGGCCAGGATTGGCCTCGACGACCGTGAGGGCGATGCGGATCAGGTCCGCGTCGCCGGCATATTCATTCTCCGCGATGTGATGCAGGAACACGCCGACCTGTTCGAGCTGGCGGGCTCCCTTGAGATTGCCGGCATTCACGGGCTTGAAGCCGGCATCGCCGATCAGAGTGCGTGTCGCCTCTCCGGCGGCCTTGTCGTCGGTCGCGTAGAAGACGCTGGCCGGCACCGGCGATGCAGACCATGCCGCCGCTTCAAGAGACGGAGCCGCAATCAAGTTGAAGGCCTTGACGATGCGCGCCTTCGGCAAGCGTCGTTGCAGGTCCTCGGAGGTCGAGCTGTCGCGCATGAACTCCTGATCGTGGAAGTGCACGAAATCGGCGGTGACGCCGAGCGGGTTCATGGTTTCGATAACGACCTTGCCATCGAGCGCGTCGCCGACTTCGCTGACGATCGCCTCGACCCGCGGCCAGTAGATCGAGAAGAGCACGACTTCACCGAACTCCGCTGCCTCGCGGATCGAGCCGAGCCGGGCCTTGTCGCCCAGCTCCGCAAGTAGTGGTTCAATCTTCCGGTCCTCACCATCTTTGGCGATGACCAGTTCATGGCCTGCGGCCGCCCAGGCGCGGGCCAAACGACTGCCGATATTACCGGCGTTCAAAATTCCGATCTTCATGTGACATCCTGTTTTGCATTGACCTTCGGTCCCCCCTCAGGGAGCGGTCTGAGCAAAAGTTAGGATATGGCTCAGCAACGGATTAGATGGCCGTCGAGCCCCAGTCTGTTGTTCCTGCGCGCAACAGTGGCCTCAAAGCTGAGGGATCAGTACGTTTCGCTGGAGTGGCCGCCGACGCAAACCGATCAGGCTCCTACCTGACGGCGCTTTCCAGCCCGACGCTCACAGCGGTTCTGTTCTCAGTCAGATCTATGTCGCTGTCTTCGTTGAAGGCATCTTGGCAAAGATCGATGAAGCTGCGCACCTTCGGGTCCATGTAGCGGGTCGAGGCGAACACTGCGTGGACGGGCATCGGGATGCTGGCCCAGCCCGGCAGAACACGGACCAGCCTGCCTTCCGCAACGTGCGGCTCGGCCAGGAACCGTGGAAGGTGCGAAATCCCCAAGCCGGACAGCGTCAGGTTCTTCGCCGCGACGATGTTATCGAGTGCGCAGCGCGGTTGCTGCGACACTTTCTCCATCGCCTGACCATTGACCAAGGTCCAAGTCGCACGGCCGCTCGACGCCTTCATGACGAGATCATGGTCATTGAGATCATGGACCGCGCTGACCGGCGCGGCGCGCTTCATGTAGGCGGGCGAAGCATAGAGGCCGTAGCTTATCTCGCCGAGCTTGCGTGCCGACAGCTCGGAATCCTGCAAGGACCCGATGCGTATCGCAACATCGATGCCTTCGTGGATGATGTCGACGAGGCGGATCGAATACACCGCCTCCACGCTGACCTGTGGCCATCGTGAAAGATAGGCGGCGATCCAGTCATCGACGCGCGTCGTGCCAAATTCCGGCGTCGCGGAAATCTTCAGCCGCCCTTTGGGCTCTTGGCTTTGTTGAGCGACAGCGGCCTGCGCCGCATCTGCAGCCGCCAGAATGGACGTCGCGCGCTCGAAATACTCGCGGCCGACTTCGGTGACGCTCAGCCGCCGCGTCGACCTGTTCAAGAGACGAGCACCAAGCTTTTCCTCAACCCGCTGAACGATCCGGCTCACGCGCGCCTTGTCGGTGTCGAGCCGTTCGGCCGCAGCAGTGAAGGACTCCTCTGTCACCACCGCGACGAAGACCTGCATTTCGGAAAAACCAACCGACGATGTCATCGCGAACGCCCTGTCATGCAACGCAGCCTACCGCAGATGGCGAAGTCCCGCATTCCTGACATGATGCTGCTAGCCCAGCAGTGCCGAGCCGGTAGAGGGCGGGCACCACCATTCAGTCGCGCGGGGCGGTTTCAATCGCGTCAACGCGGTCTGGATAGAACGCAAGATGATCCTTGATGACCGACATATGGTCGAAGGGATCTTCATACGACCAGGCAACATCCTTGGCTGCGCCACCGCGTGCGCTGAAATAGCTGGCATCGCCCTTGTACGGGCAATGGGTGTGCGTATCGCTGGAGCTGAGCTCCATCATCGCGACCTCGTTGCGCGGAATGTAGAAGACCGGCGGCAGGCTCGCTTCGCGTAGGATCAGGGCGTTGCGGCTCTCCGCTAGAACGGTGTTCCCGATCCGCACGATCACCTTCTTGTCTGCCGGCTCGACACTGATCGGATGATTCGGACCGGGCTGCGTTCCACCTTGCATGTCAATTTCCTTCCAGCGTGGATGTTGGGTGGCTACTCAACCGGCACAAGCCGCATAGCTTTGCCACCGAGCTTCGGGACAAGCCGCTGCTGGACGGCGACCACAGCAGGCAAGGGACGCCATGCGATGGTCATCGTCTCGATGCGGCCATCTTCGCCCAGGCGGACGTGGTCGAACGCGTCGATCACATGATCTTCAAACCGGATCGCGAGGACGGCAATGACGTCGGCACCCTCGCGCATCATCATTTTTGGCTCGAAGGCGTCGATCGTGGAGAGCAGCGCGCCGAGGACAGCAGACACGCTCGCCCGGCCCGTGAACGGGGTTGGGAGGATCGGACTGTTTAGTTCGACGGTTTCGGACAGATGCTCGCTCGCACGGACAACATCGCCCTCGTGCATAGCTTCGAGGAATTGAGTGAGATGATCTTCGCTCGTCATCGCTACGGTTCCTGAATACGGGCGGCCCGGCGAGCTTCGCAGGACCGCCCGCAACCTTGCCGGGCGCCTCTTGGGGGGTGGCGTCCGGCTGGGGTCAGTTTGCGGTGGTTGCGGCGCTGGCCTGCGCCATGAACAGGTCGACGTGGACCTGCGGCATGCCCTCGAACGTGCCGCCGATCGGCGTCGGGCGCTCCGCCGTGTCGATCAGGCGCTGCGCTTCTTCGCGCGACACGGGCTTACCCGGCTGCGTGTAGGCAGCCTCGGCATCGGGGCCCGTCGCCTGCAGGTCTACCGTCGGGGCGTAGGCCCAGAAGTAAATCGGCGTACTCGGTTCGATGCGCCAGCTATCCGCGAGCGAGCCGGCGTCGATGGCATCGAAGCCGATCTTGTCGAAGAACTCGGTCACCGCCCGCTTCGCGCCGGCGTCGTCGCCCGCGATCGGCAACGTCGTGCGGTTCGCCGAACCCGCCGGCGTCGCATCGGCCTTCATGTGGAGCCAGCTCAGGTTGTGGAAGCCCTTGACGACCTTCGCCCCCGGCAGACGCTGCGCGACCAGTTCGCTGGACGTCAGCTCGCCCTTGTCGAGGACGTCATTGGCACCGAATGCGGGATAGTAGTTCGTCTGGTCGAGCACGACTTTGCCGGCAAACTTGTCGCCGGGAAGCTGCTCGGTGGCCGCGATTGGTATCGAAAGCGTAACGATGTCGCCTGCGGCCACCACTTCCTCGGTCGTCCCAGCGCTCGCCAACGGGCCGAGCTCCTCGATCAATTCCTTGACGGACTCTGCGCCGCGAGAGTTGCTGATGACCACCTTGTGGCCGGCTGCGATTGCAAGGCGCGCGACCGCCTTGCCGACGAGGCCGGAGCCGATGATGCCGATTGTCTGTGTCATGTACGTGATCTTTCTTATCAGGGCGGTAGCCGCCGTCAGGATCCAGGCGCCCTCGCTGTCTCGCGAGTCCTTCGACGGCGAGCATCGCAGCAAGCGACAACAGCAAATTATGAATTTGATCGAGTTGATAACAGTCCGACCGCGGGCAACAGACTGTTGCCCCTCCAGCAGACAATACAGCGCGAGCGCCGACGACGGCGCGTTGGAGCGGCCGGCGGAACTAGGTCGGCATACCCAGGTCGGCTTGGTCGAACGCTCGAACTACCGCGGTTCCGTGCAGGGTGCGCGCAGTGCGCGATGCCAAAGCCGGATAGCGGAATCCATTCAGCCCTGGCTCTCAACGCTACTTTTGAAGCCCTCGCGACAGACGTCCACAAAATCTCGCACCTTGGGGTCCATGTAGCGCGTAGAAGCAAAGACAGCGTGGACAGGCACAGGGATACGCGCCCAGCCTGGCAGCACTCTGGCGAACCGACCGTCCGCCACATGAGGCTCGGCCATATAGGTTGGAAGCTGCACGATGCCCAAGCCAGACAGGGCGGCGTTCATCGCCGCCACTGAGTTGTCAAAAGCGCAGCGCGGCGGATGCAACACCTTCTCCGTCTTCTCGCCATTGACCAACGTCCACCCGGGGCGACCGCGCGGTGCGTGCATTATCAGGTCATGGCGTTTCAGATCATCGACGGTACGGAGAGGCGCTGCACTGCTGAGGTAGTCGGGCGACGCGTACAGTCCGTAGCCGAGCTCCCCCAGCTTGCGCGCCGACAGCTCTGAATCTTCCAATGGACCTATGCGGATCGCCACATCGACACCTTCATGAATGATGTCGACTAGGCGGTTGGTGTATTCCGTTTCGATGCTCACCTTCGGCCATCTGTGAAGGAAGGCCGCGATCCACCCATCGACCTGCATGGTCCCGAACTCGGCACCGGCAGTTAATTTGAGGCGGCCTTTGGGTTCCTCTGAGCGCTGCGCCACGGCTGCTTCGGCCATCTCGGCCGCCTTAACGATCGATGAGGCTCGCTCGAAATAGTCACGTCCCACCTCGGTTACGCTGAGGTGTCGCGTCGAGCGGTTCAGGAGCCTCGCCCCGAGCTTCTCTTCCATCCGACGCACAATGCGGCTTATCCGCGCCTTGTCGGTGTTCAGGCGTTCCGCAGCAGTGGTGAACGATCCTTCGACCACCACGGCTATGAAAGCCTGCATTTCCGCGAAATCTACTGTTGTTGTCATAAGCAACGGTGTGTCACTTTTTGCCAACCTTATCAATCCGAGAACAACTGTCATCTTAGCCCAGTCGCGCACAAGGGACTGAAGATGAGCATCGAGGAGAGGGAGAGTGCCGCTTCGGACGCGCCGTCGACACCGCCGGAGGCGGCCTGCGCCAGCAGCCACAACAGTACGGCAACCACGGAAGCCGAACGCAATTGCTGGCGCACCACTGCCGCTCAAATCTCGTCTGACGAGCCAAATATCAGGGCAGCTAAGGGCTTCTTCGCCTCCCAGCATTGCGGCGAGCTGGACGACGCATTTGCGAGTTTCGTTCAACCGGATTTCCGATTTGTAGTTTCCTGCGCATGTAATGATGAGCTTCGCGCCGCCATTCCCTGGGCCGGCTACGAGCATAAAGGTCGTGAAGGCTATCAGCGCCTCACCGCGCTTCTCTACTCCGAGTATGAACTGCTCTCCTGCGAAACCACGCGGTTTACTAGTGCTGGCAACCAGGTGTTCGTCGAGGGCCACTTCCGCCTGCGGCACCGCGAAACGGCGAGGATCGCCGACAGCGACTTTCTCGCGCGGCTTGAGATGCGGAATGGAAAGATCGCCAGCGGTCAGTTCTACGAGAATACGGCAGCGGTCGCTGCCGCCCGTAGCGCGGACTGACCGCCTGCCGAAGCTGCGCAAGTAGTAGGCGCCTATCCAGTGACCGCCGCGTTGAGGCTGCGCCTAACGCGCTACGTGCCAGACGGTCGAGGCGCGCCAGTAGATGACCTGCGCCGACCGAAGGAGAAGTTGAGGGCACCGCCCTCCTGTTCCCGAACGATATGTCTAACTTTTCGAACCCGCCGATTTACCGCCGAACATGCGAAACTACCGCCCTTCGCCAACAGGGGGGTTCCAGTCTCCGCATCTATCGCCTTCTATCGCCGCACCTCAGAGGATGCGGAGAATTACATGGGCATGAACACGACCCCAGTCGCATCGCGGCGCACCATTCGTAGACAGCAGCTACGCGAAATCGTGCCCCTAGCCGACAGCACCATCTTCGAGATGGAGCAACGCGGTGAGTTCCCTCAGCGCTTTTATCTGACCTCTCGATGCGTCGTCTGGGATTTGGGCGAGGTGGAACGGTGGCTCGACGCGCGCCGAGCCGCCTCCGGCACTAAGTCGATCAAACTCGCACCGACACCCGATGTCCGGCTACGCCGTGCGAAGCCGGTCAGACAGTAGGATCGAGCTCGAGCATCTCCATAGCGCGAGGCATCAAGGTCGGGACATATTTCTGGCCAGCGACCCAGGCATCAATGAGGTTGGACCATTCCTGCATCATGTGCCGGCGCTGATGCTCATACTCCGCCTTGTTGTAGACCCCGCGTGACGATCGCCCGTCCTCGTGCGCGAGGCATTTCTCGATCCAGTCGCTATTGAACCCAAGCTCGTTCAGGAGCGTCGAGCCCGTCCGCCGCAGATCGTGGACCGTGAACGGCTCAAGCGGCAACCCTTCCTCTTTCGCCTTCGCCACTACCGAGTAGGTGACCCGATTGAAGGTCGCGCGCGACATCGGAGCATCGGCATCGTAGCGTGACGGCAGGAGATACCGCGAGTTTCCTGCGCAGGTCTTCAGCGCGACCATGATGTCGAGCACCTGCGTCGACAGGTAGACGTTGTGCGCCTTCGAGCGCTTCATGCGCTCCTTCGGGATGGTCCACACCGCGTTCTCGAAGTCGACCTCATCCCAAACCGCATCCTGCAGCTCGCTCTTGCGGAC
>NZ_JBMDXG010000012.1:0-1725 GCF_048594985.1 Sphingomonas sp. | reverse complement strand
CCGCCGCCGGACGATGGCGGGATAGATCGACAGGAACGCCTCGCCCACCGCGCGGGTGAAAGCGAAGCTTGGCGCGAAATCCCCCTCCAGATGATCGTAGAAGATGCCGCCGACCCCGCGGTGCACCAGGCGGTGCGGAATCCAGAAATAATCGTCGGCCCAGGTCTTGAACCGCGGATAGTCGGCGACTCCCGGATGCGCCTCGCACGCCGCGCGCAGCGCCGCATGGAAGTCGGCAGTGTCGCCATCATAGGGGATCGGCGGGTTGAGGTCGGCGCCGCCGCCGAACCAGCGCTTGGTTGTGACCAGGAAGCGCGTGTTCATGTGCACGGCCGGCACATGCGGGTTCGCCATGTGCGCGACCAGGCTGATGCCCGTCGCGAAGAAGCGCGGATCGTCCCCCGCGCCGTGGATCGACTTGGCGAAGTCGCCTTCGAACGTGCCGCCGACGGTCGAGACGTTGACCCCCACCTTCTCGAACACCCGCCCCTTCATCACCCCGCGCACGCCGCCGCCGCCCGCTTCGCCGGACGGATCGACGCGATCCCAGGCGGTATAGTCGAACGCCGCGTCCGAACCCGCCTCGCGCTCGATCGTCTCGAACGCGGCGCAGATGCGGTCGCGCAGGCGCTCGAACCAGGTGCGGGCGGCGGCTTGCTGTTCGTCGAGCGGTTGCATGGCGCGCGCTATCGCCATCGCGGCGCGCCTGCGCAAGCGGACGAATTGTCACACCCGATTTGCGCCCGGCGTGGAATGCAGCCATCGGGGGCGGGCAACGAAGGGGAGAGAAAGATGCGATCGGCAATGCTGCTGGCCGTGGCGGCGACCGCCATGGTGTTTCCGCAGGCCGCGTCGGCGCAGGCACCGCGCCCCGCCGAGCGGCAGCGGATGATCGTCCTGTCCGATGTCGAGGCCGATCCCGACGACACCCAGTCGTTCGTGCGCCTGTTCCTCTATGCCAACCAGATCGATATCGAGGGGCTGGTCGCCACCACCTCGATCCACATGAAGGATCGCATCCATCCGGCGTCGATCCGCCGGTTGATCGCCGCCTATGGCAAGGTGCAGCCCAGTTTGTCGAAGCACGAGGCGGGCTATCCCACCGCCGCCGCGCTCGACGCGCTGGTGCGCGAGGGGCAGGCGGGATACGGCATGGCGCTGGTGGGACCGGGCAAGGACACGCCCGGTTCGCGCCGAATCGTCGAGGCGCTCGACCGGTCGGATCCCCGCCCGCTTTGGATATCGGTCTGGGGCGGCGTCAACACGCTGGCGCAGGCGCTGCACACGATCCGGGCGACGCGGTCGGCCGAGGAAGCCAAGCGCCTGATCGCCAAGCTGCGCGTCTATACCATCTCGGATCAGGACGATGCCGGCGCCTGGATCCGCCGGACCTTTCCCGACCTGTTCTACGTCGTCAGTCCCGGCGGATACGGCGCCGGCACCTGGACGGGCATCCACACGCTGATCCCCGGCGCCGACAACAGGTCGATCTCGAACGGCTGGCTGGCAGCCAATATCCAGCAGGGGCACGGGGCCCTCGGCGCCGCCTATCCGGATGTCTCCTATGGGATGGAGGGGGATACGCCGGCCTATCTCTCGCTCATCCCCAATGGGTTGAGCGTACCCGAACGGCCCGATTGGGGCGGCTGGGGCGGGCGGTACGAGCTTTATACGCCGCCGATCGCGACCACCGATCCAAGCGGCTTCAGCGGCGTCGCGATCGAG
>NZ_JBMDXG010000119.1:0-2867 GCF_048594985.1 Sphingomonas sp. | reverse complement strand
GAACCGGCCGAGGGCGATGCGGGCGTGGGCGGGCTGCTGGGGCATGGCCTTGAGGTAGGTCGCGCCGCCAGCGGGCGCAACGGAGTCGGGAGCGACGGCGGGCGGGGTGCGGATCAGGCCCCTGCCCGCCCGCGCGCCGTCATTCGATGTAGTAGCCCGCGACCTTCCACGCGCCGTCCTGGCGCGCGAGGGAGAGGGTTTCGGTCGCGTTCGGCTTGGCGGCGAAGGTCGTGCGGAAGCGGACGAGCTGGTAGCCGTCGGGCGGCGCGGGGATGCTCTCCTCACTCAGCGCCACGCGGCTGACGACGCGGCCAAGCGGCACGCGCACCTTTTCGGACGTGGTGGCCCACAGATCGAGCGTGTTTTGCGCGCGGAAGGACTGGCCGGTGGCGGCATAGCTTTCGGCCCAGCGCGCGGCGTCGACCAGTTCCAGCCATGCCTTGGCCGACTGCACGACCTCCGACTGCGCGAGCGCCTGTGCGGATGGCGCATCGGCGCGGGGATCGTCGGCGGGCGACGACAGAGCGAGCAAGGCGGCGGCGAGGGTGATCATGGCGAAACCTCCGATCGCCCAGCGCGCGCGCCGCCGGGATGGCGGGCCCGCGTCGGGGCGGTCGGAAGGTGGTGCGGCCGGTGCGGCCTCCGCAGCCCCCAAAGTCTGGGGGCCAAGAGATTGGGGGTGCGCCGCCTCGGCCGCGCGGAGCAGGCGGGCGGCCTCCTTGCTGCTCGCGGCGGAGAGCTTGCGGCGGGCGTAGCGCAGGCGTTCGTTGACGGTGTGGACGGACAGATCAAGGTGCCGCGCCATCGATTTGGCATCATGCCCGGCAAGGAGCAGGCGGAGCGTCTGCTTCTCCTTCTCGGTCAGCGCGTCGCAGCCATGGCGCGGCGGATCGGTGCGGGTGGCCATGGACGTGACGGTAGGCGCGCGAGGGGGCGGGGGTTACCCCTAAATATTTGGGGGTGCAGCTACGCTGTTCGGATTATCAGACGCCGGACCACCGATCACCCATGGTACGGCGGTGACAGCGCTCGGGCATTGTACACCGCTTTAAACCAACGGCGTCACTTTTTACGAAATCACGCTTTTGTTGAAAGTGCGTGCCGAACTTTGTATTTCCGTGCAATGGATCGAAACGGCTTCGGCGCGCGCGCAAGCGGAACCCTGGTGCCGACGATCGGCGGGCGCAAGGCGTTCATTCCCGCGCCGCTTCCGCCGCGCGAACTCGCTGTGACGCGTTTCCTTCCGGAACTCACGCGCGCGACCCAGGCAGTGGGCGAGTTGAAGGGGATTGGTCGCACCGTCGGCAATCCGCTGCTGCTGATACGGCCGCTCCAGCGCCGGGAGGCGGTGTCATCGTCGAGTATGGAAGGAACCTACACCACCCTGTCCGACCTGTTCCTGTTCGAAGCCGGAGCATCGGACGCGGCAAAGCGCGGCGACAATCGGGAGGTGCTGAACTATGTCCTCGCGCTGGAGGGTGCGATCGAAGGATTGGCGCGGCTGCCGATCTCCAGCCGTTTGATCCGCGACGCGCATCGCGTGCTGCTGACCGGCGTGGCCCGGCATCGCGGTGCTGCGGTCGAGGCAGGCGAGCTAAAGCGCGACCAGAACTGGATCGGCGGTTCGGGACGGATCGACACGGCGCGCTTCATTCCCGCCCCGCCGGCGGACACGCCCGCCGCGCTCGACATGTTGATGGGGTTCGTCAACCGCGAGGATCGCGAACGGTCAGCCCCGCTGATCGACGCGGCGTTGGCGCATTATCAATTCGAGGCAATCCACCCGTTTGCCGACGGCAATGGCCGCGTCGGGCGGATGCTGATCACGCTGATGCTGATCGACACCGGCACGCTGCCGACGCCGTTACTGTACATGAGCCCGTATCTGGAGCGGCACAAGGATCGCTACATCGACCTGATGTACGCCGTGTCGCGCGAAGGCGTATGGGAAGATTGGGTCGCCTTCTTCCTGGAGGCGGTCGCTGAGTCCGCAGTGGAGACGATCACCGTCGTCGAGCGGTTACAGGACCTGCATCGGACGTATCGTGAGCAATTCCAGACGGCACGGCGATCGGCGCTGATGCTCAAGATCATCGACGTGGCGTTCGAGCGGCCGGTGATGTCGATCACCGACATCGCTGAGGCGTTGGACGTGACCTATGCCGGAGCGGCCAATAACGTCCGCGAGTTGATCGCGCACGGCGTGGCAGAGGAGGTGATCGGGACATACCCGAAGCTGATCCGGTTTCCGGGAGTATTGGCCGCGCTGCAAGTCGGGTAAGGGCATGCTGATCAGGGAATGCCAGCGGCATCCCTTTAAGAGAGCCGGCAAACCCGAACCGCTGCGGTAACCCATCAGGCTGGTGATCGCGGCGGATCAATTCCGAGCACCGGCTGGTGTATCGCGTGGCGGGAAGCGACAAGGAGCAGGTGCTGCAGGTGGCGCAGTATCGGTATCATTACCAACCTACTGGTCTCCCGGAAGCTCAGCGGCGCCACCTTCATCGGCTGAGGGTACTTCATGTACCTCGCTCCTGCCTCGACGACCTCGCATTGGCATCGGCTCTAGAGGCTCGCCGTTTCTGTCCCTAATGTAATGCCGCATCTCAACGAGATATATTGTCAGACGAGTTAGCTGAGCCTTGATTTCCTCATTGTCACAAGAATCAATTACACTGCGAGCAAGTTCCCTTGCTCGTATGATGAGATAATCAATCCTTCTGTATTCTAGGCCAGATCCAAATCCACGTCCGTGCAAAACATGGCCAATGTATTCCTCCGGCAGAATCTTATCGGGTCGCGAAATCAGTTGACTCATTGCGCGCGAGGTCGTCAGCAACTCGTCTATAGCGCCCATAATCTTTAGT
>NZ_JBMDXG010000118.1:0-13000 GCF_048594985.1 Sphingomonas sp. | reverse complement strand
CCTTGAGCTGCTCGTTGAGATAGTATTCGCGCTGCGTCTTCTCCATCTGGCGCTTCACGCGGCTGCGGATCTTCTTTTCGACCTGCAGCACGCCGAGCTCGCCCTCCATCAGCGCGAACGCCATTTCGAGCCGCTTGAGCGCGCTCGGTTCGACCAGCATCGCCTGCTTGTCGGCCACCTTGACCGCGATATTGCCCGCGATCGCGTCCGCCAGCCGCGCCGGCTCCTCGATCGCCGCAAGCTGGCCGGGCAGATCGTCGGGCAGCTTCTTGTTGAGCGCGGCATAACGTTCGAACTGTTCGACCAAGGAGCGCATCAGCGCCTTGGTCTCGTCGCCCGCCTCGCTCTCGTCATCGCCGAGCAGCGCGACCGTCGCCACGAGGTGCGCGCCGGAGCCGTCGAGATCGATCATGCGTCCGCGCTGGCGCCCCTCCACCAGCACGCGCACCGTGCCGTCGGGCAGCTTGAGCAACTGAAGCACGCTGGCGGTGACGCCGACATCGTAAAGCGCGCTGGCGTCGGGATCATTTTCGGCCGGGTCGAGCTGCGACACGAGGAAGATCGTCTTGTCCGCGCCCATCGCCGCTTCGAGCGCGGCCACGGATTTCTCGCGGCCGACGAAGAGCGGGACGATCATCTGCGGGAAGACGACGATGTCGCGGAGCGGAAGGACGGGGAGCGTTTCGGTCATGGTCCCAACCATATGGGGAGGACGTCCGTCCGATCAACGCGCCTTTTCGTCGCATGTCGCTTCCTCATCCGCGCCGAAGGACGAAGCGGATCCTGCGGTTGCGAAAATCGAGACTGACGCGCCGGAATGACTGCATCACGTCGGTGCCGAGCAGGACGGCGGGCTGGGTCGCGAGCCCGAACAGCGCGAACGGCGCGACGTCGGCGAAGGCCACCGGCAGATTGTGCATTACGATCCCGCCGATCCTCACCTCGGGCAGGACGACGAGGTCGGCGCGCACCGTCTCGCCCGTGACCGCCAGCATGTCGACCGAACGCAGCGGGAGCTTGCGCGACACCACCTTGGCCCGCAGCGCCGAATTGCCGATCGTCACCTCGGCGCCCGTATCGATCACGGCGGCCAGCGCGACTCCGCCAACGCTGGCCTGCGTCAGGATGAGCTGGCCTTTGCGGCGTCGCGCGGTCACGACCACCTCGTCCATGCGCGAGGTCACGATTTCGGGCGTGCGGGTATCCTGGACGGTGATCGTCTTTTTCTCGAAATCGAGTGTCAGCCGCTGCCCGGCGAGCGCGTCGATGCCCACCAGCCCCTGCGCGCCGAGATGGATTTCGGGCAGAGCGGGCGCGGCAAGATCGCGCATTTCGGTCGCGCCGATCGCCAAGCGGTCGATCGCGACCGTGTCGATCCGCCGGGGCGCACCCATACTGTGCAGTGTCACGCTCTCGCCCGGCGGAAGTCCGAGCCGCGCCGCCAGCGCGGTGCCGATCACCGTGCGGTCGGCGCCGCTGTCCACCACGAAGCGGAACGGCCCCTGCCCGTTGATCCGCACGTCGATCGCCATCCGCGTCTCGACGGCGCGCGCCGCGACCTCGTCCCCCGTCACCTCCAGCGACTCGTCGATCGTCGCGGGCCGGATGAACGCGCTGCCGCCGTTCGCCGGCTGGACCGGAACCGGGGTCTGCGCGCGCACCGGCATGGCAATGGCCAGCAGCGCGAGCGGCAGGCCCCGGCCCCGCATCACTCCACCGTCACGCTCTTGGCGAGATTGCGCGGCTGATCGACATCGGTGCCCTTCAGCACCGCGACATGGTAAGCCAGCAACTGCACGGGAATGGCGTAGACCAAAGGCGCGATCAGCGGATGCACGCTCGGCATGGCGAGCGTGGCGATGCAGCCCTCGCCCGCCGCCGCGACCCCTTCGGCATCGGAAATGAGGAGCACGCGGCCGCCACGCGCGCTGACTTCCTGCATATTGCTCACCGTCTTGTCGAACAGCGGGCCGGACGGCGCGATCACGATCACCGGCACGGCATCGTCGATCAGCGCGATGGGGCCATGCTTCATCTCGCCGGCGGCATAGCCTTCGGCGTGGATGTAGCTGATCTCCTTGAGCTTGAGCGCCCCTTCCAGCGCCAGCGGGTAATCGGGCCCGCGACCGAGATAGAGGACATCGCGCGCATCCGCGATCATCGCCGCGACCCCGCGGATCGCATCGTCATGACCGAGCGCTTCGTTCAGCGCGGCGGGCGCCTCGCCCAGATGCTCGACGATCGCGCGCACTTCCCGGCCGTCGAGCAGCCCACGCGCGCTGGCGAGGTTGGCGGCCAGCGCCGCGAGTACGGCGAGCTGGCAGGTGAACGCCTTGGTCGAGGCGACGCCGATCTCTGGCCCGGCATGCGTCGGCAGGACGAGGTCCGCCTCGCGCGCCATCGTGCTGGTCGGCACGTTGACCACGGCGGCGATCCGCTGCCCTTCCGCCCGCGCATGGCGCAGCGCCGCGAGCGTGTCGGCGGTCTCGCCCGACTGGCTGATGAACAGCGCCAGCCCGCCCGGCTCCAGCACCGGCCGGCGGTAGCGGAATTCGCTCGCCACATCGATGTCGACGGGCACGCGCGCGAACTGCTCGATCCAATATTTGGCGACCATGCCCGCGTAGAAACTGGTGCCGCACGCGACGATCGTCACGCGGCGCACCCCGGCCAGGTCGAACCCCTCGATCGGCAGCGCGAGCTCCCCCTCCAGCCGGCGGAGATAGGAACGCAGCGTCTGCGCGACGACGATCGGCTGCTCGTAAATCTCCTTCTGCATGAAATGGCGATGATTGCCCTTGTCGATCATCGCGCCGGAGACGCCCGAGAGCGTGACTGGCCGCTCGACCGGATTGTTCGCCACATCGAAAACCTGCGCGCCTTGGCGCGTGATGACCACCCAGTCCCCTTCCTCCAGATAGGAGATGCGCTGGGTCAGATTGGCAAGCGCGTGCGCGTCCGATCCCAGGAAGGTCTCCCCCTCGCCATAGCCGACGACCAGCGGCGAGCCGAGCCGCGCGCCGATCAGCATGTCGGGCCGGTCGCGGAACAGGATGGCGAGCCCGAACGCGCCGTGCAGCCGCTTGAGCACCGCGCCCACCGCCGCGACCGGATCGACCCCAGCCTCGACCTGCTCGGAAATGAGGTGCGCGACCACCTCGGTATCGGTCTGCGACGTCATCGTCCGGCCGCGCGCGATCAGTTCGTCGCGCAGCGGGCGGAAATTCTCGATGATGCCGTTGTGGACCAGCGCGACATGCTCGGTCGCGTGGGGGTGGGCATTGTCCTCGGTCGGCGCGCCGTGCGTCGCCCAGCGCGTGTGCGCGATTCCGGTCGTGCCCGCCAGCGGCCGCTCCGCCAGCACGCCGGCGAGATTGTCCAGCTTGCCGGCCGCGCGGCGGCGATCGATCGCGCCGTCGTGGACCGTCGCGACCCCGGCTGAGTCGTAGCCGCGATATTCCAGCCGCCGCAGTCCGCCGAGCAGGCGGCCGCTGACCTGATCCCCGCCGACGATCCCGATGATCCCGCACATATGGCGTCGTTCTTCCTTCCTTCGCGACCATGCGACTAGCCGTCTGGCCCGCCGCTGAACAGCCGGGCGCGAGACTTACCCCCCGTTAACCGACGGGTTCTAACAAAGGGCAGGAGTCGCTGCCGTGCTATACCCGCCGCCCCAATTGAGCCCCACCTCGCAGGTGCTGGCGCGCGTGCTGAGCGCTACTTCGGGCTGGAGCCGCGCGAGGGCGTGGGCGGTGACGGCCCTCGCGGTGGTCTGTGCGCTCGTGGTCGAGGCCATTACCGCGGTTCATCTCAGCCTGCTGCTCTTCTATTTCCTGATCTGCGCCTTCGCCGCATGGACGCTGGGGGAGCGGCAGGGCCTGGCGGTCGCCGCTGTCTGCATCGTCGGGGCGACCGTCATCACGCATATCCGCTCGACCATGCCCGGGGAGCATGCCCTGCCGTTCGGCACCGTGGTGTGGAACATGTCGGTGCGCTGGCTGTCGGCCAGCCTCGTCGTCTCCGTGGCAAGCGGGCTGCGAACCGCGCTGGCGCTGGAACGATGGCGCGCGTCGATCGACAGCCTGACCGGGGTGCTCAACAAGTCCGCCTTCCTCGGCCGGCAGCGAAGCGTCGTGGGCCGCGCACTCGGGGAAGGGCGCGTGCTGCTGCTCTGCTATCTCGATCTCGACGGGTTCAAGCAGGTGAACGACCGCTACGGCCATTCTTTGGGCGACGACGTGCTGCGGACGTTCGCGACCGAGGCGCAGGCGGTCGTGCGCGACGGCGATCTTTTCGCCCGGATCGGAGGCGACGAGTTCGTCGGCCTCCTCACCGTCCGCAACCACGACCAGGGCGATCATGTCGCAACGATGGTGCATGTCCGCCTTTCGCGCATCCTCGACGATCTCGGCCTCGGCGTGGCCTGCAGCATGGGAGCGCTCATTTTCGAGCCGCCGGCCTCGGGGTCGCTCGACGAGGCGCTGAAGCTGGCCGACGCCCTGATGTACGAGGTCAAACGTTCGGGGAAGAACGCGCTGCGGATCGGGCATGTCGACCTGCGGACACTTCCAACCGAAATGGCGGAAGTTGCTGAACTTTCTGAATGCCCGGACGTATGCGATGCCATAGAGCATGGTAGCGTAGCTGTACCGCCCGGACGGAGGTCAGCATGACATTGAGATTCTTTTCCCCCGCCCCCTATCCGGCGGAGGAAGAGGAACGGCAGAAGGCGGTCGAGCTGTCCGGCGTGCTGCGTCGTGGCGGCGACCGTCACCTACAGGAGATCGTCGAGCGGGCGGCGCAGCGTTTCCATGCGCCGATCGCCGCCATTTCGATCATCGACCGCGATCGCCAATGGTTCGTCGCCAAGACAGGCGTCGAGACCGAGGAGACGCCCCGCGCGGTCTCCTTCTGCGCGCATGCGCTCCATCGGCCAGGCGAGCCTCTGCTGGTCCAGGACGCACGCAAGGACCAGCGTTTCCAGGGCAACCCGCTGGTGACGGGCGCGCCGCACATCCGCTTCTATGCGGGCGTGCCGCTGGTCGACCGGACCGGCTATACGCTGGGCGCGCTGTGCATCATCGATCGGTCGCCGCGCCCCGAAAAGGTCGACCTGTTCGAACTGTCGCTGCTCGCACGCGAGGCCGAACGCGAGATCAATCGCTAGCGCCGTCAGCCTTTCCGCTTCGCCCGAAAGCGGGTGGCCCAACCGTCCCGGGTTTCCTGCACGCCGCGTGCGACGGCGAGCGCGCCGGCGGGCACGTCGCGCGTGATCACCGATCCCGCCGCAACCATCGCCTCGTCCCCGATCGCGACCGGCGCGACCAGCGCGCTGTTCGACCCAACGAACGCGCCCGCGCCGATCCGCGTCGGATATTTGCCGAAGCCGTCATAATTGCAGGTGATCGTGCCCGCGCCGATATTCGCGCCCGCGCCGATCTCGGCATCGCCCAGATAGGTCAGGTGATTGGCCTTCGCGCCCGCGCCGAGCCGCGCCTTCTTGATCTCGACAAAATTGCCGACATGCGCGGCAGCGCCGATCTCGGCACCCGGGCGGAGCCGCGCGAATGGGCCGACGATCGCCCCCTCGCCTACTTGCGCGCCTTCGAGGTGCGAGAAAGCATGGATCTTGACGCCATCCGCCACCGTCACGCCGGGCCCGAACACGACGTTGGGCCCGATCGTCACGTCGCGGCCAACATTTGTGTCCCACGCGAACCACACCGTTTCGGGCGCCTGCAGCGTCGCGCCATCGGCCATCGCCCGCGCGCGTCGCGCGACCTGCCACGCCGCTTCGACCTGCGCGAGTTCGGCGCGGCTGTTGACGCCGGCGACCTCGGCCGGATCGGTTTCGATCACCGCCGCCCGCCGCCCGTCGGCCAGCGCCAGCATGACGATGTCGGGCAGATAATATTCACCCGCCGCATTATCGTTGCCGACCCGGTCGAGCAGCGGCCACAGATCGGCCGCGCGGACCGCCATCAGCCCGCTGTTGCACAAGGTCTCGGCACGCTCCTCGGGCGAGGCATCCTTATATTCGACCATCTTCGCGATCCGGCCGTCGCGGGCAATGATCCGGCCATAGTGGAGCGCGTCGCCCGGACGGAAGCCGAGCACGACCGCAGCTGGTTCGTCCCCCTCATGCAGCCGCGCGACCATCCGCCGCATCGTTTCGGCCGAGACCAGCGGCACGTCGCCATAGAGGATCAGTACGTCGCCCGCGAAGCCGGCCAGCGCCGGCTTTGCCTGCAGCACGGCGTGGCCGGTGCCGAGCTGCTCCGCCTGCGTCGCGAGCGTCGCGCCGAGCGGCGCGGCGAATGCCTCGACCTGCTCACGGCCTGCGCCCGTGACGATCACCGTCCGCGCAGGCCCCAGCGCGCCGACCGCGTCGAGCAGGTGCCCCAGCATCGGCCGACCGGCGACGGGATGGAGCACCTTGTGCAGCGACGATTTCATCCGCGTGCCCCTGCCCGCGGCAAGGATCACGGCGGCCAGCGGCGTGTCGGTCATGTCACGGCTTTGCCATGTTCGGTCGGCACACGCTACAGCCGAGCCATGGCCGACTTCCCCTACGATCTCGTCATCTTCGACCTCGACGGCACGCTTGCGGATACCGCGCCGGATCTGACCGCCGCGCTCAATCACGCGCTGGTGGCGCTCGGCCGGCCAGCGGTGCCGGCGGAGGATGTCCGGCACATGGTCGGTCACGGCGCGCGCGCGCTGCTGCGCAACGGCCTGGCCGCGACGGGTGAGGTGAACGAGGCGCTGATCGATCAGGGTTTCCCGATATTTCTCGCTTATTATCAGACGCATATCGCCGACAGCACCAACGCGTTCGAAGGCGTGGAAACGGCGCTTTCGGCGTTGGAAGCACGGGGTGTGCGGCTCGCCATCTGCACCAACAAGCTGGAGGGGCTGGCGCGGCAACTGGTCGACGCGCTCGGCTGGGGCGCGCGGTTCGACGTCATCGTCGGCGGCGACACGCTGCCACAGCGCAAGCCAGATCCCGCGCCGGTGCATGAGACGATAGCGCGTGCCGGCGGCGGCCGCGCGGCCTTCGTCGGCGATTCGATCAACGATGTCGACGCCGCGCACGCCGCCGGGCTTCCCTGCGTGGCGCTGACCTTCGGCTTTTCCGATCGTCCGCCCGAGCAGCTTGGGGCGGACGTGCTTATCGACCTTTTCGACGCGCTCGTGCCCGCGCTCGAGCGGCTCGGCGGCTGACATGGCGTTCGGGCGCTTCGGCCGGCTCGGCGCGGGACCGATCCCGGACGGCAGGCCGCCGCCGCCCGACCCGACCCAGCATCTGATCGAGGCGCTGCACGAGCCCCTGCTGGTGGTCGACGGCTACCACATCACCCACGCCAACGCGGCGGCGCGCGCCTTGCTGGGCGAGCATATCGTCGGCGATTACGTCCGCCTCGCCATCCGCCACCCGGCCGCCGCCGCCATCATCAGCGGCGACGAGGAGGGACCGGTCGCGCTGACCGGCCTCGGCGGGCATGACCGCATGTGGGAGCTTTCGGCCGGCACGATCCGCAAGGGGCAACGCCTGCTCCGCCTCACCGATCGCAGCGCGCAGCGCGCGGCTGAGCGGATGCGCGTCGACTTCGTCGCCAATGCCAGCCACGAACTGCGCACGCCGCTCGCGGCGCTGATCGGCTTCATCGAGACGCTGGAGGAGGCCAACGGCCCGCAGGACGCGTCCACCCGCCTGCGCTTCCTGTCAATCATGGATGGCGAGGCGCGCCGGATGCAGCGCCTGATCGACGATCTGATGTCGCTGTCGCGGATCGAGGCCGATCGCTACTCGGCACCGAAGGACCGCATCGACATCGCCCTCGTCCTGCACGACGTGGTGCAGGAACTCGGCCAGACCCGCCGCGACGGCACGCGCCTGCAATGCGAGATCGACAACGAGATCATGGCGACCGGGGATCGCGGGCAGGTCCACCAGATGTTTCACAACGTGCTCAGCAACGCCTTCAAATATGGGCGCGAAGGCACGCCGATCCACGTCACGCTCCGTCGCGCGGGCAGCCGCGCGCTGCTCACCGTCCGCGACGAGGGCGACGGCATCGCGCCCCAGCATCTGCCCCGCCTGACCGAGCGCTTCTACCGCGCCGATCCGGGCCGCAGCCGCGCGATCGGGGGCACGGGCCTCGGCCTCTCGATCGTCAAGCATATCGTCGAGCGGCATCGCGGCCGGCTCGATATCGCCAGCACGCTCGGCACCGGCACCACGGTGCGGATCGAGCTTCCGCTGATCCCGTAAAGACTGTCATAATCGCATTGTCATAAAAGTTACGCGCTGATGCAGCATGGGCGCGACTGGGAGTTTTGCGATGGCGACGAGCGGTCACACGATCAAGGCATTCGACGAGGATCTGGCCGAACTGCGCGCGCTCGTGGCGGAAATGGGCGGACTGGCCGAGGCGGCGATCGACGAAGCGGTCAAGGCGCTGGTCCGCCGCGACCTCGACGCCGCCGCGCGGATCGTCGACGAGGATCGCCGGATCGACGCGATGGAAGCCGACCTTGAGCTTCGCGCCGTGCGCCTGATCGCGCTGCGCGCGCCGCTGGCGGACGATCTGCGCGAGGTGCTCGCCGCGCTCAAGATCGCCAACGTGATCGAGCGGATCGGCGACTATGCCAAGAATATCGCCAAGCGCGTGCCCCTGCTCCACGACGTGCGCGACATCGATCCGATGGCGATCCTGCCGCCGATGGGCCGCGCCGTTTCGGAGATGATCCACGACGTGCTCGACGCCTATGCCGCGCGCGATGCCGACATGGCGGTCGAGATCAGCCGGCGCGACCAGCTGGTCGACGACCTGTACAACAGCCTGTTCCGCGCGCTGCTGACCTACATGATGGAAAATCCTTCCAACATAGGCGCTTCGACGCATCTGTTGTTCATCGCCAAGAACCTGGAACGGATCGGCGACCACGCCACCAACATCGCCGAGATGATCTATTTCGCGGCGACGGGCACGCAATTGACCGAACGGCCGCGCGGCGCGGACCCGATCGCGCCGATAGAGGACTGACACATATGGCGGGCGCACGGATCCTGCTGGTCGAGGACGATGCCGCCCTCGCCGAACTGCTCGAATGGCACCTGACGCGTGAAGGGCATCAGGTCGAACAGACCCCCGACGGCGAGGAAGCCCTGCTGCTCGCGGCCGAGGCAGCGCCCGACATCGTCCTGCTCGACTGGATGATCGAAGGGCTTTCGGGGATCGAGGTGTGCCGCCGGCTGCGGCGCGTGCCCGACACCGCCAACGTGCCGATCATCATGCTCACCGCGCGCGGCGAGGAGGAGGATCGCATTCGCGGGCTGGAGACCGGAGCCGACGATTACGTCACCAAGCCCTTCTCCCCGCGCGAGCTGGTGGCGCGCGTCAATGCGGTGCTGCGCCGCGTCCGCCCCGCGCTGGCAGGCGAGCGGCTCGCTTATGGCGGGATCGAAATGGACCTGGGCGACCATAAGGTCCGCCGCAACGGTCAGCCGCTCGCGCTCGGGCCGACCGAATTCCGCCTGTTGCGCCACTTCATGGAGCATCCCGGCCGCGTCTTCTCGCGCGAGCGCCTGCTCGACTCCGTATGGGGCCGCGACAGCGATATCGAGCCGCGCACGGTCGACGTCCACATCCGCCGCCTGCGCAAGGCGATCAACCTCGACAATCAGCCGGACCTCATCCGCACTGTCCGCTCGGCCGGCTATGCGCTTGATTCCGAAGGCGTCGCCTGACGTCGACAAGTGTACTACCTATGCAATACGGGCCGTGCTAGACTCCGCGTGAGGAGACGGCCGAATGTATAGCGAGTCCGATATTGAGGCGGCGGTCGCGTCCGGCGCGATCACGCCGCAGGCCGCCGCCGCGCTGCGCAACAGCGTCGCCGCGACCCGTGCCGCGCCTGCGGTCGACGAGGAGAGCTTCCGCCTCATCACCGGCTTCAACGATATCTTCGTCTCGATCGCCGCGATCCTGCTGCTGGTGGCGGTGGGCTGGATCGGCAGCGCGATTGGAGGCACCTTGTTCCCCGCGCCGGTCCTGGCCGACGGCAAGGCGACACAGGCCGAGATCGACCAGATCCGCCACAATCTCGCGGCGGCGGGAAGCGCCGCCGGACTGGCGATCGCGGGGGCGAGCTGGCTGCTCGCCGAATATTTCACGCGTCTCCGCCGCATGGCGCTGCCCAGCATCCTGCTGCTCCTCACCTTCGTGCTCGGCGTCGGGGTCACCGTCTCGGCGCTGGCCGGCAATTCGGCCACGCTCGACCTTTCGACGCAGCCGCTCGTCGCGGCGCTGGCCGGACTCATCACGGCGGGCGCGGCCTTCCTCCACTGGCGGCGTTTCCACGTCCCGATCACGATCGCCGCGCTGACGCTGGCACTCGCCGCGACGCCGGTCAGCCTCGTGCTCGCCGCGCTCCCCACCGCGCGCGAGGCGTCCTTGGGCGTGCTGCTGCTCGCCGGGATCGCGATCTTCGCCTTCGCCATGTGGTGGGACATGTCGGATCGGATGCGCCAGACGCGCCGGTCGGACGTGGCCTTCTGGCTGCACCTCGCCGCCGCGCCGGCGATCGCGCATCCGGTGTTCAACCTGCTCGGCGTGGTCGATCGGGATGCGGGGGTCGCCACCGGGCTGACGGTGATCCTGCTCTACGTCCTGTTCGGCATCGTCGCGCTCGCGATCGATCGGCGCGCCTTGCTCGTCTCCTCGCTCTTCTATGTGCTGTTCGCGCTGGCGAGCCTGTTCGAAAAGGTCGGCGCGGTCAGCCTGAACGTCGCGCTGACGGCATTGGTGATCGGTTCGGCGTTGCTGCTGCTCTCCGCCTTCTGGCACGGCGCGCGGCGGCTGGTGGTCGCGCGGCTGCCGGCCGGCCTTCAGGCGCGGCTGCCCGCGCTCGATCGGCCGCTGTCGGTTACGCCTCGACCAGCTTGAGCAACTTGCGCTCGACCGGGGCGAGCACCGGGCCAAGCTCGTGCCCGCGCTTCAGCACCACGCCGCTTTCGCCGATCAGCGCCCATTCGCCCTGACGCGCCCGGAGCGCGGGGCGCTTCTCGATGCGGTATTCGGGGCGCTCGGCCGCGCGGCGGAAGCAGGCGAAGCTTGCCGCATCCTTGCCGAACTGGATCGCGTAATCGCGCCAGTGCCCCGCCGCGACCATCCGTCCGTAAAGATCGAGGATACGCATCAATTCGGTCCGCTCGAACGCCACCTGGCGCGGGGCGGGCGCCGGAAAGGGCGTGACGACCCCCATCAGGCGGTCTGGCGATCCGCATCGTCGGCGCGTGCGCCGTCGCGTTCGTCGATCAGCTTGGCGAGCTTGCCGCGCAACGTCTCGACCTCGCACTTCAGCAGTTCGAGCTGCTGTGTCGCCGGATCGAACCGCTCGCTGCACGGCGTCCCGTAAGGGATGAAGGCGTGGTAGCTCTGCGCGTCGGTCAGCGTCGGGCGCGCGGGGATGCCGATCATCGTGGCACCTTCGGGCACGTCGCGCGTCACGACCGCGTTCGCGCCGATCCGCGCCCCCTGTCCCACCACGATCGGGCCGAGCACCTGCGCGCCCGAACCGATGATCGCATCGTCCTGGATCGTGGGATGCCGCTTGCCCGCGACGCCATCGGCGGGGTTGGTGCCGCCGAGCGTGACGTTCTGGTAGATGGTGACGTTGTCGCCAATCTCGGCCGTCTCGCCGATCACGACAAAGCCGTGGTCGATGAAGAAATGCGCGCCGATCCTGGCGCCGGGATGGATATCGATCGCGGTCAGCATGCGTGAGATATGGTTCACCAGCCGCGCGAGGAAGAACAGCTCGCCGTTGAACAGCCAGTGCGCCACGCGATGCAGGCCGAGCGCCAGCACGCCCGGATACAGCAATATCTCCCACCGCGATCGGGGCGCGGGGTCGCGCGCCTTGATCGAATCGAGATAGGCGATCAACTCGCGCTTCATCGTGGCGTCACTCCCTGGAGCTTGGCGATCTGGGAACGCCCTGCCCGAAATATAAGTGTCATATCACGCTTTAGCGGAACAGCCCCAGGTCGACCGCGTCCGCCATCGCCTGATAGCCCGCATCGCCCGGATGGAGATGATCGCCGCTGTCATAGGCGCCCGCCATCTTGAGCGGATCGGCCTTGTCGGCGGTGGCGCGATCGAAATCGATCACCCCGTCGAAATTGCCGGGGGCGCGGATCCAGGCGTTGACCGCCTGCCGCACGCGATCCGGCTCCGCCCCGTAATAGCCGGCGCCCTTGTAGGGCAGGATCGTCCCGCCGATGACCTTGATGCCCTTGTCGTGCGCGCGATCGATGATCTGGCGATAGACGCCGATGATGGTCTCGGCGGACGGGAGGGTCTGGCCCGCGCGCGTCGCGTTGCCGAGGTCGTTGACCCCTTCCAGCACCACCAGGTAGCGGACGTTCGGTATCGCCAGCACGTCGCGATCGAGGCGCGCCAGCGCCGACGGCCCGGCGCCGTTCGCCAGCAGGCGATTGCCCGAGATCGCGGCATTGGCGACGCCGAAGCGGACGCCGCCCGCTCTCTCCAGCCGCGCGGCGAGAAAATCGTGCCAGCGCCGATCGGCATCGACCGTCGCCAGCGCGCCGTCGGTGATCGAATCGCCGAACGCCGCGATCGTCCCCTTGGCGGGCCCGCCGGTCACGTCGACGGCGCTCAGGATGTAGCGCCGGGTTGAGGTGCCGACGGGGGTCAGCACCGCCGCGCCGGTCTGGTCACCGCGCGCGACCTGCGCGGTCGCGACGCCCAGCGCGTGGTTGGTCGTGCCCGCCAGCCCGCCCGGCACATGGATGCTCACGAGCAGCCGCGCGCGCTCCGGCACCGGCAGCGCGACAGGATCGCTGACGAGCGGGGCAAGCGCGGGGATCGTCGCGCTCCCCTTGCCCGCGAAGGTGACGACCCGATCGGTGCCCGGCTGAACCTTCCCGTCGGGTCCAGCGAGCGCGACGCGCACCGCGCCGATCGCCAGC
>NZ_JBMDXG010000117.1:0-6190 GCF_048594985.1 Sphingomonas sp. | reverse complement strand
CCCAAGAACATCACGCGCCGGATCGCCGCCGGCGCATCCGGCCCGGTCACCACGCTCGCGCGCCTTCTTTCGGAATCGAGCTTCTCGCGCGTGTCGGGCGATGCCGCGTTGACGCTGTCCGCCGGCGGCGTCGCCTCGCTTTCGGCCGGCCTCGGTGTCGGCACCGCCGCCTCGATCCTCGTCCTCGAGGAGGCCGGCGACACCGCCGTCCGCTATCGCCTGACGCTGCAGGCGGCGCCTTCGGTGCCGGCGGCGCCGACGCTCACCGCCACCGCCGGCGACGCGCGGGTCACGCTCTCCTGGGTCGACAATGGCGATGGCGGCGCCGCGATCGTCGATCATATCCTCTACGCCGGCGCGACGCCCGAAGCGCTCGAGGCGATCGGTCCTATCGGCGCGGTGGGCCCGATCCTCCTGGACAACCTGCCGAACGGCGTGCCCGTGTCGCTGGCGATCGCCGCCGTCAACTCGGAGGGCGCCGGCCCACGCTCGGCGGTGCAGACTGTCACGCCGAGCGCGCTGCAACTCTTCCGCTTCGCGGATAATTTTAACGACGCGGCCGATAACCTCTACATCAACCGCCGCCCGGGCTGGCAGGTCATCACGGGCGACAGCCGGACGAGCGCCTTCGTGCAGGCACGCGGCCAGGCGCTCGCCATGTTCGACGGCAACAACAACGCCCAGGCCGACGGCAATCTCAACGCCGCCTTCGCCGGCGTCGATATCGGCCGGATGGACGGCGGCTATGCCGAGGCGCGCTATACCGCCGCAGCAGCGATCAACGCCTACGGGCCGGCGGTCAATTATCACGATCGGCTCAACTGGGTCGCGCTGCGCGTCAACTCCGCCAGCCGGATCGCGATCGTCCAGGTGCTGAACGGCGTCATGACAATCCTTTATGACAGCTCGAACCGGCTCAACGCCGGCAGCTACGTGGCGCCTGGCGACCGGTTCCGGCTCGATTGCGACTGGTCGACCGGGACGCCGCGTATCACGCTCCTGCGGAATGGGGTGCCCTATCCCCAGGCTGCCGACGTTTCGAGCGGTGCGCCGTCCTACCCGTTGGCGGCCTCGGCCGCGTTGCCGCGATCGTCGCGCTATGGCGTGGTCGGCCCCTCGATTGCGAACGGCGCCAATGGCGGCTGGGACGATTTCGAAGCCGGGCACCTCGGCTCGGCGCCGCTGCCGCGCCTGACGGTCGATCCGATGGTACGCCTCTACCAGCGCAGTCGCGCCACGGGGAAGCGCGCGTTGCCCATCGCCGGCATTGCGGCGGGCGTGAGCGGTATGGAGTTTCGGCTGCTGCAGAATGGCGCGGTGGTCCCCGGCTGGGATTGGGGTGAGAAGCCTCTTTCCAACCTGGTCTTGCCTAGCAGCGGCCGGTGGACGGCGCGCACGCCGGAGGTCGACGCCGGCGACGGCTACCAGATCGACGTCCGCGCGATCAACGATGCGCGCGCCGGCGCGATCACGCGGCGGTTCGGCGTCGGCGCGATCGTCGTCACGCATGGGCAGTCTAACGCGACGCCGCTGGCGGCGACTGGCCCGGTCGCCGGCGTCACCCGCGCCGCAGCGCCCAACACCTACGCGGTCGCGGGCATCCGCGATGCGTCGGGCTCGGGCAACGACGTGAGCGCCTTCACCCGCCTGCAGGACATGCAGTTCGACGGCCCGGCCAGCGGCGCGCTTGCCAACTCCTATGCCGGCTGCGTCCTGTACGGCGCCGCGTCCGGCGCGCCTGGCATCCCGCTCATGACGGTAGGCCTCGGCCTCGGCGCGCGCCGGATCGAAACCTTTCTGCCCTCCTACACGACCAAGGACGTGTTCGGCGGCACGATGACGTTGTGGGAGGCCACCGTCTACGAGCTGAACGCGCTCTACGATCCGACCGGCGTCGACACGGCGACGGCCGATTTCGAAGCGTTCGTCTGGCTCCAGGGCGAGGACAATGCCGGTCGGACGCTCACTGTGGCCGCGTTCGGCGCGCCTGAGGAAGCGGCCTATCGCGCCAATCTCGCGACGCTCTACCAGAGCTTGCGCAATCTGACCGGCCGGTCGACCGCGCAGCTCCCCTTCGTGCTGATGGGGCTCAACCGCTCTTACTCGACCAACCCGACCGCCGACGCTGTCAGCCCGGGCTGGACCCGCTTTCGTTCGATGCAGTGGGACGTTTGCGACCCCGCGTCGGCCGGTCACATCGCCGGCATGTTCTACGGCGGCAGCCTCATGGACATACAGCTCCTCGCCGCGCAGGCGGCCGAGCCCCACTATCTCGCCGCCGATCGCGCCGAGGTGTCGCTGCGCGCCGGCTATGCGGTGGCGCGGGCCAAGGGCTGGCGTGCGAACGATCGGCGCGGACCGATCCCGATCTCGCTCGCGCGCAGCGGCAACGCGATCACCGTCACGTTCGATCTGCAGATGGCGACCGGCCTGACGTGCGCCGCCGCGATCGCGTCCCAATTCCTGTTCGCAGCCAGCAACGCGCTCGAGGCGAGCGGCGGCCAGGCCGGCTTGCTCGCGATCGCCAACCGCGTCGCGCCCAGCTCGATGGCGATCGGCGCGGTCCAGGGCCAGCAGCAGGACGTGACCTTTACCTTCGCCACCGCGCCGGCGGCCGGCTGGGCGATGCAGATGTATGGCGGCTCCAACCCGCAAGCCGTCGTCGGCCGCGATCCGAACGCGCTCTATGGTCAGCAGGCGTTGGCCGTCACCGGCAGCAACCTCGTCCTGGCGGCCGGCGCCTTCGCGCCGATGGTGGTCGCTTAGGGCGGTGGATCACTTCCGCCTGCGCTGGCGCGACTACGAGGTCGGCGTCGTGCGCGACCCCACGGGCAAGGGCGTCCGGCTTTCGCGGCAGCAGATGGAGGTGCTGTCGATCTTCGTCCTGCGCCGTGCGCTGACGATCGCCGAGCTGATCGAGATCCTGTATTCCGACGATCCCGAGGGCGGCCCACTCGCGCCCCGCGTCGTCGTGTCGCAGGTCATCGCGCAGATCAACCGGGCGATCCGCCCCTGGTGGACCATCCGGCGTCAGCGCGGGACGATCGCGCATGAGCTGGCGCGCCTGCGCGATTATCGCCGGCCGGCGTTGAGGCCCGCCATTGTAGAGAGCGTCTCTACACCGCCGCCGCCTTGAGCTGAAGCGCCGATCGGCCCCTTTTCGCGCCATCGCCCCGTGCCCCCGCGCAGGGCCCGGATCGCTCGCACAAGGGACCGTCATGGCCAAGACCAAGTTCTTCCGCATCGCCGTCGAAGGCGCCACCACCGATGGCCGCGAGATCCAGCGCGACTGGATTCAGCAGATGGCGGCGAGCTACAATCCCGGCACCTACACCGCCCGCATCAATTGCGAGCATCTTCGCGGCTTCAGTCCCGATACGCCCTTCAACGCCTACGGCACGATCCTGTCGCTGAAGGCGGAGGAGATCGACCTCGCGATCGACGGCAAGACCGAGCGCCGCCTGGCGCTGTTCGGCGAGATCGACGCCAACGATCAGCTGGTCGAGATCAACCGCAAGGGCCAGAAGCTGTTCACCAGCTGCGAGATTCAGCCCAACTTCGCCGGCACCAACAAGGCGTATCTGGTCGGCCTGGCCGTCACCGACAGTCCCGCTTCGCTCGGCACCGAAATGCTCAAGTTCGCGGCCGGCCAGGGCGACGACAATCCGCTCGCCGCGCGTAAGCTGCACAAGGACAATCTGTTCACCGCCGCCACCGAGGCGACGATCGAGCTGGCGGCCGAGCCCGCCGACGAAGGCAAGACGCTGATCGCGCTCGCCACCGATTTCTTCAAGCGGTTCACGACCGGTACGCCGCCGGTCGAGCAGCCCACGCCCGAACAGCAGGCGCCCGCCAACGATAATGACGCGCGCTTCGCTGAATTCGCGCAGGGCATCACCCGGCTGGGCACCGCCATGCAGGGTCAGGTGGCCCAGCTCGCGACTACCGTCGCCAAGCTGAGCGCGGACCAGGCGACGCTGGTCGCCACGCTGTCCGGCACGCCCGACGGGCAGCAGCCCAAGCGCCCGCCGGCGACCGGCGGTGCCGCCGCCTTCACCGCCACCGACTGCTGATCGCCCACCGCGTCCCACGCCCGCCGCCCCGCCTCTCGCTCGTCATCCCGAGGACCGCCATGAAGAACACCACCCGTATCGCCTTCGCCGCCTACGTCTCGCAGATCGCGCTCCTGTCCGGCGTCACCGCCGCCGAGGGCGCGACGTCGATCAACTTCGCCGTCGAGCCGTCGATTCAGCAGAAGCTGGAACAGAAGACGCAGGAAACGAGCACCTTCCTCCAGCAGATCAACATGGAGACGGTGACCGAGCTGAAGGGCGAGAAGCTCGGCCTCGGCATCGGCGGGCCAGTCGCCAGCCGCACCGACACGAGCGGAGCCGGCGAGCGCTCGACCACCGATCCGACCGCGCTCGAGGCGCACGGCTATGAGTGCCGCAAGACCAACAGCGACACGCATATCAAATATGCCAAGCTCGATCAGTGGGCCAAGTTCGCCGATTTCCAGACGAAGATCCGCGACCTGGTCCTGAAGCGTCAGGGTCTCGATCGGATCATGATCGGCTGGAACGGCCGCTCCGCCGCCGCGACCACCGACAAGGTCGCGAACCCGCTCCTGCAGGACGTCAATATCGGCTGGCTGCAGCAGATCCGCGCCAACGCGCCGGCGCGCTGGATCAGCGACGGCGAGCTGACGGCCGACGCCACCAAGGCGATCTACGTCTCGGACGCGGGCACCGCCGACTACAAGTCGCTCGACGCGCTGGCGACCGACGCGGTCAAGCTGCTTGATCCGTGGGCCCAGGACGATACCGAGCTGGTCGTCATCCTCGGCCGCGATCTGCTCGACGACAAATATTTCCCGATCATCAACAATGCGGGCTCCAAGGCGACGGAGGTGGTCGCGCGCGACCAGATCCTGCGCTCGGCCAAGCAGGTCGGCGGCATGCCGGCGGTGCGCGTCCCCTTCTTCCCGGCCGGCGCGATGCTGATCACCCGCCTCGATAACCTGTCGATCTACACGCAGGAAGGCAGCCGCCGCCGCGCCGTGAAAGACAATCCGAAGAAGGACCAGGTCGAGAATTACGAGAGCTGGAACGAAGCCTACGTGGTCGAGGATTACGGCTACGTCGCCTTCGTCGAGAATATCGTGATGGGCCCCAAGCCGGCCTGATCGCCGGCGCCCGCTCCCTCTCTCGACCATCCCCTTGCCCGTCACCCTCGAAGGAACCGCGATGAGCCTCGTCCGCCGCCATCTTGCAAAGCATGCTGCCCTGCAGGCGGCCGCGGCCTCCTCGCAGGGCGACGGGCTCGCCACCATCGTGCCGGCGACCGTCGCGTCGCCGGCCGATGGCCAGGCATCCTCGCCGCCGCCGGCGCCGATCGGCGCCGAGGCGCAGCTCGCCATGACACGCCTGCGCGTCGATCTGCAGCGGCTGAAGGAAATCCAGTCGGTCGAGCGCAAGATCGACGCCAAGCGGCTGATGCTGCCCGAATATGACGATTACATCGCAGGCCTGCTCGCCGCCGCGCGCGAAGCCGGCGCCGGCGTGACCGACGAGGTGCTGCCGACCGTCATGGTCTGGCGGATCGACGTCGGCGATTACCAGGGCGCGCTGGATCTCGCGGACTATGTTCTGCGCTGGTCGGTCCCGCTGCCGCATCGCTACCAGCGCGCCGCCGCGACGCTCGTCACCGAGGAGATCGCCGACGCCGCGCTCAAGCTGCTGCCGGACGCGCCGTTCGATCTCGACGTGCTGTTCCGCCTGGACGAGCTGGTCGCCGACGAAGACATGCACGACCAGGTGCGGGCGAAGCTCAAGAAGGCGATCGGGCTCGAGCTCGCGCGCCGTGCCGCCACCGATCCGGGCGAGAGCGCGATCGCCGGCGAAGTCGCCGCCGCGCAGCGCGTCGCGCTCGACCAGCTCAAGCGCGCCCTCGCCCTCAATCCGAAGGCGGGCGTGAAGAAGCAGATCGACACGCTCGAGCGCGCGATCGCCAAGCAACCCGATGCCGAAGCGGCTGGTGGCCAGGCGCCGCCGGCCGACATCGGCTGATGCCTCGCCCCCCGGCGCCCGGCGGCGGGCCGCAGGGGTGGATGGCCGCACCGCCGCGCTCCTCCCCCATCGTTCCCCACCCCCCGCCCCGGGGGGGGGCCCGGAGCCCCGGCCCTGAGTGG
>NZ_JBMDXG010000116.1:0-4498 GCF_048594985.1 Sphingomonas sp. | reverse complement strand
GCGTTCCGCATCGCCAACGATACGCAGGTCGATCCGGCCGATCCCAAGCGTCCATTCTCGAAGCGTGACCTGATCGGTTGCCTGACGCTCGGGGCGGAGCGGTTCGGCTGGTCCGCCCGGCGCGCGCAGCCGGCAACCTTCCGCGACGGACGCTGGCTGGTGGGGATGGGGATGGCGTCGGCCTTCCGCAACAATTTGCTGATGAAGTCGGCGGCGCGCGTACGGCTGAACCAGCGCGGCATCGTCACGGTCGAAACCGACATGACAGATATCGGCACCGGCACCTACACCATCATCGCCCAGACGGCGGCGGAAATGATGGGCGTCGCGATCGACGCGGTCGAGGTGAAGCTGGGAGATTCCGCGTTCCCCGCCTCCGCCGGTTCGGGCGGACAATGGGGCGCCAACAACAGCACGGCGGGTGTCTATGCGGCGTGCGTGAAGCTGCGCGAAGCGGTGGCGGCGAAGCTTGGCTTCAATTCGACCGAGGCCGTGTTCGACGACGGCAAGGTCACGGCCGGCAACCGCAGCGCGAAGCTGGCCGATGCCGCCCGCGACGGGGAGATCGTGGTCGAGGACCTGATCGAATATGGCGATCTCGACCAGACCTACCAGCAGTCGACCTTCGGCGGGCATTTCGTCGAGGTGGCGGTCGACGCCTTTACGGGCGAGACGCGCATCCGCCGCATGCTGGCGGTCTGCGCGGCTGGCCGCATCCTGAATCCGAAATCGGCGCGCAGCCAGGTGATCGGCGCAATGACGATTGGGGCGGGCGCGGCGCTGATGGAGGAACTGGCGGTCGACAAACGGTTCGGCTTCTTCGTCAACCACGACCTCGCGGGCTATGAGGTTCCGGTCCACGCGGACATTCCGCACCAGGAGGTGATCTTCCTCGACGAGACCGATCCCATGTCTTCGCCGATGAAGGCCAAGGGGGTCGGCGAACTCGGCATCTGCGGCGTCGGCGCCGCGATTGCCAACGCGATCTACAATGCGACCGGGGTGCGCGTGCGGGACTATCCGATCACGCTCGACAAGCATCTCGACCGGCTGCCGGCGATCGCCTGACGCCCGATCCGATTCGATACGGATGAGACTGGGACGGCGCGCTCTTGAGAGAGTGGCGCCCCCGGGCCGGCTGTCGGCACCACGTCGAGGAGGCATCGGTGTCC
This sequence comes from Sphingomonas sp., assembly GCF_048594985.1. GTDB lineage: Bacteria > Pseudomonadota > Alphaproteobacteria > Sphingomonadales > Sphingomonadaceae > Sphingomonas_I. Next base: position 3,326 of record NZ_JBMDXG010000116.1, on the reverse strand, counting down.
GTAAATGGCTCGTGAGACCGGATCGCGGCTCAAAGGAGCATGATCGTGATCAAATAATCATTCCGGCACCCGTGCTAATCCATGTTAAATCATTGTCGGGAAATACTTTTTTTCCTGTGATCGGAACGACGCGTTGTCTCTTGGGGTTCTTGCCAGAGCCGAAGGAGACCTCGAATGTTCATGCACAATAAGAGGCTGCAATATACGGTTCGCGTCAGCGAGCCGAACCCGAAGCTTGCGACGATGATGCTGGAACAGTTTGGCGGCGCCGACGGCGAACTTGCGGCCGCGATGCGCTATTTCACGCAAGGGCTGGGCGAGGAAGACCCCGGCCGGAAGGACATGCTGCTCGATATCGCGACCGAGGAGCTCAGCCATCTCGAGGTGATCGGATCGATCGTGGCCATGCTCAACAAGGGCGTGAAGGCCCAGCTGGCCGAAGGCGCGATGGAGGAGGCCGAGCTCTACCGGACGATCGGGGCGAGCGGCACGAGCGCCAAGGAATCGCTCCTGTTCGGCGGCGGCCCGGCGCTGATCGATTCCGCCGGCGTGCCGTGGACCGCGGCCTATGTCGACAGCCGCAGCGAGCCCACGGCCGACCTGCGCTCCAACATCGCGGCGGAGAGCCGCGCGAAGATCGTCTACGAGCGGCTGATCAACATCACCGATGATCCCGGCATCAAGGAAGCGCTCGGCTTCCTGATGACGCGCGAGGTGGCGCACCAGAAATCGTTCGAGAAGGCTCTCTACTCGATCGAGGATAATTTCCCGCCGGGTAAGCTTCCGGGCATCGAGAAATATGCCAACATCTACGTCAACAGCTCGCCGGGCGAAGGCGACGCCACCGGACCGTGGAATTCGGGACCGCAATGGGAGCGGATCGACGACCTGTCGCAGTCCCTGCCGATCGACGGCGGCGACGGAACCGCGACGGTGGCGCTGGGTAGCGGCGACACCCAGCTTCTCGACAAGCTCGCCGCGCGGACGATGTCGGATCCGAACTCCGATCCGGTGACGGGCGTCGATCTCGGCGCCGGGCCCGGCGCGGGACGGGTGACCGGGGACGATCAGGGCGGCGCACCGGACATCCAGCAGGCGCCTGCCATGGCCGAGGCCACCGCGCCGAAATGAGCCGGAATGCCGGCGGATGCGTTTCCGCCGGCATTCACCCCGCCTGAAAGGGATCCCGCTTGGCTCCACCGCCGCCGCCCGAAGCCGGCGTCATCGAGGCGACAGCATATCGTGAAGGCGCGTCCCGGGTCAGCCTGGGACGCGCCTTTCGCAGCGTGTCCGTGCCCCGGGGCGGATCGCCGTGGAAAAGGTTCGGCGCTTTTTTCGGGCCCGGCACTCTGGTGGCCGTGGGCTATATGGATCCCGGCAACTGGGCCACCGACATCGCCGGCGGTTCGCGCTTCGGCTATCAGCTGCTGAGCGTCGTCCTGCTGTCGAGCCTGATGGCGATGCTCCTGCAGGCGCTTTCGGCCAAGCTGGGCATCGGCGCGGGCCGCGATCTCGCCCACGCATGCGGCGAGCGTTATCGCGGCCCGACGCGCATCGCCCTGTGGCTGCTGTGCGAGGTCGCGATCATCGCCTGCGACCTGGCCGAGGTGATCGGAACGGCGGTCGCGCTCCAACTCCTGTTCGGTATTCCGCTGGTCTGGGGCGTGTGCCTGACCGGGCTCAACGTCTTCGTCGCGCTGGCGCTGGAAAGACGGGGGTTCCGCAAACTGGAGGCCGCGATCGGCGGGCTGATGTGCCTGACCGGCCTGTGCCTCGCCGCCGAACTGCTCCTGTCGCGCCCGAACGTGGCGGGCGTCGCGCGGGGGCTCGTTCCCTCCGCGCAGATCGTCGCCGATCCGGCGATGCTCTATCTGGCGATCGGCATCATCGGGGCGACGGTGATGCCGCACAATCTCTACCTCCATTCGGCCGTGGTGCAGACGCGGCGCTTCCGCCGCGATCCGGCGGGCAAGCGCGAGGCGATCCGCTTCGCGACGATCGACAGCATGGTGGCGCTCAGCTTCGCTTTGCTGATCAACGCCGCGATCCTGATCCTCGCCGCCTCCGCCTTCCACCGGAGCGGGCAGACGGGCGTGACCGAGATCGGGGACGCGTACCGGCTGCTGTCGCCGACGCTGGGCGCCGGCGCGGCGAGCATCCTGTTCGGCGTGGCGCTGCTCGTGTCGGGGCAGAATTCGACCGTGACGGGCACGATCGCCGGCCAGATCGTGATGGAGGGGTTCACCCGCTTCCGCATGGCGCCGCACATAAGGCGCATCGTCGCGCGGCTGATCGCGATCGTGCCGGCGGCGATTGCCGTCATCCTCTATGGCGACGGCGGCACGACCGATCTGCTGATCGTCAGCCAGGTGGTGCTCAGCCTCCAGCTTCCGTTCGCGGTGGTGCCGCTGGTGCGGCTGACCGGCGACCGCGCGGTGATGGGGGAATTCGCCAACGGGCGGTGGCTGGCCGCGACCGCGTGGGCCATTGCCGGGCTCATCATCCTCCTGAACCTGATCCTGGTGGCGCAGCTGTTCCGCTGAGCCGCCGGAACGCTCAGCGCGAGCCCGTCCGACGGAGCACGTCCGCGATCCGCCGGTTGCCGATCAGGTAGACGATGCCGGTCAGGAAACTGGCGATGGGCACGATCAGCAGGCCATAGCTCAGGCCGTTCTCGACCTGCGCCTCGGTCGCGGCATCGCTGACCATGCCGACGATGAGCGGTCCGAGCGCGGGGCCGAGCAGGCCGGAGCCGATCATGCCCAGGCTCGACGCCATCGCCTCGTTGCCCTTGCCCGCGACGAGATGGCCCGTCCCGAACAGCCAGGGCAGCATGAAGGCGAAGGACAGCATGGTCGGCACGAACAGCGCGACCGAAAGCCACGGCACGGGGCTGAACAAGCCGGCCGTGACCGTCACGCTGGCGATCAGGAACAGCATAGCCGGGGGGCCGAGCAGCCGACCATGCCCCGCCCGCGCCGACCGATCGAACCAGCGCCCGCCGATCACGGTGCCGACGATCCCCATCAGCCCCTGCAGCAGGCCGAAGACCAGCCCGGCCTGCGTCGCGCTGAACCCATGCGTACGAATGAGGAAGGGCGCGGCGAACGCGTAAAAGGGGGTTGCCGCGAAGCCGACGATCACCGCCCCGCCGAACAGCCAGCGAAAGCCCGGCGACGAGGCCAGCCGCAGGCTCGCCCGCAGGAAAGGGGCGTCCGCTTTGGCCGTGCGCTTCAGCGGCGGCGTCGCGCCGGTTACCGCGAGCAGCAGCACCACCAGCAGGCCGCCGACGGCCCCTGCACCGACGAGGACGGAACGCCAGCCGA
>NZ_JBMDXG010000115.1:0-9792 GCF_048594985.1 Sphingomonas sp. | reverse complement strand
GAGATCGCGGCACGGGCCGTCGGGCTCGGCGATGATGCGGCTGGCCGTGACCTCGCCGAGCGTCACCATCGGCCGACCTGATGGCCATGCCTTGGTCGGATCGGCGGTCACGTCGTCCTTCCCCGCAATCTGCACCACCATCGTCCACCTTGCCGGCGTCCTGCCGATCCGGTCCGCAATCTCGCGTTCGAGCGCATCGGGGTCGCTCTTCGCAAACTCCGCCGCCGGGACGGGATGGACCGGTTGCAGCGGTATCATCGACCAGCGCACGGTGCGCCGCTCGCCCCTTGCATCCGTCATGGTGAAGGAGTTGAGGCTGTTATAGCGCTCCTCGGCATAGGACTCCGTCCACGGGCCTTCCTTTGCCCAAATCATGAACGGCTTGGTGGCGGGATGCGCGGCGGCGAACTTGGCCATCGCATCCGGATCCTTCGATCCGCCGGCCTGCAGCATCGCGTAGAATTGCTGCGGCGTCGAGACGGCGAAGATCGGCGCGTTGATCATGGCGGTGCGCCATTGCGCGCCGCCGGGGGCGGAGATCAGCATTCCGACGCCCCGGACGCGGGCCGCACCGTCCTTGGCGAACGGATCGGGCGTGCCGAGATTGAAGCGCCCGACGACCGGGAAGTCGCCCTTTGCCAGCATCGGCGCGGTCGACAGGGCGGCGCCCGCCCCGCTCGAATGGAAGGTGCCGACGAAGCATATCCCCTTGGCGTGATTGACGCGGTGACCGGCGACGACCTTCGGGCCGAAGGCGTCGGCCACGCGGTTGGGCGAAAGCCGATCGGGAGAAAGCCAGCCGGCGGTATAGGCAAAGGCGCCGGCCAGGCCTCCGGCCGCTGCCGCGATGATCCCAAGCGATAGGAGAGGCGGAATTGGCGGGCGAGGAGGGCGTGTCATTCATGCTCCCGTTCCAAGTCGTCGCTCATCATGGCGTGAGCGTCGCCCCCGGAGCAATAGAAACCTTGCGCGATCGAACGGCCGGGAGGGCGGGGCCGGGACGCCGCCGCAGTCTGGCATTACCGAAACAAGCCGGTGCGCTGATTTGCCGTCGCACCGCCGGCGGCCGCTCCTGGATGTGCCAAGACCCTGCGGTCGTTTGCAAATAATTCAAAGTTTAATTGCTCTGACATTGTCCTATTCAACAGTGATTATACTTTTTCAACATTTTTGAACTTCAGAAAATCAAGATTATCCCTTGAATGTTCGTAGGTCATCACCAAGTTCCCGGCCGACGATAACTTGATCGTCTGTCCGAAGGAGCTTCGACCATGACTCGCATCGGCATGAACCTGACGACGCTCGCATATTGGTTTCCCGACCATCCTTACATCGATCGGGCCTATCTGACGCCGCCGTGGCAGGCGAAGATTGGCTACCTTCAATGCTCGATCCCCATCCCGGCGGGTCGCACCGAGATTGTCGTCGAATGGGGCGGCGCGGACAGCATGACGCCGCAGGTCCCGGTGGCTGGCAAGATCGACAAGCCGCCGGTCGAGGTGATCGACGCGCGCACCTTCCGCTTCACGGCGCCTGAGGGGCCGGAGAACCGGGCCGCGATGTTCGTCGCGCGGGGGAGCGGCCTGTCGGTGAGCAATCCGCCCTCGCTTTCGGTGGTGGAGGCCGAACACTATGCCGCATGGAAGGCCGGGGCGAAATTCGATCCGCGCCTGATCGCGGACCTCACCGGCATTCCGACCTTCCGCCTCAAGGACTGGCTCAACACGGACGGCAACACCGGTTGGCAGCGCATGCCTCTGGTGGATGCGATCGGGTTCGCGGAGGAATGCGGCGCGCGCGTGTGGGGCAACATCCGGCCCGAGCTGACCGACACGCAGATCAGGGCCGAATTGGGCATCTATGAGGCGCTATGCAGCCAGACGCCGATCATCGAATATGGCAATGAGCTGTGGAACACATCCTATCCCGCGACGAACGCGATCGCGACCCGTGCCGCTGCCGCCGGTGTATCGTTGTTCCGTCAGGGTGGCCGGGAGGCGGCCCGCCTCGGCCGCTTCGCGCGCGGACGGCGGGTGGCGCTCGCCGCCGGCAGTCAGCCCGTGTCGCCGTCCCGGGGCCTGGAATTCCTCGGGGGTCTCTCGGACGCGGGATCGGGCCCGGCCGACTTCACCTACTGGACGACGAGCATCTATCCCTATGGTACGCTGGTCAACGCCAACGGGCCGCTGCTCGCCCTTGCGCGCGCAAACGATATTCCAGGCGCCATCGCGAACATCATGGGGCAGACGGGCGCCACGAGCGAAGGACTGAGCCTCGCCGCGCTGGCGAAAACCAACGCCCAGCAGGCACAGATCGCGGCCGACAATGGCCTGACGATGGCGGTCTATGAAATGAACGCGCATCTCCACCTGAGCGCGCATCCGGCGGCGGTGCAGGCCGAGCTGCTGGACTTCATCACCCGGCTCCAGCGCGACCCGCGCGCGGCGGTGATCGCACAAGGCATTCACGCGCAGGCGCGCGCGATCGGTGCCGAGGAAGCCTGCTGGTTCGCCTGGTCGGCGCCGCCGACGAAGGCCGGCTATTTCTCGGTCAAGGGCACAGCGGCGGAGCCTGTGGTCCGTGCAGAACAGGCGGGTGCCGGCTGATGGAGCGCGATGCGGCTATCGTCGAGAGGGCTGCTCGCTCGGTCGACGTGTTCGGGAATCGTGGACCCACTCGTCCTATCGGGTGAGGTCCGCGACCCCGTCATCCATGCAGAGCATCTCGAAACGGCCACGTCCCGTGGAATTGGGCAAGTGTGTTCGAGAATTGAGGATGGGACCGGGGGCCCCTCTCACCTATCCAGGGTGCCTGATGTCTATGCACGTCGGTGGAGGCTGGTTTGATCTTTATTGATGCGTGTCCGAGCGACGCGGCGGCGGTCGCTGCGCTCGTCAACCAGGCCTATCGCGGCGCAGGCGGCGAGGGCGGCTGGACGAACGAGCAAGCCTTGATCGAAGGACCGCGTACCAGCGAAAAGGGCGTGCAGGCCCTGATCGCACGCGGGCGTGTGGTGCTGCTGCGTGAGACGGACGATGGCGCCATCGTCGGCTGCATCAATGTCGCGGTCGACGAGGACGGGGCGTGGCACACATCGATGCTCGCGGTGAATCCGGATGTGCAGACCGCAGGCGCCGGGAAAGCCATCAAGCAGGAGATCGAGCGGCAGGCGAGGGCGGCGGGCGCCACGCGCATGCGCATGGAAGTGATCGGTGAGCGTACGGACCTCGTGGCTTGGCATCGCCGACGTGGGTACGTCGCCACGGGAGTCGTCCTGCCGTTCCCCTATGATGACCCATCGGTCGGGCAGCCGCTTCGCCCGGGGCTCGAACTCATCGTGATGGAAAAGGACCTGACCCTTTCCTCAGATGCGATCGATCAATCCTCGTGAACGACTTGCCGGACGCAGCCCCTCTGACGGCGCTGCGATCGACGGACTGGGCCGCCGATCCAGGGCTGCTCGCGGCGCTGGTAAACCTGAACACATGAGCATGCGGCGGAATTGTCCTGGGTCGATGAAGACCGTTTCCGTTACATTGTCGCCTATCTGCTATCGATCGATGGCATCGTTCCGGCGGGTGCGCGGCTGGACGGGCCAGCCCTCTCGCGTATCGTGATGCCGAACCGCGATGGGTTCGTCCGCCTCGACGCGGATGGCTTCGACGGTCATATCGAGCGCACCGGACGGACCAGAGTTTCAGGAGAATGACCGTGAAGACTGCGATCGTGACCGGTGCCACATCCGGCATCGGTGAGGCTACCGCGCGGGCGTTGGCGGGGGCGGGGTGGCGGGTGATCGCCACCGGCCGGCGCGGCGACCGGCTGGCCGCGCTGGCGCAGGAGTTTGACGGACTGATCCACCCGGCAATCTTCGACGTGCGGGACGATGAAGCGCGCGATGCGGCACGCGCCGCCCTGCCCGAGGCCTTCCGGGGGATCGACCTGCTCGTCAACAATGCCGGCCTCGCGCTCGGCACCGCGCCGGCGCAGCGGGCCGATCTGGATCAGTGGCGGACGATGATCGATACCAACGTGACCGCGCTGGTTTCGGTCACGCATCGCCTGCTGCCCGGCCTGATCGAACGGAAGGGCGGCATCGTGAACATCGCGTCGGTCGCCGGCACCTATCCCTATCCGGGCGGCAACGTTTACGGTGGGACGAAGGCGTTCGTGCAGCAGTTCACGCTGAACCTGCGCTCCGACCTTCACGGCACGGGCGTCCGCGTCAGCGCGATCGATCCCGGCATGGTCGAAACCGAATTCACCCTGATCCGCACCGGCGGCGATCAGGGGGCATCGGACACCCTGTATGCCGGAGCCAAACCGATGACGGCCGAGGATATCGCCGCCACCGTACTGTGGATCGCGAGCCTCCCGCCGCACCTCAACATCAATCGCCTCGAGCTGATGCCGGTCAGCCAATCCTTCGCGGGCTTCCAGGTCGCCCGCGCCACCTGACCGTTGCTGTTTGAGCAAGTGCGTCCGATCATGTTGACAAGTAGATGCGCAGTTCTTTGGGGCCTCGGCCTTCGGGGCAGGCCATCGACCTCATGGATGTCCGGTGCTCCTTTCTAGGAACTCCGCTAACTCAAAGGTGGTGATATTGGTCTTGCAGATCCCGTCCGATCCGCCTGGGAGATGGCGGTGCTGGCCTGGCAAGACAGACCAAAGGAGAGCAACGCTGCATAAGTCCTCCATCCTCGCTGCCGTCGCCATTGCGGCCCTGATCGGTCAGGCCGCGCCCACGCGTCCGCGCCAGCCGCACCTTGGCAGCAGGACAGTCCCGATCCTGCACGCAAACGGCCTTGCCTTTCGCGATCTCGATCGGGACGGCACGCTGAATGTCTATGAGGATTGGCGGCAACCGCCCTCGCGCCGTGCCGCGGATCTGCTGTCGCGCATGACGATGGACGAGAAGATCGGCCAGATGATGCACGGTTCGCTCCGTTCGTCAGGAGACGGTTACGACCTCGCTTTCGCGCGCGATGAAATCCTCGCCAAGCATGTTACCGCAATGATCACGCGGCTGGCGACCACGCCCGCAAAACTTGCGGCGGCCAACAATGCCCTTCAGGCGATGGCGGAGGAGGGGCGCCTCGGCATCCCGCTGACGTTGAGCTCGGACCCGCGCAACCAGCTTGAGGGTGTTACCGGGGCCAGCGTCGCCGCGGGCGGCTTCACGCCCTTTCCCGATCCGCTCGGCCTGGCCGCGATCGGGGAGACGGCCACGACCGCCCGTGCCGCCGACATCGTGCGCCAGGAATATAAAGCCGTCGGGATCCGGGTCGCGCTCTCGCCCCAGGCCGACATCGCGACCGAGCCGCGCTGGGCGCGCATCGACGGCAGCTTCGGGTCCAACCCGGCGCTCGCCGCGCGCATGGTCGGCGCTTATGTCGCGGGCGTACAGGCCGGCACAAAGGGCATCGGGCGCGAGAGCGTGGCCGCGGTCGTCAAGCATTGGGTCGGCTATGGAGCCGTGGACAATCAGGGGTTCGACAGCCACAATATCTATGGCCGCTTCACCGGCGTGACCGACGCGGCGTTGCCGCAGCACATAGCGCCGTTCCAGGCGGCCTTCGCCGCGCGCGTGGCGGGCGTGATGCCGATGTATTCACTCGCCCACCGCCTGCACGACGCTGCCGGCAAGCCGGTGGAGGTCGGAGCCGGCTTCAGCCGCTACCTGCTTACCGACCTGCTCCGCCGTCGGTACGGCTATGACGGCCTCATCCTGTCCGACTGGGCCATTACGAACGACTGCCGTGAAGCCTGCCGCAACGGTGCCAGGCCCGGCACTGAACCAAGCTGGGCCGATGCCAACCCGGCGTGGGGTGTCGAGGATATACCTGAGGAGGACCGCTTCGCCAGGGGCGTGGATGCGGGCATCGAGCAGTTCGGCGGGACCACCCATGTCGACCGGCTCGCTGCCGCGATCAGGGATCACAAGGTCACACCCGCGCAGATCGATCGCGCTGTGCTCAAAATACTGACCCAGACGTTCGCTCTGGGCCTGTTCGAAGACCCTTATGTGGATCCGGATGCGGCCGCTAAGCTGGTCGGCAATTCGCGCTTTCAGGCTGAGGCGCATCGCATGCAGGCGCGATCAATCGTGCCTCTCGAGACTGACCCCGCTCTCTATCCGCTCCTTGCCGCCACGCATCGCCGCCTGTTCCTGCGCGGGCTATCGGCCGAGCCGTTCGCTGCGCTGGGCTTCATTGTCGTCGACCGGCCCGATCGGGCCGATGCCGCGATCGTTCGGCTTTCCACGCCGCATCAACTCCTCCACCCGAACTTCGCCGCCGGTCGCGTCCAGCACGAAGGCGCACTCGACTTCCGCGATGGCGATCCGGATTTCGAGGCCGTGAAGCGCATCGGCGCTGCGGTTCCAACAATCGCCATCGTCCACCTCGATCGCGCCGCCGTCCTCACCGCGCTCCGACCTCACGTTGCCGTCCTCGCCGGCGATTTCGGCGCAACTGACGCGGCCGTGGCCGACGCGTTGGCCGGTCGCATTCGTGCCGAAGGTCGCCTGCCGCTCGAACTGCCTTCATCGATGGAGGCGGTCGAGAAGCAGCGGCCCGAGCTATCCGACGACACGGGAGAACCGCTCTACCCGTTCGGCTACCGCGCTGAAGACGTTGTCAAAGCGCCTGCCGGAGCGGGATAGACAGCCGCTCACCGGGCCGGATGAGCATGGCCGGAGCGCCATCGCTACTGCCGCGGACGTAAGCCGAATGGTCACGGCACCTAGCGGCACGTCGCAACGGGCTACGCTCATTGGGTTCTTTAACCGCTTGGGTGGCCTTGCCGGTGGTCGCTCAGCGGATCGGGCAGCTGACAGGACAACGCAACGTCGCCGTTGTCATGGCGGGGGCCGAAGCGGGCCATCGCACAGGGAGAGACGATGCGCCGAAATCCAAGTTTGATGGGTCTGCGGCTCTTCATGCTTGTGGCGCATCATCGCAGCTTCAGCGAGGCCGGCCACCTCGCCAACGTCTCCCAGCCGACGCTCAGCCGGACGATCCGCCTGCTGGAGGGGCAGCTCGGCAGCCGGCGTTCGATCGCAATTCGCGCAACGTCGCGCTGACCAGCGCGGGCGAGGCGCTGCTCCCGATCGTTTCGTGGCCGGCCACAGACGATCGTCAGTGACGGACACGATCGCGGTGCGCGCGGCGGTGAATTATGACCGCCGCGACAGCTTCCTGCGCGAAGGGCCGCGCGTGCGACCGAAGCGCTCGGTAGCGCCTTCAAAGGTAGAAAAGAGGCTTGCGCCGGCTCTCGGCGTCGAACGCTGTCTATATTGTCCGCCGTCACCCGCCATGCGAAGAGACGCGAAAACAAGCGGGAGAGAGATGGTGGCGGAACGGCAGCTTTCTATGGACACGCTTAGCCGACGCGCATTGTTTGGCGGTGCGGCGGCGGGCGCGGCGATGCTGACCGTGCCCAGCGAGGCAGTTGCGCAGAGGCGAACCCGTTCGGGCGGCGACACGGGCACATGCTCGACACCGCGCAGCGCGATCGCTCGCACCCGCTACGGACGCGTTCGCGGATTCGTCGCGGACGATGTCCTCCACTTCAAGGGCATCCCTTATGGCGACGACACGGGCGGCGCCAATCGCTGGCTCCCGGCAAAGCCGCCCAAGCCGTGGGACGGCGAATTTAATGCGCTGACCTATGGGGCCAACTGCCCGCAGACGACGCACAACTTTCGCGCGGTGGAGCATACCTTCCTTCAGCAGTGGGACGACGGCTTCCAGGGTGAAGACATGCTGAAGCTCAATCTCTGGACGCCGTCGCTCAGCGGCAGTCGTCCCGTGATGGTGTATTTCCATGGCGGCGGCTTCAGCTTCGGGTCCGCCTATGAGCTGGCGTCGCACCACGGTGCCAACATGGCGCGTAACCATGACGTGGTGCAGATTTCCATTAACCACCGCCTCAATGTTCTCGGCTTCCTCGACCTGACCGAGGTGGGCGGGGCCGCCTACGAAGAGTCGGTCAATGTGAGCATGACCGACTGCATCGCGGCGCTGCGCTGGGTGCAGGAAAACGTGGCGAACTTCGGGGGCGATCCGTCGCGCGTCACGATCTATGGACAGTCGGGTGGCGGTTCGAAGGTGACGACGCTGCTCGGCATGCGCGCGGGCAAGGGGCTGATCCACCGCGCGATCGCCCAATCGGGCGGCGGCGGGGCGCTGCCCACGCTCGATCAGTCGAAGGATTATTCGCGTCGTCTGATGCGCGAGCTCGGGCTTGGCCGCAACGGCCTCGAAGCGCTCCAGAAGATGGGATGGAGCAGGCTTTTCGCGGCGAGCAACAAGGTCGCGGGGGAGATCAATGGCCCGGCGCCGCGAACGCTTGGCGGGCCGCCCCCGGTGCCGCGGGTCGGGTGGGGACCGACCCTCGACGGACGCGTGATCGACGTCCGCTCCTTCTCCGCCGTCGCGCCCGACGTCTCCCGCGACGTACCGGTCATCTTCGGCAATACCAGCGAGGAAGGAGTGCGCTGGGGATCGAACCCGACCGAGGCCGAGTGGCGTACCGAACTTGCGGGCATCCTGGGCGCGTCGAAGGCCGATGCGCTGATCGCGTCGATGAAGAAGGCGCACCCGGAAAAGGCCATCCGGACGCTGTCCTATGGCGTGCAGAGCATCGCCTATCGCAACCGTGTGCAGGATATGGTGCGGTTGAAGCACCAACAGGGCGGCGCGCCGGTCTATCAATATCTCTTCCAGTGGCAGACCCCGCAGCTCGACGGACTGCCCGGCGCCTGGCACACCGCCGACCTCGCCTTCTGCTTCGACAACACGGCGCGCTGCGATCAGGGAACGGGAAATACGCTCGAAGCGCGGCGGCTTGCCACGCGCATGGCGACGGCGTGGGCGAATTTCGCGCGAACCGGCAATCCCAGCCAGCCGGGTCTCGCCTGGACCCCGTCCGATCCGGAGCGGTGCCAGACCATGGTGTTCGACAATCAATGCCGGATGGTCGACGATCCCGAGGGCGAAAGCCGCCGTATTCTGCTCGGCTGAGCCTCGCCGCCGGCGTGGGGGCTTGGCGCCTTGCCTCACGCCGGCGTGCTCCAACAACGACACACCGCGCGATCCGGACCGCCCGCCACAGGTTCAGATAAGCGAAAGCCGGCCTGGCGTTCTTCCGACACATAGCCCCGACGAGGGGCAGGAAGGAGCCAGGATGAAGACGTTCATGAAGGGTATCTTAGCCGCGATCGGCCTCGTGCTCGCGACGAGCGCCGTACCCACCGCCGCGGAAGCGCGTGACCATCACCGGTACGATCGGGGCTACAAGTACGACCGCCACTATCGCGGCGATCATCGCCGGTATCGGTACGATCGTCATTACCGTAACCGCTATCGCTACCACAACCGCCGCCATTATGCCTGGCGCGGGCCCGACCGTTGCCGGACGGTCTGGGTGAGGGGTTACCGCACGCGCCGCTGTTATTAAGCGTCACCGCGCGCCGCACGGCGGATCGAAGTCGTTCGAAGTCCTAACCGATCAATCGATCCATGACAGATGCGCGTCTATGTGCATTCTGGTAACCGTGTGGCGCGCTTCATCCCTGAGCAGTGCGATCGCACTCAGCGCCAGATTGGGACGGTCGCCGAGTTCGCTTCATTCGCCGCGCAGGGGCGCCTGGTCCGTGCGATGTCCCAAGAACATCGCCAGTGCGGTGTGAGCAACCGTCGCAATGTCTCAGCCGCCGCCCGTTTCGATCGCGAGGCAGGCGAACTGTCCACCCGACGGACGATGATTGGCGTCGCGCCTGATGGATCG
>NZ_JBMDXG010000114.1:0-2822 GCF_048594985.1 Sphingomonas sp. | reverse complement strand
CGAATTCGAGAATGTAGGCGTCGAGCCGCTGCGATCGGTGCGCGGGGTGCGCCCGTCGCTGAAGGCGCTGGAGACGGCGCAGGACCGGGTGACGGAGAAAGCCTTCGTCGAGACGGTCGGGGGGCGCCCCGCCCCCTACTGGCCGGTCGACAGCCTCGCCGACCTGACCGACGGGCTGCGCATGGTGGGCGCGCCCGCCATCCTGAAGACGCGGCGCTTCGGCTATGACGGCAAGGGGCAGGCGCGGATCGCGGCGCCGCGCGACGCGGCGGCGGCGTGGAGCGCGATCGGCGGGCAGCCCGCCGTGCTCGAACGGATGGTCGAATTCGACGCCGAATTCTCGATCATCCTGGCGCGCGGGCTGGAAGGGGAGGTGGTGCGCTACGACGCGGTCACCAACGTCCATGCCGACGGCATCCTCGACGTGTCGACCGTCCCGCCCACCGGCATCGTCGCCGCGCAGGCGAAGGAGGCGGGCGCGCTGGCCGAACGGATCGCGGGGGCGCTCGATTATGTCGGCGTGCTGACGTGCGAGTTCTTCGCGAGCGCAGACGGGCCGGTGTTCAACGAAATGGCGCCGCGCGTCCACAATTCGGGCCACTGGACGATCGAGGGGGCCGTCACCTCGCAGTTCGAGAACCATATCCGCGCGATCTGCGGCCTGCCGCTCGGCTCGACCGCGTTGGTCGGGCGGGGGGCGGAGATGCGCAACCTGATCGGGCATCAGGTCGCCGACTGGCCCAGGATCCTCGCCGATCCGGCCGCGCACCTGCACCTCTATGGCAAGACCGGCGTGAAGCCGGGGCGCAAGATGGGGCACGTCACCCGCGTGGGATGAGAGGGGCCGGGCGACGGCGGCATAGGCGACGCCCCGCCCGGTTCAGACGTCGGGGTCGAGCCTTAGCATTTGCGTCTGCCAGCCCAGGCGCAGCCCCAAGGCGACGCCCAACAGAGCGGCGATCGCCCAGCCCAGCAGCGCAAAACCAATATAGAAATCGCCGTTAGGTGGGTTCAGTGGCCGGCCGTCAAGGATCGCCAGCCAGTAAGATCTGGCATAGAAGCCGGCCATCAGGATCGTCGGCACCAGTGGCACGCCGGTGCAGCCAGCCGCCGCCGTCCATAGTCCCCATCTGCCGGCAAGAGCGCGCCCTGCCGCCAACAGCCAATAGGTGAAAACCGCCGCCGGAATCGCCAGCCAGAAAAGCCCGCTCAAAATTCCCCCGATCAGCATCGAAGCGACAGTCGGCGGAACGTAGGTCATCGGAGCATCCGCACGGCCTTCCGGAACCTTGCGTCTACCATGCGGAATACTTCGCCGCTAGGCGCGCGTCCCGTGGATCGGGAAGCTGCCGAGGAAGCCGGCGCGGACCGAGCCGTCGAGCGTGTCGCCGCTGACGGTGGCGGCGCAGGTCAGCGTGACGGGCATCGGCTTCGACACCTGCATCGACCATTTAAGCGTGTCGCCGTCGACGATGCCGTCGGCAATCTCCTTGCTGCCGATCGCGCCGCTCGCCTCGCCGGTGAAGCGATCGCCGTCGCTGGCGACCGTCAGGACGAACTCCTGCGGGCCCATCGGGCTGTCCACCGTGCAGTTCCACTTGCCGTCGACGCTGGCCATTGCGATCTCCCGTTGCCGGGCGGCCATCGCGGCTGATCCGGGAAAGATCAAGCGACGGCTTGTGTTGCAAATGAGCCACACCATATCGCGGGGCGAATAGGGAGACTGACGTGAACCTCGAAAAGTTTACCGACCGCGCGAAGGGTTTCCTTCAGGCCGCGCAGACGGTCGCGATCCGCAACAATCACCAGCAGATCACGCCCGAGCATCTGCTTAAGGCGCTGCTGGAGGACGAGCAGGGCATGGCGTCGGGCCTGATCGCGCGCGCCGGCGGCGATGCACGCCGCGCGCAGAGCGAGACCGACCTCGCGCTGGCGAAGATCCCGGCGGTGTCGGGATCGGGGGCGCAGGCGACGCCGGGGCTGAACAACGACCTCGTCCGCGTGCTCGACCAGGCCGAGCAGGTCGCGCAGAAGGCGGGCGACAGCTATGTCACGGTCGAGCGGATGCTGCTCGCGCTCGCGCTGTCGCCCAACACGCCGGCGGGCAAGGCGCTGCAGACGGCGGGCGTGCGCGCGGAGGCGCTGAACGGCGCGATCAACGAGCTGCGCGGCGGCCGCACCGCCGACACGGCATCGGCCGAGGACCGCTATGACGCGCTCAAGAAGTTCGCGCGCGACCTGACCGAGGCGGCGCGCGCGGGCAAGCTCGATCCGGTGATCGGCCGCGACGAGGAGATCCGCCGCACGATCCAGATCCTCGCGCGGCGGACCAAGAACAACCCGGTGCTGATCGGCGAGCCGGGCACGGGCAAGACCGCGATCGCCGAAGGCCTCGCGCTGCGCATCGCCAATGGCGACGTGCCCGACGGCCTCAAGGGCCGCAAGCTGATGGCGCTCGACATGGGGTCGCTGATCGCGGGCGCCAAATATCGCGGCGAGTTCGAGGAGCGGCTGAAAGGCGTGCTGGACGAGGTGAAGGGCGCCGAGGGCGACATCATCTTGTTCATCGACGAGATGCACACGCTGGTCGGCGCGGGCAAATCCGAAGGCGCGATGGACGCGGGCAATCTGCTGAAGCCCGCGCTGGCGCGCGGCGAGCTGCACTGCATCGGCGCGACCACGCTCGACGAATATCGCAAATATGTCGAAAAGGACCCCGCGCTCCAGCGGCGCTTCCAGCCGGTGTTCGTCGGCGAACCCACGGTCGAGGATACGATCAGCATCCTGCGCGGGCTGAAGGAGAAATACGAACTTCACCACGG
>NZ_JBMDXG010000113.1:0-3429 GCF_048594985.1 Sphingomonas sp. | reverse complement strand
TCCGACCGCCGACATCTTCGCGACCCCCCGCGCGCGGCGGACGCGCGATTACGTCACCGGCCGCTTCGGCTGAGCGGCCGGCGACGATCGCCGGTCAGTGGACGAAGCGGGCGACGACGTCGCGGTATGAGCGGCTGACCTTCACCTGCGCGCCCGAGCCCAGCACGAGGAAGCATTCCCCATTGGTGTGCGGCTTCACCTGCTTGACCAGATCGAGGTTGACGATGGTCGAACGGTGGATGCGCTGGAACCGGCGCGGATCGAGCCGCTTCTCCAGATCCTTCATCGTCTCACGCAGGATCAGCGTGTTGTCGCCGGTATAGATGCACATATAATCGCCGGCGGCGTCAATCCGCTCGATCGTGTCGACATCGACGCGAAAGATCTGCCCGCGATCCTTGATGTTGATCAGCTTCTCGTAGCGGCTGGCGGACGGGGCATCGACCGCCTCGGGCATTCCCTCGACCGCTTCGGGCGCGTGCTCGGCGATCACTTCCTTGAGCTGGACCACTTCCTCCGCCGCGCGCTTTTCGGTCAGGCGCTGGCGGACGCGCTCCATCGTATCGGCCAGGCGATCGGTCTCGACCGGCTTGACCAGATAATCGACGGCGCCGGCTTCGAACCCGCGCAGGGCGTGATCCGAAAAGGCGGTCACGAACACGAACAGCGGCGGCTCGACCACCGCCAGCCCCGACACCACCGAGAAGCCGTCGAAGCCGGGCATCTGAATATCGAGGAAGACCAAATCGGGCTTGTGCGTCTTGATCGCGCGGATCGCCTCGCGTCCGTTGGTGCAGGTCTCGATGATCTCCACATCCTCATGCGCCTGGAGCCGGAGCTGCAGGCCCTGGATGGCGAGCGATTCGTCGTCCACCAGGATGGTTCGGATCGTCATACGCGTCAGGTCCTCACTGTCATGCCCGGTTGATAGGGCAGGTCGATCGTCACGGCGAAGCCGTCGGGTCCGGCCTGTGTCTCGAAGCGATGGTCGCTGCCATAAGCTTGCGCCAGACGGTCCCGCGTGTTCGCCAGGCCGACGCCGGTCGAGGAAACACCCCCGCCGTCGATCGGCCGCGTCGCTTCTCCTGGGCCGGTGTCTCTGACCGTGATGTGAACGCGCGCGCCGATCCGGCGGACCCCGATGTCGATGTCGGCGCCCTCCTCCTGCGGCGTGACGGCATATTTGATCGCATTCTCGACCAGCGGCTGAAGCAGCAGCGAGGGGATGCGCGCGTCGAGCGCCGCCGGATCGAGATCGAACCGCGTCCGCAGCCGATCCTCGAACCGCATCTTCTCGATATCCAGGTACAGCTTCAGCGTGTCGATCTCCTGGCTGACCGTGACCTCGCCCTCCGGCTCGTTGACCAGGGTGTAGCGCAGGAAGGACGACAGGCGCGACAGCATCGCGTTGGCGCGCTCGGTCTGCTTGAGCAGCACGAGGGTCGAGATCGAATTGAGCGTGTTGAACAGGAAATGGGGATTGAGCTGGTAGCGGAGCATGGCAAGCTGCGCCGACGACGCCTGGCTTTCCAGCCGTAGCAGCTGGTCGCGCTGCTCCTCCACCAGGATGTAGAAATTGATGCCGTAATAGAGCGCCGACCAAGCCGCGAGCAGCGAGAAATCGAGCAGGATCGCCGACAGGTATTGGATGCCGGCGGGCATCGGGCCCGTGCGGTAGAAGGTCGCGTGCGCCCACGTCTCGATCGAGGAGAAGACCGCCGCCGCCAGCGCCATGATCAGGATCGATCCGGTCCAGGTGATCGCCGGGCGCATGCGGAACAGCCGCCGGTATGCGGCCGACATCAGCAGCGTGAGCGAATAGCCGGTCGCCGTGGTCAGCGCGGTGGGAACGACGAACAGCCAGCCCATGGCATTGGCGATCCCGCCGAGCGCGCGCAGGACGAAATAGCCGGCCCAGCCCGCCGACTGCAGCGTCCAGAAAGCGCGGTTCTTGTCCTCGAAGAACGGTCGCTGGCTGATCAGGTTGGCCGGCATGGGCTCTGGCCTCTACAGGAAGCACGGCGGGCCTGCCAGCGCTCGACCCGTCGCAAAAGCCTCCGCCGGCACGTGAATGGATGATAAATGTTCGAGTCCCGGCGCGTTCAGGCACGATGGACCATATGGGCCGGCAACGTGGGAAGTATCCACGGTTATTGGAGGCAGGAGATGCGCAAGTTCATCACCACGACGGCAGCGGGGCTGGCGCTAGCCGGGAGCATGTTGGCGGCGGTCGCGCCGGCCGATGCGCGCCATTATCACCGGCGCGGACGCGGCGATGGCGCGGCGATCGCCCTCGGCGCGGGCATTCTGGGCCTGGCCGCCGGTGCCGCGATCGCCTCGCGTCCGCGTGGCTATGACTATTACGACTATGCGCCGGCTTATTATGCTCCGCCGCCGCCCGCTTATTATTACGCCCCGCCGCCGCCGCCGGTGGTCTACGAATATCGCTACTATCCGGCGCCCCGCTACGGCTACGGGTACGGATATGGCGGCCCGCGCTACCGCAGGGGCTGGTGATCGAGGGGGCGGCGGGTTCGCCGCCCCCCTTCGCCTGAGGAATGCTAGCGCGCGCCCTGCGCCTTGCGCAGGTTGTAATAGCGCCGGACGTTGGCGTTGTGGTCCTGCAGATTGCTCGCGAACACGTGCCCACCCTTGCCGTCGGCGACGAAGTAGAGCGCGTCGGTCTGCGCAGGCGCGAGTACCGCCGCGATCGCATCCTTGCCCGGATTGGTGATCGGGCCCTTGGGCAGGCCTTCCATGGCATAGGTATTGTAATCGTTCTTCGCGCGCACCTCGCTCAGCCGGATGCGGCGGCCGAGCGGTTTTCCCTTGGTCAGCGGGTAGATGATCGTTGGATCGGCCTGCAGCCGCATTCCCGTGCGCAGCCGGTTCGTATAGACCCCCGCCACCATCGGGCGCTCGTCGGGGACCGACGTCTCCTTCTCGACGATCGACGCGAGGGTCAGCGCCTCCTGCTTGCTGTTGACCGCCGTATTCGCCTTGCGCGTCATCCACAGCTGGTTGAGCGTGGTCCGCATCGCATCCTGCATCCGACCGAGCACCGCCTTGCGCGGCTCGCCACGCTGGAATGAGTAGGTTCCCGGCAGCACCGTGCCCTCGGGTGGGATCGGCAGCTTGCCGGTCAGCAGCTTTTCCCTGGCAAGACGCTCGAACACCAGGATCGACGGCGTGCCCTCGGGAATGGTGATGAGCCGCTGGACTGTCCGCCCGCTTTGCAGCAGCGACAGGATGTCGCGCGCGCTCATCCCCGGCGCGACCTCATATTCGCCGGCCTTGATCGGCTCCTTGGACCCAAACCAGTCGGCGAAGCGCAGGAAGCCCGTGGTCGACCGCACCGCCCCCAGCCGCTCCAGCTCCCGCGCGGCGGCGGCGAGAGTGGAGCCCTGCGGCACGACGACCGTGGTCGGC
>NZ_JBMDXG010000112.1:0-5039 GCF_048594985.1 Sphingomonas sp. | reverse complement strand
TCCGCCTGATCGCGAAAATGCCGACGATCGCGGCCATGGCCTACAAGTACCACATCGGCCAGCCCTTCGTTTATCCGCGCAACGAGCTCTCCTTCGCGGCGAACTTCCTCCATATGTGCTTCGCGGTGCCGTGTGAGGAGTACAAGGTCAACCCGGTGCTGTCGCGCGCGATGGAACGTATCTTCATCCTGCATGCCGACCACGAACAGAACGCCTCGACCTCGACCGTCCGACTTGCCGGATCGTCGGGCGCGAACCCGTTCGCCTGCATCGCCGCCGGCATCGCCTGTCTCTGGGGCCCGGCGCATGGCGGCGCGAACGAGGCCGCGCTCAACATGCTGCGCGAGATCGGCACGGTCGACCGCATCCCCGAATATATCGCCCGCGCCAAGAACAAGGACGATCCGTTCCGGCTGATGGGCTTCGGCCACCGCGTGTACAAGAATTTCGATCCACGCGCGAAGGTGATGCAGAAGACCGCCGAGGCGGTGCTCGACAAGCTCGGCCTCAAGGACCCCGTGTTCGATGTCGCGCGCGAGCTCGAGCAGATCGCGCTCAAAGATCAGTACTTCATCGACAAGAAGCTGTATCCGAACGTCGATTTCTATTCGGGCGTGATCCTGTCGGCGATCGGCTTCCCGACGACGATGTTCACCGTGCTGTTCGCGCTGGCCCGCACCGTCGGCTGGGTGGCGCAGTGGAACGAGATGATCTCCGATCCCGAGCAGCGGATCGGCCGTCCGCGCCAGCTTTATACGGGGCCGACCACGCGCGACTATGTCGCGATCGATCAGCGCTGATCCGCGTCGCGGGCGGCGACGTCAGCCGGCCGCCCGCTGACCGGCGAACGGCGCGATCGTCAGCGCTCCCACCGTCGTCAGGGCAAATGCCACCAACACGCTGTCGAACTGCGGCGTGAGCCAGACCGTCAGGCTGCCGAAGGCGAGCAGCCCGACCAGAGCGAACAGAATGCGCTGGGTCAGCGCCCCGACCGAGCGCAGCGGCCTTACAGCGTAGGCGCTGTCAACGAGACCGCGCACTTGGGCCAGTTGCGCGGACGAAAAGCCTGCCCGCCGCGCCTCATCGGTGGCGTCGGCCGCTCCGCTCTGGCGCAGGCGATGCAGCACGGCAAAGCGCCGGAGCGTCTCCAGCCGTTCGTCGGCGAGCCGGTGCGGCGCCGTGATCCCGAACAGCCAGCCGAGCAGGCGCGAGCCGGTCCCGCGGGGCGACAGGCTGGACAACGGATCGCGGCGGGACAGGAGCACCACCAGCCGCTCCTGCGGCGCGAGCCGCTCGGGCTGCGGCGGGATGGCGATCGTGCGGCCCTCGAAGGCGGGGACACTGGCATTGAGATCGAGCAGAGCCATGAGAGCCTCCTTGAACCCGGGCGGCGGGGCCGCCGGTCGTTGAGGCAATCTCTACGCCGAGAGGTGACAACCGGGCAGACGAAACGATACCACCACACCGTTTCCTTGAGTTGATCGATCTCCTGCCGGGAGTTAGCCGCGACCGCGGGCCACGTAGCGTGCGCGGAAGGCGCCGGCCCAATCAGCGAGGGTGCCCGAGGCGATGGCGGCGCGCAGGCCAGCCATCACCTGCTGATAGAACCAGAGATTATGTTCGGTCAGCAGCATCGCGCCGAGCATCTCACCCGACTTGGTCAGATGATGGAGATAGGCCATGCTCCATCCGGCGATCGGCGAGTCCGGATCGAGCACCGACAAATCCTCCGCCCAGCGGGCGTTGCGCAGGTTGACCGGCCCGTCCCAGGTGAAGGCCTGCCCGTTGCGGCCCGAGCGCGTCGGCAGCACGCAGTCGAACATATCGATCCCGCGTTCGACCGCGCCGACGATGTCGTCGGGCTTGCCGACGCCCATCAGATAGCGCGGCTTGGCGGCATCGAGCTGGCCGGGCGCGTAATCGAGGCAGGCGAACATCGCCTCCTGCCCCTCGCCCACCGCGAGGCCGCCGACCGCATAGCCGTCGAAACCGATATCGAGCAGCGCGTCGGCCGATGCCTTGCGCAACCCTTCGTCGAGCGCGCCCTGCTGGATGCCGAAGATCGCCGCCCGTTCGGCATGTGCCCCGCCGCCGTCGAATGCCGCCCGCGAACGCCGCGCCCAGCGCATCGATCGCTCCATCGCCGCCGCCTGCACCTCGCGGGTCGAGGTGGTCGGGACGAGTTCGTCGAACGCCATGACGATGTCCGAGTCGAGCAGGCGCTGGATTTCGATCGAGCGTTCGGGGCTCAGCATATGCGCCGATCCGTCGAGATGGCTCTTGAACGCGACGCCATCCTCGCTGCGCTTGGTCAGCGCGGACAGGCTCATCACCTGATAGCCGCCGCTGTCGGTCAGGATCGGGCGGTCCCAGCCGGAAAAGCCGTGGAGGCCGCCAAGCGTCGCCACCCGCTCCGCTCCCGGACGGAGCATGAGGTGATAGGTGTTGCCGAGGATGATGTCAGCGCCGGTCGCGCGCACCTCGGCCGGGCGCATCGCCTTGACCGTGCCAGCCGTCCCGACCGGCATGAAGGCAGGCGTGCGGATCGTCCCCCGCGCCATCGCGATCTCGCCCGTGCGGGCCTTGCCGTCGGTGGCGTGGATCGTGAAGCGGAAACGGTCGGTCATGGCCGCGCGCCTAGCCGAAGCCGCCGCGCCTGCCCACCGTCATCGCACCGGAACCGCCGGGTCAGAAGCTGATGTCGACGCCCTTGAAATTGTCGGCATAAGCCTGAAGCTTCACCTTCGGCTCCATTTCCCCGACGCTGACGTGGTAGCTCAGCCCATGCTGCTCGCAATAGGCCTTGGCCGCGCCGAGGCTGGGAAAGCTCAGCCGCACCTGCGCGCGCGTGTCGCCCGATCCGGCCCAGCCGGTGAGCGGGTCGGGGCGCTGCGCCTCGGCGGGCTCGAATTCGAGCACCCAGCCGCCCTCGCGGGCGCGGCCCGACTGCATGCTGCTCTTGATACGCTGGCGGATGCGGACGTGGGTCATGGCCGCCAGCCTCTATCGTGCCGCCAACCATGGTCAAGAGGCCGAGGCGCGCTTGGTGCGCAAGGTCGGCGCGGCGGCGGCGGGATCATCGGGCCAGGGATGGCGCGGATAGCGCCCGCGCATCTCCTTTGCGACCGCCGCCCAGCTTCCCGCCCAGAAGCCGGGCAGGTCGCGCGTCGTCTGAATCGGACGCCCGGCGGGCGAGGTCAGGCGCAGGACCAGCGGCGTGTGGCCGATCATCGGGTGGACGGACAGGCCGAACAAGGCCTGCACGCGCAGCTCGACCGCAGGGCCGCCTTCGGCCGCGTAATCGATCGGATGGCTGGTGCCGAGCGGGGTGGTGAAATGCGAGGGCGCGGCCGCGTCGAGCCGCCGCCGCCCGTCCCATCCGAGCAAAGTGTCGAGCGCCTGCATCAGCGCGGACGGCGCGATGTCCGACAGGCGGCGCTTGCCCGCGACCAGATCGGGCAGCCAGTCGTCGAGAGCGGCGATCAGCGCCTCGTCGGAAAGCGCCTCGACGCCGGCATAGGCGGCGCGAGTGCGCAGTGTCCGTGCGGCATCGGGCCAAGGCAGCCCGGCAAGGCCATGCATGCGGACGCCCTCGACCAGCGCGGCGGCGAGCATCGCCGGATCGGCGGCGGGATCGGGCCCGCGCGACAGGCGGATCGCGCCGAGCCGGCGTTCGCGCACCGGATCGACCGCGCCGGTTGCGGGATCGAAAGCGGCGGTGCGGACCGTCTCGATCCGGTCGGCGAACGCGGCCTCGACCTCCGCCGTGTCGATCGCGGCGGCGGAGAGGATGCGCGCGCCCGCCGCCGCCCCTTGCGTCTCCGCGACCGCCAGCCACTCGGCGCGGGCAAGCGGCGAGGCGGGATCGAGGCGGAAGCCGCGCCCGCCGGCCGAGATCCAGTCCGCCCCGTCGCCGCCGCGCCGTTTCGCCAGCCGGTCGGGGAAGGCGAGCGCGACGCAGGCGCCGATCTCCCCCGCCCTGCCGTCGCCGCCCGCCAGCCGCCGCCAGCGATCGGCCAGCTGGCGTGCCGCCTTGGCGCGGGGGCCGCGATCGTCGCGCCAGCGGCGCAGGCGCAGTTCGAGGTCGGGATCGTTGCCGCCCAGCCCCTGTTCGGACAGCAGCACCGCCACCTCGGCCGCCGTCGCGCCCCAGCCATGTTCGGCGGCGGCGAGGAGCATGTGGCCGAGGCGCGGGGAGAGCGGCAGCGCGGCGACCTTGCGGCCGTGGTCGGTCGGGCGGCCGTCGGTGTCGAGCATGCCGAAACGGGCGAGCCGGCCCCGCGCCTCCGCCACGGCCGCCGGCCCGGGCGGATCGATCCAGCGCAGCGACGCCGGATCCGCCACGCCCCACAAGGCGCAGGCGAGGACGAGGCCGGACAGGTCCGCCTCGGCGATTTCGGGCGGGTCGAAGGCGGGCAGGCCGGCGGTCGCCGCCTCTTCCCACAGGCGATAGGCGACGCCCGGCCGCTGGCGACCGGCGCGGCCCCCGCGCTGGGTGGCGGCGGCACGGCTGACGCGCTCGGTCGCGAGGCGGGTCATGCCGGCGGCGCGGTCGTAGCGCGGGCGGCGGGCGAGCCCGCTGTCGACCACGGTCGCGACCCCGTCGAGCGTCAGGCTGGTTTCGGCGATGGCGGTCGCCAGCACGAGCGTGCGCAGGCCCGCCGGCTCGGCGCGGATCGCGGCGCGCTGGGCGGCGGGGTCGAGGCTGCCGTGGAGGCGGTGGAGCGTCACGTCCGCCGGCAATCCGGTGAGCCGATCGGCGGTGCGTTCGATCTCCGCCACGCCGGGCAGGAAGGCGAGGACGCCGCCCTCGGTCTCGGCCAGCGCGCGGCGGATCGCGGGGGCCATGTCATCCTCGATCCGCTGGGCCGAGCGGCCGAGGTAGCGGGTGTCGATCGGGTGGCTGCGGCCCGCGCTTTCGATCACCGGCGCGCCGCCCATCAGCGCGGCGAAACGCGCGCCGTCCAGCGTCGCCGACATCGCCAGCAGCCTCAGGTCCGGGCGCAATGCCATCTGCGCGTCGAGTGCCAGCGCGAGGC
>NZ_JBMDXG010000111.1:0-1629 GCF_048594985.1 Sphingomonas sp. | reverse complement strand
CGGTCTTCACCAAGGTGCCGGGATCGGGCGGGCAGCTGTCGCTGGCATCGTGCAAGGAGCAGCTGCTCTACGAGATCCTCGATCCCGGCGCCTATCACCAGGCCGACGTGATCGCCGATTTCCGCAGCGTCCGGATGGCGGAGCTGGGGCCGGACCGGATCGCGGTCACGGGTGGAACCGGTGCGGCGCGGCCCGACACGCTGAAGGTCTCGATCGGCTATGACGACGGCTTCATCGGCGAGGGGCAGATCTCCTATGCCGGGCCGGGCGCGGTCGAACGGGCGCGGCTTGCCATCGAGGTGGTGCGCGAACGGCTCGACCTCATCGGCGCCGCCATCGGGGAGCTGCGCTGCGACCTGATCGGCATGGATGCCATCGACCGTACCGGTACGGGGGCAACCCCGCGCGAAGTGCGCGTACGGATTTGCGGCCGCACGGCAGCGCGGGAGGACGCGGCGCGGATCGGCGCGGAGGTGGAGGCGCTGTACACCAACGGGCCGTTCGGCGGCGGCGGCGCGACCCGTTCCGTACGCCCGGTCGTAGCGGTCGCATCGACGCTGATTCCGCGGGACACCGTCAACCCGCATGTCGTGATGGTGGAGGGCTGAATGTTGCTCGGCGATGTTGCGCATGTGCGCACGGGTGACAAGGGCGACATCTCCCAGGTGTCGGTGATCGCCTACGATCCCGGCCACTACCCGCTGCTTGCGCACGCGGTAACGGTGGACCGGGTGCTCGCACATCTGGCCGAGCTCGGCGTGCGGCGGGCTACCCGCTACACCCTGCCCGATCTCGGCGCGCTCAATTTCGTGCTGGAGGGCGCGCTCAGCGGCGGCGTCACCCGCTCGCTAGCCCTCGATGCGCATGGCAAGACGCTGGGTGCGCAATTGCTTGACCTGCCGCTCGGCGGCGAACGCGGAGACCGCTCATGAAGATCCCGGCGCTTGCCGCCAGCGTCGCGCTGGCATCGCTGTTCCATGCCGCCGCCGATGCCCGCGTCACCCGCCTGGTTGTGGAGCGCACCGAAACCGTCGCGCCGGCACGGCCGGGTGCGCCGGTCTACCGTATCCTGCATGGTCACTACGATGGCGAGCTGGATCCGGGCCACGTGGCCAACCGCATTATCACCGACATCGACAATGCGCCGCGCGATGCGGGCGGCCTGGTCGGCTATAGCGCAACCTTCGCCATTGCCCTGCCGGTCGATGCCGCGCAGGCGAGCGGCTTCCTGATGTATGACGTGCCCAATCGTGGCAACGGCGCAGTCGCGGCGGACGCGGATGGGCATGTCCGCGTCATCAGCGGATGGCAGGGCGACATCACCGCCCCTGATGCGCAGCGGGCGACCGTGCCGGTTGCCCGCGCACCCGGGGACGTGGCGCTGACGGCGCCGGTGCTCCAGCGCTTCACGGACATCCCCGCTGGCGTGGCAAGCATCGCCATCACCGGCGGCATCGTGCGACCGACACCGCGCCCGGAACCGGTGTCGCTCGATACGCGCCGGGCACGCCTGTACCATCAAGCAGGCGATCAGGCCGCTCCGATCGATGTCGCGCCGGACGACTGGGCCTTTGCCGATTGTCGCGCCTCCGCGTTCCCCGGCCAACCGGATCCAGCGCAATTGTGCCT
>NZ_JBMDXG010000110.1:0-3963 GCF_048594985.1 Sphingomonas sp. | reverse complement strand
CGGCGGCGAACACGGTCGCGGGCATCGCGGCGCTGGGCGGCAAGTGCGGCTTCATCGGACAGGTGGCGGACGACCAGCTGGGCGCGGTGTTCGCGCACGACATCCGCGCCAACGGCATCACCTTCACCACCGCGATCCGGCCGGGCCAGCCGTCGACCGCGCGCTGCCTGATCCTCGTCACGCCCGATGCGCAGCGGACGATGAACACCTTCCTCGGCGCGTCGCAATTCCTGCCCGCAAGCGCGCTCGACCGCGATCTGATCGCCTCGGCGCGGATCCTCTACCTCGAAGGCTATCTGTGGGATCCGGCCGAGCCGCGCGCGGCGATGCGCGCCGCGATCGAAATCGCGCACGCCGCCGGGCGCCAGGTCGCTTTCACGCTCAGCGACACCTTCTGCATCACGCGCCACCGCGCCGATTTCCTGAAGCTGATCGACGACCGCGCGATCGACATCCTGTTCGCCAACGAAAGCGAACTGCTTTCGCTGGTCGAGGGTGAGGATTTCGACGCCGCGCTCGATCGGGTCGCGGCTAAGGTCGGCACCTTGGTGGTGACGCGCAGCGCGGACGGCGCGGTCGCGGTTCAGGGCGGCACGCGCGCCGCGGTCCCGGCCGAGCCGATCGAGCGCGTGGTCGACACGACCGGCGCGGGCGACCTGTTCGCCGCCGGCTTCCTCGCCGGCCAGGTGCAGGGTCGCGGGCTCGAGGACAGCCTGCGCATGGGCGCGATCGCGGCGGCCGAGATCATCTCGCATTACGGCGCCCGCGCCGAGGCGAAGCTCGACCGGCTCGTCGCCGAAAAGCTGGGATAGGCACCGGGCGGGACGGCGCCGATGGCCGATCCGCCGCCGTAACGACTTTATTCCACCATCGCCGGACCTCAGGTCGTTCCCGAAGGGTTCTCCCCGCTGACTTCCAGCACGGAGACGGTGATGACGGACAAGCCCGGCGGGCCTTCGCGGCGCGACATGTTCGGGGCGGCGGCAGCGGCGGGGGTCGCGGTCGCCGCCGCCGGCTCGGCCGGCGCGCAGGCGCGCAAGGACCAGCCCGAACGGCGCGTCCCCGGCGCGCCCACCACGCCGCAGGCGGCGGGCTATGCGAAGCCGCCGCTCCCCGAACAGCGCCAGCCCTGGCCCGCGCTCCAGTCGCAGATGACGCCCCGGCCCGACAGCGGGGAGACCAGCTACAAGGGCTCGGGCCGTCTGGTCGGGCGCAAGGCGCTCGTCACCGGCGGGGACAGCGGCATCGGGCGTGCCGCCGCGATCGCCTTTGCGCGCGAGGGCGCCGACGTCGCGATCAACTATTATCCGACCGAGGAGCCCGACGCGCGCGAGGTGGTCGACCTGATCCGCCGCGAAGGGCGCAAGGCGGTCGCGCTGCCCGCCGACATCCGCACCGCCACCGCCTGCACCCGGCTGGTGGCGGACGCGCGCGCCGGGCTCGGCGGGCTCGACATCCTCGTCAACAACGCCGCCTATCAGCAGTCGAAGGCCGACCTCCTCGAAATCTCCGACGACCAGTTCGACCGCACGTTCAAGACCAACATCTATGCGCCCTTCTGGACGTGCAAGGCGGCGATCCCGTACCTCGCGGCGGGGGCGGCGATCATCAACACGTTGTCGGTCAACAGCTACGATCCGGGCGACGAGCTGCTCGATTATGCCTCGACCAAGGGCGCCTTTCTGATCTTCACCAAGGGGCTGGCCAAGCAGCTTGCGAAGAAGGGCATCCGCGTCAACGGCGTCGCGCCGGGGCCGGTATGGACGCCGCTGCAGGTGGCGGGCGGCCAGCTTCCCGGAACGCTCGGCGATTTCGGCGCGAATACGCCGCTCGGCCGCTTCGGCCAGCCCGCCGAACTGGCCGGGCTCTACGTCCTGCTCGCCAGCCACGAGGCCGGCTTCTCGACCGGCCAGGTGTTCGGCGCGAGCGGCGGCCGGGGCAATCCCTGATCCCCGCCGCGTCGCCGATGAGCGCCTGGGGATATTGGTCAGCGCTGGATCAGCCTGAACACCGCTCGTGCTGAGCCTGTCGAAGCACGTTGCCCCGTCCTCGCGCCGTCCACGCCAAGCCGGCACAACCCTTCGACAGGCCCAGTGCGAACCGAAAGCCGGCGTCGGCCGGCTCCCGATCCCGCGTCAGCGCGTGCCCGGCGCGGGCGGATCGATCTCGCCATAGGCTTCGGGCTCGGGCACTTCGGTGAGGCCCCGTCCGACATGGCTGCGCGCGCGGCTGTAGAAGAAATAGACGAGCAGCCCGATCGCGCCCCAGCCCGGCAGGATCAGGATCGCCGTCAGCGGCAGCGAGAAATACAGCACCACGCAGCCGACGATCGACAGCGGGGCGATCAGCCAGACGAGCGGCGTGCGGAACGGGCGCGGCCGCGCGGGGTCGACCTTGCGCAGCACCATCACCGACACCGCG
Source organism: Sphingomonas sp. (assembly GCF_048594985.1). Classification (GTDB taxonomy): domain Bacteria; phylum Pseudomonadota; class Alphaproteobacteria; order Sphingomonadales; family Sphingomonadaceae; genus Sphingomonas_I. The sequence continues at coordinate 1,542 of NZ_JBMDXG010000110.1, read as the reverse complement.
ACCATGAAGAAGGCGAACAAAGTGCCCGAGTTCGAATAATCGGCCAGTCGCCCGACCGGCAGGAATGCCGCCGCCAGCGTCGCGCCGATGCCGGTCACGATCGTCACGACGTGCGGGGTGCGATAGCGCGGATGGACCGACGCCAGCTTTTCGGGGAGCAGCCCGTCGCGCGCCATCGTGAAAAAGACGCGCGTCTGGCCGAACATCATGATCAGCACGACCGACGGCAGCGCCAGCACCGCGGCAAGGCCGACCAGCCGGCCGACCGCAGGGAAATTGATCGCGTCGAGGACGTGGACCAGCGCCTCCTTCGAACAGGACAGCGGCTCCAGCGCGCCGCTCGCGACGATCGTCGCGCAGCGCCCGGCCAGCTCGGGCGTGCCGGGGCGCAGCACCTCGCCCGCCAGGTTGGTGACCGGCTGCGCGCCGATCGAGCCGATCGCGCCCGACGCGACCAGGATGTAGAACAGGGTGCAGATCAGCAGGCTGGCGATCAGCCCGATCGGCACGTTGCGTTGCGGGTTCTTGGTCTCCTCGGCGGCGGTCGAAACCGCGTCGAACCCGACATAGGCGAAGAAGATGGACGCCGCCGCGCCGAACACGCCGGTCGCGCCGGTGGGGGCGAAGGGGGTGAAATTCTCGGCGTTCATCACCGGGATGGTCAGCGCGACGAACGCGGTCAGCGCGACGATCTTGATCGCGACCAGCACCGCGTTGACGCGCGCGCTCTCGGTCGTGCCGATGATCAGCAGCCATGTTACCAGCCCCGCGATCAGGATCGCCGGCACGTTGATATATCCGCCGACCTGCGTCGCGGTGATCAGGTCGGGCGTGACGTCCGCGCCGAACGCCATCTGCACCTTGGCCATCAGCGCATCGGCGTTGCTCAGGGTGGCGGGGAAATCCACGCCCAGCCCGCGCAGCAGCCCGACCGCGTGGTTCGACCAGCCGACCGCGACCGCGCTCGCGCCGACCGCATATTCCAGGATCAGCGCCCAGCCGACCATCCACGCCAGCAGCTCGCCGACCACCGCATAGGTGTAAGTGTAGGCCGAACCCGACACCGGCACCATCGACGCGAGCTCCGAATAGCAGAGCGCCGCGACCGCGCAGACGAAGCCCGCGACCAGGAAGGAGACAACCATGCCCGGCCCCGCTTTCTGCGCGGCCTCCGACGTGAGCACGAAGATGCCCGTCCCGATCACCCCGCCGATGCCCAGCATGGTAAGCTGGAACGCGCCGAGCGTCCGGTGGAGCGACTTGCGCTGTGCGGTAAGCAGGATGGCGTCGAGCGACTTGACGCGGTCGAAGATCATGCGTGTCCCCTTGGGCAGGCCCTGCGGCCTTTGATTTGTAACCGAGCCTAACGGCTCGCTTCGCAAGCGCAATAGCGGCCGCGGAGGAACGCAGTCGGTTCCTGCCCCGCGTGCCCACGCCGCTACGCGATCGCGGCCGGTCGTAATCCCCGTCACCCCGGGCCTGACCCGGGGTCCCGCTCCTTCTTCTCGCCACGTCTTTCCTGTGTCGGATGGCGGGGCAACG
>NZ_JBMDXG010000011.1:0-10909 GCF_048594985.1 Sphingomonas sp. | reverse complement strand
GAACCAGAAGCCGTTATAGATCAGTTCGGCATAGCGCGGCGCGAGCTCGTCCTTGAGGTGCGCGGCGCCGCGATCGAGCGTGATCTGCTCGATACCCCGGTGGGCGAGATGGTAGATCGTCCCGCCCGGCGTCTCATACATGCCGCGGCTCTTCATGCCGACGAAGCGGTTCTCGACCAGATCAAGCCGGCCGATGCCGTGGCGCTTGCCGAGATCGTTGAGCTTCGCCAGCAACGCCGCCGGGCCAAACCCCTCGCCATTGACGGCAACCGCGTCGCCGCGCTCGAAATCGATCGTGATGATCTCGGGCGTGTCGGGCGCGTCCTCGGGATTGTCGGTGCGGGAATAGACGTAATCGGGCACCTCCTCCCACGGATCCTCGAGAACCTTGCCCTCGGACGAGGTGTGGAGGAGGTTGGCGTCGGTCGAGAAGGGGCTCTCGCCGCGCTTGTCCTTGGGCACGGGAATCTGGTGCTGTTCGGCATATTCGATCAGGCGGGTGCGGCTGGTCAGATCCCATTCGCGCCACGGGGCGATCACGCGGATGTCGGGCGCGAGCGCGTAATAGCCGAGTTCGAACCGGACCTGATCGTTGCCCTTGCCGGTCGCGCCGTGGCTGACTGCGTCGGCCCCGACCGCCCGTGCGATCTCGATCTGGCGCTTGGCGATCAGCGGCCGGGCGATCGAGGTGCCGAGCAGGTACAGCCCCTCGTACAGCGCGTTGGCGCGCATCATCGGCATGACGTAATCGCGGACGAATTCATCGCGCAGATCGTCGATGAAGATATGTTCGTCGCGGACGCCCATCAGCTTGGCCTTCGCGCGCGCCGGCTCCAGCTCCTCGCCCTGGCCGAGATCGGCGGTGAAGGTCACGACCTCGCAATTGTAGGTTTCGCGCAGCCACTTCAGGATCACGCTGGTATCGAGGCCGCCCGAATAGGCGAGCACCACGCGGCGAACGTCGCTCATCTTCTCACTCCGCTGGGAACGGCGCGCCTTTGGCATGCGGGGTGCGCGCGCGCAACGCCGCGGTTCAAGCGCGGTACATCGGCGCGGGGCGATTCTGCGACCCTTCCTTGCCAAGGAGTCGTCCGATGCGGATCCCTGCCCTCACCCTGCTTGCCGCCCTCACCCTCGCGGGTCCCGCACTGGCGCAGGATGCGCCCCCGCCCGGCGGCGCGATGCGCGGCGGGCCGATGCTGCCGTCGACGCGCGCGGAGGCGTCGGCGCAGGTGCGCGAGCGCTTCGCCCGGCTCGACCAGAATGGCGACGGTGTCCTTGCGGGCGACGAGCTGCCGTCGGGTGCGCGCGGCGGTCGCGGCGGTCGCCAGCTCGAACGCTATGACGGCGACCATGACGGCAAGCTCAGCGCGACCGAGTTCGAACAGGGTGCGCTCGCCCTGTTCGACCGGATGGACAGCGATCGCGACGGGACGATCAGCCCGGCCGAACGCGACGCGTGGCGCGCGCAGATGCGGGCCGGACGTCCGCCCGAGGCGCGCTGAACGTCCGGCGGGACGTCACGCGCGGAGCGTGCGTTCCGCCTCGGCCATATAATCGCGGGTGATCGGGAGTGCGGTGCGGTCGCGCACATATTGCACCTGGTAATTGACCATCGCGCCGTTGAAGAAACCGGTGAGCGAGCCCGCGAGGTAGAATTCCCACATGCGGTAGAAACGCGCGTCATACATGGCGACGATCGCCTCGCGATTGGCCTGCGTCCGGCGCAGCCAATGTTCCAGCGTGTAGCCGTAATGATGGCGCAGCGTTTCGACATCGGCGGTGATCAGGCGCGCGGATTCGGCGGCGGCCGCGATTTCCGACAGCGACGGGATGTAGCCGCCGGGGAAGATATACTTCACCGTCCACGCGTCGGTCGGGCGCGGCGGCCCCATCCGGCCGATCGTGTGGAGCAGCATCACCCCGTCCTCGGCCAGCAGCGAGCGGCACTTGGCGGCGAAGGTGCGGAAATGCGCGGGGCCGACATGTTCGTACATGCCGACCGAGACGATCCGGTCGAACGTGCCGGTGACACGGCGATAGTCGATCAGTTCGAACCGGACCTTGTCCGCCACGCCGGCGGCGGCGGCGCGCTCGCGCGCGATCTTGAGCTGCTCCTCCGACAGCGTGATGCCGAGCACCTCGGCCCCGGTCTTCTGGTGGAGGTAGAGCGCCATCCCGCCCCAGCCGCAGCCGATGTCGAGCACCTTGAGCCCGGGACGTAAATTAAGCTTGGCGGCGATGTGCGCCTTCTTGTCGAGCTGCGCCTGCTCCAGGCTGTTGTCGGGATCGGTGAAATAGGCGCAGCTATATTGGCGGTCGGCGTCGAGGAAGAGATCGTAGAGTCGCGCCGACAGATCGTAATGGTGCGCGACGTTGCGCTTCGACCGGCGTTCCTGATTGTAGGTGCGCAGCCAGCCGAGCGGATCGCCGGGCAGCCGCGTGCGCGCCGTCGCCTCCAGATTCTTGCGGTCGCTGCGGCGTTCCCAGCGATTGTTCCAGGTGACGAGATCGATCAGCGCGTGGATGTCGCCCTGCTCCATCAGCAGGCGGCCGTCCATATAGGCCTCGCCCGCGCCGAGCGACGGCGCCAGCACAATCTTGCGCGGGGTGGACCGATCGGTGAAGCGGACCGCGACCGGCGCGCGCCCCGGTTCGGGCGCGCCATAGCGGTAGGTTTTCCCGTCGGCGGCGTGGACGATCAATTCGCCCCGCCGAATCAGCTTCTTGAACGCGCGATCGAAGAGCAGCATGGCGCGGGCTTAGCCGATCTCGTTACGCGCCCGCCACCGCCATTTCGGCGGCTTCCCTGTCACGCTCGGCGCGGCTTTTCTTCTCGGCGGCGGTCTTGAGCTGGCCGCACGCGGCGTCGATGTCGCGGCCGCGCGGGGTGCGCACGGGCGCGGAAATGCCGGCTTCGAACACGATGTTGGAAAAGGCCCGGATCCGTTCGGGCGTCGAGCATAGATAGTCGGCGCCCGGCCACGGATTGAACGGGATCAGATTGACCTTCGCCGGCAGGCGGTATTTGCGCAGCAGGCGGACGAGCTCGCGCGCATCGTCGTCGCTGTCATTCTTGTCGCGCAGCATGACATATTCGAACGTGATGCGGCGCGCATTGTTCGCGCCCGGATACGCGGCGCACGCCTCCAGCAGGGGCTCGATCCCGTATTTGCGGTTGAGCGGCACGAGCTCGTCGCGCACATCCTTGGTCACGGCATGGAGCGACACAGCGAGATTGACGCCGATCTCCTCGCCCGCGCGCGCCATCATCGGCACGACGCCGCTGGTGGAGAGCGTGATGCGGCGCTTCGACAGAGCGAGGCCGTCGCCGTCCATCACCAGCTTCAACGCGTCGCGGACATTGTCGAAATTGTAGAGCGGCTCGCCCATGCCCATCATCACGATGTTGGTGAGCATGCGCCCTTCGGGCTGGCTCGGCCATTCGCCGAGCGCGTCTCGCGCGAGCATGACCTGTCCCACGATCTCTCCCGCGGTCAGGTTGCGCACCAGCCGCATCGTGCCGGTGTGACAGAAGCTGCAGTTGAGCGTGCAGCCGACCTGGCTCGACACGCACAACGTCCCGCGATCGGCGTCGGGGATGAACACCATCTCGTAATCGTGGCCGTCGTCCGAACGGAGCAGCCACTTGCGCGTGCCGTCGCTCGACTGCTGCGCCTCGACCACGCCGGGGCGGCCGATCACGAACCGTTCGGCGAGCCACGGATGCATCGCCTTGGCGATGTCGGTCATCGCGGTGAAGTCGGTCGCGCCGCGATTGTAGATCCAGTGCCAGAGCTGCTTGGCGCGCAGCTTCGCCTGTTTCGGTTCGAGCCCATGTTCGGCGAGCAGGTCGCGCAACTGCTCGCGCGTCAGGCCGATCAGGTCGACGCGGCCGTCGGCGCGCGGCGCCGCCGCTCGCGGGACGGGCACGGGATCGATATGTCCGGGGATCGCCATCGGCGCGTTCATCGCCGCCAGATAGGACAGATTGCGCTTTTTTGCCAGCCTCAGCGCGCGAGGCAGGCGAGCGTGGCGGCGTCGAGCGCGCTGGCGAAGCCCCGCAGCGGATAATCGTCGCGGAAGCGGCGCCCCTCAGCGGTCGTCCCCGAGACGCGCAGGCGCGTGCCGCCGCGCAAGGCGACGATCGCCGCGCGGCCCTCGATCGCGGGGGAGGGGCCGTCGAAGGCGAGCGCGCGGCCGTCGACCCGGACCGAGAGGCTGCCAGGCCGGGCCGGGCGGCTCGGCCGCAGCTCGACGCGCGGCCGCCCCGGGGGCGCGACCGCCGCGACCGAGCCGCCCGCGCCGCGCGCCGGCATCGCGATCGCGTAGCAGCTTCGCCCTCGGGCATCGGCAAACGCGCCCCACGCGCCATATTGCCCGATCGCGACCCGCCCGGGCGGCGCGGCGACGGCGGCCGCCAGCAGGAGGGGAAAAAGAAGGGGCATCGCCCCCCTTCGCCGCTTCGCCGCGTCGCCGCAACAATGCGCTGGAACAGGCCGATGCCCACGCTATAACGGCCGACCACAAGCGGATTGGGGCGGGACATGAAGGCGACGATCGAACGTGCAACCCTGTTGAAGAGCCTGGGGCACGTCCAGTCGGTGGTCGAGCGGCGCAACACCATCCCGATCCTGTCCAACGTGCTGATCGAGGCGTCGGAAGGCGGCCTCAAGCTGATGGCGACCGACCTCGACCTCCAGATCGTCGAGACGATCGCGGCGCAGGTCGATACGCCGGGCGCCACCACCGTGTCCGCGCACACATTATTCGATATCGCGCGCAAGCTGCCCGAAGGCGCGCAGGTCCAGCTGGCCGCCGCCGAGGGCAAGATGCAGGTCGTCGCCGGGCGCGCGCGCTTCAACCTCCAGACGCTGCCGCGCGAGGATTTCCCGGTGATCGCCGAGGGCGAGCTGCCGACGCGGTTCGACCTGCCGGCCGAGACGCTGAAGCAGATCATCGACAAGACGCGTTTCGCCATCTCGACCGAGGAGACGCGTTACTATCTGAACGGCATCTTCCTCCACGTCTCGGACGACGCCACGCCCGTGCTGAAGGCGGCTGCGACCGACGGCCACCGTCTCGCGCGCGTCACCGTGCCGCGTCCGGACGGGGCGGAAGGAATGCCCGACGTGATCGTGCCGCGTAAGTGCGTCGGCGAGCTGCGCAAGCTGCTCGACGAGGTCGACGGGTCGGTCGAGGTATCGCTGTCGCCGACCAAGGTGCGCTTCGGGCTCGGCACCGCGATCTTGACGTCGAAGCTGATCGACGGCACCTTTCCCGATTACAGCCGCGTCATCCCGACCGCGAACGACAAGCTGCTCAAGCTCGATCCGCGCAGCTTCGAGGAGGGGGTCGACCGCGTCGCCACCATCGCCAGCGAAAAGACGCGCGCGGTGAAGATGGCGCTCGACCGCGACAAGATCACGCTGTCGGTGACGAGCCCCGAAAACGGCACCGCCGCCGAGGAAGTGCCCGGCGACTATGCCGCGCTGCCGTTCGAGATCGGGTTCAACGCGCGCTACCTGCTCGACATTCTCGGCCAGCTCGACGGCGACCTGATCGAGGTCCACCTGGCCGACGCCGCCGCGCCGACCCTGATCCGCGAGAATGACAAGGCGCCCGCGCTCTACGTGCTGATGCCGATGCGGGTTTGACGCGCTGGCGATTCGCATGAGATAGGGCCGCCCCGGTGTTTTTGAGTGTGGGGGCACGCGATGCGGGGGGTTTTGGGCGCGGTCGGCGCCATGGCGCTGTGCGCGGGGGTCGCCCAGGCGGCGGTGGTGGTCAATCCGTTCGCGGCGATCCAGCCCGGCACGACCGCGCAGATCGAATGGTTCACGCAGCTTCCCGCCACCGCGGCGCAGCCGGCACGCGCCGCCGCCCAGCAGATCAAGGCGCTTCCCGACGGCAGCGGCCGGATGTTCGTCAACGATACGCGCGGCATCCTCTACGTCACGAACAAGGCGGGCGGCGCGCCCGTCCCCTATCTCGACCTGCGGACCGCCGGGATCGGCTTTTCCAACGCGGCGCACACGATCCAGACCGGGCTGATGAGCGTCGCCTTTCACCCCAATTTCAATCGCGACCCCGACCAGCCGGGCTATCGCACCTTCTACACGATCGACACGACCCTGCCGTCGGCGGGCACGGCGGGGTGGAGCGTGCCGGGCGCGCCGGTGAACCACCACAATGTCGTGCGCGAATGGACCGTTGCCGATCCGGCGGCCGCGACCGCATCGGTCACCGGCATGCGCGAAGTGATGCGGGTCGCGCAGCCCTTCACCGATCACGGCGCGGGCACGATCGCGTTCAACCCGACCGCGACGCCCGCCGACGCCGATTACGGCAAGCTGTATATCGGTATGGGCGATGGCGGCGGCACCAACGATCCGTTCGGCAGCGCGCAGAGCCTGACCAGCCCGTTCGGCAAGATCCTGCGGATCGACCCGGCCGATCCGGACGGCGCCGGCCCGCTCACCTATGCCGTACCCGGCGACAATCCGTTCGTGGGCGAGGCGGGCGCGCGCGGCGAAGTATGGGCCTACGGTCTGCGCAATCCGCAGCAGTTCGACTGGAGCAGCGACGGGCGGATGTTCATCGCCGATATCGGCCAGTCGCAGATCGAGGAGGTCAATCTGGGCCAGGCCGGCGCGAATTACGGCTGGCCGCTGCGCGAGGGCGCGTTCGCGCACGCGGGCAGCGACATTTACGACACGCCCGCCAATGACGGCCGCTTCGTCGATCCGATCGGGCAATACGACCATGAGGAGATCATCCGCGACGGCGCGTCCAACCTCGCCAGCATCGGCAGCGCGATCCTGTACGAGGGCAGCCTGGTGCCCGCGCTGATCGGCAAGATGGTGGTGAGCGATCTCGTTTCGGGCCGGCTGTTCTATTTCGATCCCGATGCGGCGGTGCCGGGGGAAAATCCGATCCTGCGGGAACTGCGCCTGATGCTGGGCGGCCTGCCGACGACGATGCGCGACCTGGAAGGGTATAGCCGCACCGACCGCGTCGATTTGCGGCTGGGCATCGACGTGGACGGCGAACTCTATCTGATCACCAAGGGCGACGGCGACATCTATCGCTTCGTCGCGACCCCGGTGCCCGAAGCGGCGACGTGGGCGATGGCGATCCTGGGCTTCGGGCTGGTCGGGTTCGGGCTGCGCCGCCGCCGCCGCCGCAGGGCTTTCGGTCACGCCTGACGGGCGTCGAAGGATGCGCTAAGCGCGGCGGATGGCCGTCCGCCGCCTCGCGCTCACCGATTTCCGCAACCATCGCGACCTGCTGATCGAGCCGGGCGCGGGGCTGGTCGTGCTGACCGGCGAGAACGGGGCGGGCAAGACCAACGTGCTGGAGGCGCTGTCGCTGCTCGCGCCAGGGCGGGGGCTGCGCGGGGCGGCGCTGTCGGACATGGCGCGCGGCGACGGGCCGGGCGGGTTCGCGGTCCATGCCCGGCTGAGCGGGGACATCGAGATCGGGACGGGCGCGAGCGCCACCGCGCCCGAACGGCGGCAGGTGCGGATCAACGGCGCGGAGGCCGCCGCCGCCGCGCTGGGCGAGCGGCTCGCGCTGCTGTGGCTGATCCCGGCGATGGACCGCCTGTTCGCCGAGAGCGCGGGCGGCCGCCGGCGCTTCCTCGACCGGCTGGTGCTCGCGCGCGAGCCCGGACACGCGCAGCATGCCACGCGCTATGAAGCGGCGATGCGCGCGCGCAACAAGCTGCTCGCCGAACCCGACGGTGCCGACCCGGCCTGGTTGACCGCGCTGGAAGCCGGGATGGCGGCGCATGGCGCGGCGATCGCCGAGGCGCGGCGGCGCACCGTGACCGCGCTGGCCGAGCGCCTGCGCGCGCAGGCCCCCGGCCCGTTCGCGCGCGGCGACATCATGCTGACCGGCTGGACGCCCGCCGGGGACATGGCCGAGCCCGCGCTGGCGGAGGAGTTGCGGCGCGGACGGGGGCGCGACGCGGGCGCCGGGCGCGCGCTGGCGGGCCCGCATCGCAGCGACCTGGCGGTCACCCACCTCGACAAGGGGATGGCGGCGGCGCTCTGTTCGACGGGTGAGCAGAAGGCGCTGCTGCTCGGCCTGCTGCTGGCGCATGCCGATCTAGTCGCGGCGTGGCGGGGCGCGCGCCCGATCCTGCTGCTGGACGAGGTCGCCGCGCACCTCGATCCGCTGCGCCGCCGGGCGCTGTTCGAACGGCTGGCGGAGGCCGGCGGGCAGGTGTGGATGACGGGAACCGAGCCCGCGCCGTTCGCCGATACCCCGCCGGGAACGACGCACCTCGTCCTGGGAAGCGCCGGTCAGCCGGCGTCGGCGTAGGCGCGGATCAGTTCGGTCAACATGTCGCGCCCGCGATAGACGCCCTCGACCAGCATCTTTTCGTTGAGGCCGTGCGCGCCGCTTTCGGGCACGTTGTAGAGGCCGGGCGGGCCATAGACCGGGATGCCGATGCTTTCGAGGAAGATGCCGTCGGTGCCCCCGGTCGACATGACGGGCACGAACGGTACGCCCGGATAATATTTGGCGACCAGCTTTTCCGCCGGCTTCACGATCTTCGGATCGAGCGGCGGCGGGACGGCCGGCGGACGGATCGGCTGGACCAGGGTGACCGTCATGCGCGGGTCGGCGACGACGGTTTCGAGCTGCTTGCGCACCGCCTCGACATCGGTGCCGGGGAAGATGCGGCAGTTGATGTTGGCGCCCGCGCGCTGCGGCAGCGCGTTGTTCGCGTGTCCGCCGTCGAGCAGGGTCGCGACGCAGGTCGTGCGCAGCATCGAATGATAGCTGCGGTCGGTGTTGAGCGTCGCCTCGGCCGCCTTGTCCCGTGGGTTGCGCGCGATCGCGACCATTGCCGCCCCCATCGCGTCCTTCCGCGTCGCGCCGGCCTTTTCGAAATAGGTGCGCGTGGTGTCGCTGAGCTGGAGCGGGAAGTCGTAGTCGCGGATCTTCGCGATCGCGTCCGCCAGTTCGTAGATCGCATTGTCGCGAATGGGGACCGAGCTGTGGCCGCCGGGATTGGTCGCCTCGATCCGGTAATTCTGGACGATCTTCTCGCCGACATGCAGGTTCATCACCGTCGGCTTGCCATTCTCGTCGGCGCGCCCGCCGCCGCCCTCGTTGAGCGCGAATTCGGCGGCGATCAGGTCGGGCTTGTTCTTGGCGAGCCATTCGGCGCCGTTGAACGCCCAGGTCGTTTCCTCGCCGCAGGTCAGCGCCAGCTTGATCGTGCGCTTCGGTTTGTAGCCTTCCCGCTTGAAGCGGATCATCGCATCGACCCAGATGGCGTCCATCGCCTTCATATCGGCGGTGCCGCGCCCGTAGAAGAAGCCGTCCTCCTCGATCATCTTGTAAGGATCGCGGGTCCAGTCCTCGCGCTTGGCGGTGACGACGTCGAGATGGCCGAGCAGCAGCATCGGCCTGGCGGTGCGCGACGTGCCCGGCAGGATCGCGACCAGCCCGCCTTCCTTGGGGTGATCGGGGACCGAGAAGGGCGTGATGTCGGCATCGGCATAGCCCGCCGCCTTGAGCCGCGCGGCGATCTTGCCGGCCAGGTCGGTGCAGCTTCCGCTCGTCACCGACGTGTCGGTTTCGACCATCTCCTGATACAGCGCGCGGAAGGCGGCGCGATCGGCGCGTGGCGCCGGTTGCGCGAGCGCGGGCGCCGCCGCCATCGCCAGAAACGTCGCCGCGCGGACGTGCATGCTCTCGGTCCCCCTGAAATCGTGTCGGACCGACAAAAAGCATGGCGCGCGCGCCATGGAAAGCGCGTTCGATCGGGATTATCTTGAGCGGCGATGACCGCCCAGCCGATCGACCGCCGAATCGTCCCCGCCGGCATGCGCTTTTCCGAATGGCGCGCGGCCGACGGCTGGCGCCTGCGCAGCTTCGCCTGGCCGCCCGCGCGGACGCCGCGCGGCAGCCTGCTGTTCCTCGGCGGACGCGGCGATTTCGTCGAGAAATATCTGGAGGCGCTGGCGCACTGGAATGACGGCGGGTGGCGGCTCGACGGGTTCGACTGGCGGGGGCAGGGCGGATCGGGGCGGCACCTCGCCGATCCGTTGATCTGCCATCAGGCGAGCCTGGAGCCGCTGCTGGCCGATCTCGCCGCGTTCGTCGATCACTGGTGCCGCACGACGCCGGGCCCGCGCGCGATCGTCGCGCATTCGATGGGCGCGCATCTGGTGCTGCGCCTGCTCGCGACCGGGCATCGCGGGATCGACGCCGCCGTGCTCGCCTCGCCGATGATCGACATCCGCGTGGGGGCGGTGCCCGGCCGCGCGCTCGGCGCCATCGCGCGCGTCGCGGGGCTGCTGGGCCTCGGCGAGCGCAAGGTGTGGGGGCGCGACATCGGCGACGTGGGCGGGCGGATGACCTCCTGCCCCGAACGCCGCGACGACAAGATATGGTGGAAGGCGTGCAAGCCGGAGATCGCCACGGGCCCGCCGAGCTGGGGCTGGGTCCGCGCCGCCTGCCGATCGATCGCCAGCCTGCCGCCGCGCGATCTGGTCGCGGTCGACATCCCCGTGCTGATGCTCGGCACGCGGCGCGATCCGGTGGTCGATGCGCGCGCGATCGCCCAAGCGGCGGCGTCGATGCCCCGGGCCGAGCTGATGATGCTCGACGGGACGGGCCACGAGCTGCTGCGCGAGGCGGATGCGGTGCGGCTGCCGGTGCTCGACCGGATCGACACCTTCCTCGCCGCGCGCGCCGTCCGCGCCTGAGGCGCGCCGCGCCCGGCGCGGCGCCGGAGGCATCCATTTCGCTTGGGTTTCGACCCCCGAATCCCTATATGCTGGGCATGGCAACCGACCCCCAGACCAACGAATATGGCGCCTCCTCGATCAAGGTGCTGAAGGGCCTCGACGCGGTCCGCAAGCGTCCCGGCATGTATATCGGCGAC
>NZ_JBMDXG010000109.1:0-15160 GCF_048594985.1 Sphingomonas sp. | reverse complement strand
TACGCCCCGGCGTCGTTCACGCGCCGTCCTTGCGCACTTTACCTGCGTTGCACCTGCATCTAGTTAGGCCATATGCTGACGCGGATTGAAATTGATGGATTTAAGACGTTCGAAAATTTCGAACTCGATCTTCATCCATTTACTGCAATCGTTGGCCCCAACGCGAGTGGGAAATCCAACTTATTCGATGCTATGCAGCTTATTGCAGCATTGTCCGATCACGACATTTATAGCGCTATGCAAGGTCTTCGCGGCGAACCGGAAGAGTTTTTCAGACGCACGGCGACTGGCCAGTCTGATAGCATGTCTTTTGCTGTAGAAGTTTTTCTAGATGGCGAAGGAACTGATGACTTCGGCCGTGCCTATAAGGTTCCCTCACAAAGGTTGAGGTATGAGCTTACGCTCGGCATTAGAGATGGCCGAGATGGTGGACCTAGGGGCGTGTTTGTTCGGAGAGAATTCTGCCGAGCTATGAAGCGAACCGAGGATAATGCCAACTACTTAATGCCTCGCCGTCCAAGTTACGGCAGGTACACAACACCATTTATTAGGAATGACGATAACGACGATTCCCTCTTGGTTCGGCAAGACGGACCGAGCAAAAGCGGAAGTCCAATGCGGCTGTCTCTCAAAGAGGCATCTAGAACCGCGTTGTCCACCATAACTACAGCTGAATTTCCGCACCTCTACGCGTTGCGTAAGGCACTAAAATCTGTTCGGTTTTTGGAAATAAATCCGACTGCAGCAAGAAGTGCGAATGACAGATTTGAAAAGACAACACTGACACCAAGCGCATCAAATCTTGCCGCTGTTCTGAATCGTTTGCGCGATCAAACCCGCTCTGAGAAGCGGCCGGATGGAGTCTTAGCCGATATTGCCACTGACTTGGCAGCATTGATTCCGTCTGTTTGCAATGTTAAAGTTCAATCTGATGATCAACGACAATATTCATTTAATGTAGGGTTTGCTGGCGATTTAAGTTTCAGTTCAAGAGTTATTTCTGATGGGACTTTGAGACTGTTAGCTCTTCTGACGATATTGAATGACCCTGACCGCAAAGGCACGCTTTGCTTTGAGGAGCCCGAGAACGGGGTTCATGAGGGTCGAATACCTACACTTATTTCCATTCTTCGAGATGCAACGCTGATTGACCCCGATCCTGATCAAGTCACCTTCCAAGTTATATTGAACACGCATTCTCCGAAGGTTATGAATGCGCTAGAAGACACGGAGATTGTCGCGGCAGATATTGTGTCTATCGTGAACCCTACGGCCAATACGCGTGCCACACGAACTCGAATGCGGACGGGAATTCAGGCTAGTAGCGATTTGATTGACCCAGAGAGATATTTGGTTAGAGCTGAAGTTGATCGTCTGTTACAGCGCTCGGGCGATGCTGGATGAGATATGTAAGCTGGGCAGCCTTCTATGAAGGGGGATCGGATGCTCTGTATTTTGATATTCTGTTTCCTCGATTGATCAGAGACATCGTTGCCCGCGAGGGTACAGATGTTGTCGAGGTTCCAGATATTCCAGCAGTTAAGCTTGGACAACAAGGCCGTGGAATTGCGCACGTTGCCGCTGAGGCATGCGCCTTTCGTGACGCCTTCGATATACTATTTATACATGCCGACACTGGCGGACGCGCACAAGAAAGTAGATTGGACGATCGAGCCTCCGCCTACTGCCTTGCGCTTGCTGAAAGGTGCGCCTGGCCTAAAGGACAATGTATTACGGTAAGTCCAAGACACGAGACGGAGGCATGGCTCTTGGCTGACGGGTTGGCTGTCACGGATGCTTTGGGATATTGCGGCAGTCCCAACGAAATCGGACTACCAGAGCAAGCACAAGATGCAGAAAGATTACATGATCCGAAACAAACATTGCGGGATGCAATAGAGAGAGTCGCTGGCCGACGTCGAAGCCAAAGTGTTTCGAACATCTTTCCAGCGGTTGCACAGAGGCAGCGTTTGGACGAACTACGGCGGTCACGTTCCTTTAGAGACTTTGAAACTCAACTTCGACAATGTTTAACCGCTCTGCAATGCCTGCCACAGGTCAACTAGTCGAACCTTGATAGACACGATCTACTTTCTACTCTGGGTATAGGCCTAATATCCAACCTTATTTATTTGGTTACGTCCGCTCCACGGCAAGCTGCGCAGGTAACATCACCTCATTACGTGCGCCAAATGTCGGCAGATCCGTAAGCGTCTTCAGCCTACTTCCTCATGCTGCCCTTACAAGTGAGGCCACGCCTTGCCACTGCCTCACTCCGCCGCCACGGCCACGGGCTTCACCCCCAGCAACGGCGCGAGATACCGTCCCGTATAGCTGCGCGGCTCCTTCACCACCTGCTCGGGCGTGCCGGTGGCGACGATCTCGCCGCCCTTGTCGCCGCCTTCGGGACCGAGATCGATGATCCAGTCGGCGGTCTTGATCACCTCCAGATTGTGTTCGATCACGACCACGGTGTTGCCCTGCTCCACCAGCGCCTGGAGCACCTCCAAGAGCTTGCGCACATCCTCGAAATGGAGGCCGGTCGTGGGCTCGTCGAGGATGTAGAGCGTGTTGCCGGTGGCGCGGCGGCTGAGTTCCTTGGCGAGCTTGACGCGCTGCGCCTCGCCGCCGCTGAGCGTCGTCGCCTGTTGCCCGACCTTGACGTAGCCGAGGCCCACCTCCGCCAGCATCGCCATCTTGTCGCGGATCGGGGGGACCGCCTTGAAGAATTCCCCCGCATCCTCGACCGTCATGTCGAGCACGTCGGCGATCGATTTGTCGCGGAACTTCACCTCCAGCGTCTCTCGATTGTAGCGCGCGCCGTGGCACACGTCGCAGGTGACATAGACGTCGGGAAGGAAGTGCATCTCGATCTTGAGCACGCCGTCGCCCTGGCACGCCTCGCACCGGCCGCCCTTGACGTTGAAGCTGAAGCGGCCGGGCTTGTAGCCGCGCGCCTGCGCCTCCGGCAGCCCCGCGAACCAGTCGCGGATCTGGGTGAAGGCGCCGGTATAGGTGGCGGGGTTCGAGCGCGGGGTGCGGCCGATCGGCGACTGATCGATGTCGATCACCTTGTCGAGATGCTGGAGCCCGTCGATCTTCTCATGATGGCCGGCGAGGACGCGCGCGCCGTTGAGCTGGCGCGCGGCGGAGGCGAACAGGGTGTCGATCGTGAAGGTCGACTTGCCCGATCCCGACACGCCGGTGATGCAGGTGAAGGTGCCGAGCGGGATCGAGGCGGACACGTCCTTCAGGTTGTTGGCGCGCGCGCCCTTCACCGTCAGCTTCTTGCCCGAACCCTTGCGGCGTTTCGCCGGCACCGCGACCGCGCGGCGCCCGGTGAGGTAATCGGCGGTCAGGCTCGCCTCGTTCGCCAGCACCTCGTCCAGCGTGCCCGCCGCGACGACGGTGCCGCCATGGACGCCCGCACCGGGCCCCATGTCGATCACGTAATCGGCGGTGCGGATCGCATCCTCGTCATGCTCCACCACGATCACGGTGTTGCCGAGATCGCGCAGGCGCTTGAGCGTGACGATCAGGCGGTCATTGTCGCGCTGGTGCAGCCCGATGCTCGGCTCGTCCAGCACGTAGAGCACGCCGGAGAGGCCCGAACCGATCTGGCTGGCGAGGCGGATGCGCTGGCTCTCGCCGCCGGACAAGGTGCCGCTGGTGCGATCGAGGTTGAGATAATCGAGCCCGACATTGTCGAGGAAGCCGAGCCGCTCGACGATCTCCTTGAGGATCGGGGTGGCGATCTGGCGCTGCTGGTCGGTCAGGCCGTCGGCGAGGCCGCGGAAGAAGGCGAGCGCCTGGCCGACGGGGCGGCGGGTGGCGATCGAGATGTCCTCGCCCGCGATCTTCACCGCGCGCGCCTCGGGCTTGAGGCGCGCGCCGTCGCACACCTCGCAGGGGCGCGTGCCCTGGTACTTGGCGAGCTCCTCGCGCATCCACGCGCTCTCGGTCGAGGCCATGCGGCGTTCGAGGTTGCCGATCACGCCCTCGAACGGCTTGGTCACGGTGTAGCTCTTGCGCCCGTCGACGAAGGTGAGCGGGATGGCGCGCCCCTGCGTGCCGTGGAGGACGGCGTCCTGCTGGTCGGGCGTGAGTTCGTTCCACGGGCTCTTGAGGTCGAACCCCTCGGCCTTGGCGAGGCTGGCCAGCACCTGCATGTAATAAGGGCTGGGCGGGTTGGACTTGGCCCACGGCACCACCGCGCCCTTGGCGATCGACAGCGTCTCGTTGGGCACGACGAGCTGGGGGTCGAAATAGAGCTTCTCCCCCAGGCCGTCGCACGCCGGGCACGCGCCTTGCGGCGCGTTGAAGCTGAAAAGGCGCGGCTCGATCTCCGGGATGGTGAAGCCCGAGACGGGGCAGGCGAACTTTTCGGAGAAGGTCAGCCGTTCGGAGATGCCGGCGGGCAGCGCGAGCGCCTTGATCCCCTTGCGCACGCCCTCGGTCGCGGCGACGGCGTTGGCGTCGCCTTCGCCCACCACGTCAATATAGACGAGGCCGTCGGTCAGCTTGAGCGCGGTCTCGAAACTCTGCGCGAGGCGCGTCTCGATCCCCTCGCGCAGGGCGAGGCGATCGACCACCACCTCGATGTCGTGCAGCTCGCCGTCGATGCGGACGCGGGTGAAGCCCGCTTTCTGCCACTCGGCCAGCTCCTTTTTATACTCGCCCTTGCGGCCGCGCACGACGGGGGCGAGCAGGTAGAAGCGCGTGCCTTCCGGCAGCTGCATCACGCGGTCGACCATCTGGCTGACGGTCTGCGCGCTGATCGGCAGGCCGGTGGCGGGCGAATAGGGGATGCCGACGCGCGCCCACAGCAGGCGCATATAATCGTAGATCTCGGTCACGGTCGCGACGGTCGAGCGCGGATTGCGGCTGGTCGTCTTCTGCTCGATCGAGATGGCGGGGCTGAGCCCCTCGATATGCTCGACATCGGGCTTCTGCATCAGTTCGAGGAACTGGCGCGCATAGGCCGACAGCGACTCGACGTAGCGCCTCTGCCCCTCGGCATAGATGGTGTCGAAGGCGAGGCTCGACTTGCCCGACCCCGAAAGGCCGGTGATCACCGTCAGCGTCTCGCGCGGGATATCGACATCCACGCCCTTGAGATTGTGCTCGCGCGCGCCGCGGACGGAGAGATGGGTCAGGGACATGGGGCGATTTTGTTCCAGATTTGTTCGGAGGGCAAGCGCGGGCGCCGGCCCAGGCTAGATGGGAACGCGGATGCTGGTGTGAAGATGCCCTTGCGCGGGGATGCCGTGACTTTACGTTGGAATTTTGCTGGGTGGGGGAATGCGTGAACATCGCGAATTATCTGGATGTGGTGCGCGCCAAATATGCCAGCGGACAGGCGACCGAGCATAGCTACCGCCCGGCCCTGCAGGCCCTGTTCGAGAGTATCGACGCGGGCATCACGGTCATCAACGAGCCAAAGAAATCCGAAGCCGGCATGCCCGACTTCCTGTTCGAGCGGAACGGCGTCCCCTTCGGCTGGGCCGAAGCCAAGGACATCGACAAGGACGTCATCAAGCTGAAGGGCTATTCGGTCGAGCAGCGCAAGCGCTACGAAAAGGCCTATCCCAACCTGATCTACACCAACGGCGTCGATTTCGAGTTCATTCGGGAGGGCGAATCCGTCCACTTCGTCTCGATCGCCGATTTCGTAATGGGGCTCCAGCCGAAGCCTGACAAGTTCGAGGAACTGGAGCGCCAGCTTCGCCTGTTCGCCGAGCAAAAGCCGATCAGCATCCGATCGGCAGCGAAGCTGGCCGAGATCATGGCGGCCAAGGCGGCGATCATCAAGGACGAGATCGCCATCGCGCTGGCCGACGAGGCGGAGGCGCGCAAGGGACTGGAGGGGCAATATAAGAGCTTCAAGGCGAACTTGCTGCCTAACCTGACGCCCGACGAGTTCGCGGACATCTATGCCGAGACGATCACCTACGGCATGTTCGCCGCGCGATTCCACGATACCGATCTGAACACGTTCAGCCGGCAGGAAGCGATGGACGATCTGCCCGCGTCCAACCCGTTCCTGAAGGGGTTGTTCGAATATATCGCCGGCCCCGCGCTGCCCAAGCGCCTCGTCTATATCGTCGATGATCTCGTCGCGGTGATGCGCGCCAGCAATCCGCATTCGCTGTTCGAGAAATACGGCCAGTTCACCGCGCGCAACGACCCCTTCATCCATTTCTACGAAGACTTCCTCGCCGCCTATAACCCGAAGAAGCGCAAGAGCCGGGGTGTCTGGTACACGCCCGAACCGGTGGTCGATTTCATCGTTCGCGCGGTAGACGATGTGCTGAAGACCGAGTTCGGCCTTGCCGATGGCCTTGCCGACACCAGCAAGGTGACAGTGAACTGGGATACCGGCACCAACGATCCCAAGACCGGCAAGCCGGTGACGATCAAGAAGGATGTCCACAAGGTCCAGATCCTCGATCCGGCGACCGGCACCGGCACGTTTCTGGCCAAGGCGGTGCAGCTGATTTCCGACCGTGTGAAGGGCCGCGCCCCGGGCAAATGGTCCGGCTATGTCGAGCAGGACCTGCTGCCGCGCCTGCACGGCTTCGAGTTGCTGATGGCGAGCTATGCCATGTGCCATATGAAGCTCGACATGCAGCTCGCGCAAACCGGCTACAAGCCGAGCGCCAATCCGCCGCGCCTTTCAGTGTGGCTGACCAATGCGCTGGAGCCTGCAGAGCGGGAGGTGCGTGACCTGTTCTTTGCTCCGCTGGCTGAGGAGGCGCGTGGCGCGAGCGAGGTAAAGCGGCAAAGCCCGATCATGTGCGTGATCGGGAATCCGCCTTATTCCGGGCATTCGTCCAACTTCGGCGATTGGATCGAGAGACTGATGGCGGACTACAAGGTCAGCCCGGAATTGAAGCGTCCCGCGCAGGCGAAGTGGTTGTCAGACGATTACGTGAAATTCATTCGCATGTCGGAGCATCTGATCGAGCAGAATGGCGAGGGTGTGCTCGGGTTCATCACCAATCATGGCTATCTCGACAACCCCACGTTCCTCGATATGCGGAGCCATCTTCGTCAAACTTTTGATCGGATTTTCGTCCTCGACCTGCATGGCAATGCGAAGAAGAAGGAAATCAGCCCGGATGGCTCCCCCGACAAGAACGTTTTTGACATCCAGCAAGGTGTTGCAATTATAATTGCTTGGAAAAAGCAGAGCAGCGATCCGCGGCGCACGACACTGGCCCAAGTTGATCACGGCGAGCTGTGGGGCACGCGAAGCTCCAAAACTGAGGCACTGTGGACAAGTTCGCTCCGGTCGATCGATGTAGTCGACGTATCTCCGGAAGCGGCACCGTGGCGCTTCAAGCCAACGGATAAGGTGGTCGAGGCGAAGTATCGTTTTGGCTTCTCAGTGGCAGATCTTTTTTCTCCGAACGGCAACCCTGCGCCGGGTATTGTGACCACCCAGGATGAGTTCGCAATATCGTGGAATAGTCATGAAGCGATTGAAAAGGTGGAAGCTCTTTTAGCGACGCATGATGAAGGCGAAGCGAGGAGAAGGTTTCGACTTTGTTCTCAGGCGCAGTGGAATTATCAAGATGCAAAAAAAGCGCTGCCGGCAATTGATTGGAAGGCGCTGATAACGCCGGTTCTTTATCGCCCCTTCGACATCAGATACACCGTTTACGATTCCAACGTCGCAGTCCACCGGCGCGAACGTGCAACCCGGCACTTCTTTAAACGCAGCGACCTTGGTTTGATGATCGCCCGGCAAGCGATCCAAGGCGACGCTGGGTACAGCCAAGTCGTGGCCGTTGATAAAATGATCGATAATCGGGCGATTTTTTCGAATAAGGGCGTCTCTCAATTGGTGCCCCTTTACCTCTACCCCCAAGAAGGCACGCTGGACCAAACCGTCCGCCTCAACCTCGACCCCAAGCTCTACGCTGCGATCTGCGCCGCTGCCTTAATCGACCCTGCCGATCAGGCCGGGCCGGGGGACGACTTCCTCGCCGCCACTGGCGACGCGCGACCGAGCGAGGTGAAGGTCTTCGATTATATCTATGGCGTGCTGCACGCGCCCAACTATCGCGAGACCTATGCCGAGTTCCTGAAGATCGACTTCCCGCGCATTCCCTATCCCGCCTCGCCCGAAATCTTCGCTCGGGTCAGCGCGAAGGGCGAGGAATTGCGACGCCTGCACCTGATGGAGCCCGCCGCGATCGGCGACACGCCCTATCCGTTCGAAGGCGAGGGCGACGATATCGTCGCGGCCGGTTATCCCAAGTTCGCGGACGGCAAGGTGTGGATCAATCCAGACCAGTTTTTCGCCGATGTCCCCCCCATCGCCTGGGGCTTCCCGATCGGCGGCTATCAGCCCGCGCAGAAATGGCTGAAGGATCGGCGCGGGCGCGTGCTCAGCTGGGACGATATCGGCCACTACCAGCGCATCGTGAAGATCCTGATCGAGACGGACCGGATCATGGGCGAGATCGACCTGCCGATCGATAGTGAGGCGCCTTCAGCACGCGACGTGCGGGAGGCGCAAGGTCAAGCCTGATTGCCTCTGCCTATCTTTCCGGGGGAAGGAAAGCTCCCGGGGCAAGCCCCTCAATTCAGCATGATGCGGCTGTTCTCGCGGGCGATCAGGCGGCCGATGGCGTCGAACAGTTTGTTCATCGCGACGGGTTTCAGGATCACCTCGTCCGCGCCCTGATCGATGCAGTCGCGGCAGATGTCGAGCGCGGTGTCGGCGGTGACGACGATCACCGGGACGGTCGCCTTGGCATCGGTGCGCGCGCGGATGTGGCGGATCGCGGTCAGGCCGTCCATGCCGGGCATGCGCAGATCCATCAGGACGATGTCGTAATCGCCCTCGTCGATCATGCGCAGGCCGGTTTCGGCGTCGACCGCCTCGTCCATCGTCGCGCCGGCGACGGTGAGCATGTCGCGCACCACGCGGCGGTTCATGGCATCGTCTTCGACGAACAGGACGTTCACGCCGGTACGTCTCCCGCCCGGCGGCTCATGCCGCCATGCCCCGCCCCGCTACCGGTGATTCATAGAGCATTCGCAAGGCAGGTACCAGTACGCATGCCGGGATGGGCATGGCCAGAAGATGCACGACGCCGCGCGTCGTGAGCGCGTCTCTATCCGCAGCCGAGGGCGCTGGCCAGAGCAGCGTCATCCGCGCGCCGACGGCGCGCGCCGCCTCCGCCAGCGACCGCGCCGCATCGGGATCGAGCCCGAGCGCGACCCCGTCGGCCAGAACGTGATCGGCCCCCTGCGTTTCGAGATGATGCACGGCGGCGTCGAGATCGGCGACGAAGGAAAGCCCCGCCGTCTGCCCGCCGAGCATCGCGCGCAGCACGCCCTGCGCCAGCGGATTCGAATCGACCACCAGCATTTCCGCGTCGGCGAGCCGCTCTACGGCGGGGCGCTGGCCCGGCCCCGCCGCCACCGCCCCGCGCACGAGCGGGATGGCGAGCGTGAAGGTCGATCCGGTGCCGAGGATGCTGGTCGCGGTCACGTCCCCGCCCATCGCGCGCGCCAGATTGCGGCAGATGGCGAGGCCGAGGCCGGTGCCGCCGTGGCGGCGCGCGGTGCCGCCGTCGACCTGCGCGAACGAGTCGAAGATGTCGTCCAACCGCTCGGCCGGGATGCCGAGGCCGGTATCCTCGACCGCGATCCGCAGCGTTTCCTCCTCCCCCTCGCCGTCGACCGCCGCCGACAGGCGGACATGGCCGCGATCGGTGAACTTGACCGCGTTCGAGATGAGGTTGAACACGATCTGGCGCAGCCGCACCTCGTCCGCGACGATCCGCGCGGGCACGTCGCCCAGATCGAGCTGGATCGCGATGCGCTTGGTCTCGGCCTGGCCGGTCCACACCTGCGCGGTCTCCTCCAGCAGGCGGCGCAGGTCCATTTCGGCGGGATGGACGCGCAGCTCGCCCGTCTCGATCTTCGCCATGTCGAGAATGTCGTCGACCAGCGCGCGCATCGTCTCGCCCGAGCCGTGGAGCAATTCGATCCGGCGGCGGAGCGTGGGATCGAGCTGGCGGTCGGCGAGGATGACCTGCGTCATGCCGAGGATGCCGTTCAGGGGCGTGCGGATCTCGTGGCTGGTGGTGGCGAAGAATTCGGTCTTGGCGGCGAGCGCCTTTTCCAGCGCGACATTGGTTTCGGTCAGCGTCGCATTGGCGGCGCGGACCTGGTTGCGGCTGCGCCGGATCGAGACGAAGCCGATCGCGAGCAGCAGCGAGACGAGCGCCGCCGCCGACAGCAAACCGGTCATCAGCGCGTTGCGGAAGCGGATGTCGGCGCGCGCGATGGTGGCGTCGCGCTCGGCCTGCCCCGCGCGCAGCTCGGCGATGCGCAGATTCTGGTTCGCGAAATCGAACCGCGCGCCCATCAGCGCGGCGCTGGTCGAGGCGGCGAGCGAGCGCGCCTCGTCGTCGAGCCGCTTGAACGCCTCGAGCTGGGTCAGCGCCTCCTCCGGCCGGCCCGAGCGGCGGTAGATTTCGTACGCGGCGTGGTGAAAGTCGCGCAGCGGCAGGGCGGCCTGGGTCGCGCCGGCGGCGGCGAGCGCGCGGTCGATATGGCGCGTCGCCTGATCGATCCGGTCGCGTTTGACCGCCCCCCCCGCCCCCCCCCCGTCGCGCGCGGGCCGCCAGCGTCCCGCCGCCCCCCGCGCGGCGATGCGGAAGGCGGTGGCGAGCGTCGCGTCGGCGGCGTCGAGATGCCCTGCTTCCGCCTGCGCGCGCGCGAGGTTCTGGAGGATGCGGACGGTGAGGACCGGGCTGCCGAGCTTGCGCGCGGCGTCGAGCGCGCGCTGATATTCGGCCTCCGCCTCGCGGTGGCGGCCCCAGTCGAGATAGGCGTTGCCGAGATTGTTACGTGCCGCCAGCAGCAGCAGCCGGTCGCCCGAATAGCGCTCGATCGACTGACGACCGTAACGCAGCGCGTTCGGATAATCGCGCGCGTCGTAATAGATGGTGCCGATATTCTGGAGCGCGACCGCCTGACCGCGCTTGTCCCCGGCGAGGCCGAACAGGCGGAAGGCGGCCTGGTTGTCGCGGAGCGATTCCTGCACGCGGCCCAACATCCGCGCCGCACCCGCGCGCGCCATGGTGAGCTCGGCCTGGAGCTTGGGCTGCCCGCCCGACGCCGCCACGCGCGGCAGGGTCGTGGCAAGAAGGCGGAGCGCGTCCTGCGGACGGTTGAGCGCGATCAGTGCCTCGGCGCGGAGCCAGTCGGCCGACGCCGCGCGTGCCGTGCGCGTGGCGGGCGTGCCGTCAGGCCGGTGGGCCTCGGCGCGCAAAGCGTCGGTCTGCGCAAGCGCGGCGCGCGGATCGACCATGATCTGGGCCCGCACATCCGCCACCCGCGCGGCGAACGGATCGGTCGCCTGCGCGCCCGCCGCCGTGCCGCCCAGCAGGCATAAAGCGGCCCAACTCGCGTAAAACTTACCCATCACTCCCGTCCGCCTCGCCCGCAGGCTAGCGGCGAAAGATTAACGCTTTGACGCGGCCGCGCAATCGCCGACGCCGCCCTGCCGCCGCTGGACGCGGCGACGGGGCGGGACGGATGCGCCGGCCGGCGGCGATTACGCCGGCAGGACGGGACGGATGCTGTCCGCCGCGGGCGAGACCGGGCGAATGCTGTCCGCGGCCGGACGCACGGGGCGGATGCTGTCCGCGGCGGGGGAAACCGGACGGATGCTGTCGGCCGCGGGCAGGACCGGGCGAATGCTGTCAGCCGCCGGCGAGACCGGGCGGATGCTGTCGGCCGCAAGGGCGGGCGCGCCGATCGTGGTGACCGCCGCAAGAGCCAGCAGCGCCTTGGAACCGTGAAGCTTGACCGTGGTGAACATGATGCCTCCGTCGCGAATCGCAGGCAGCACAAAGCCGCCCTTGCAACGGGGTTAGCAAAACATTAACCCGTCGTAAAGACTTTCTTAACGCGTTATTAACCTTTTAAGAGGTTATCTTACCACGTCTTATTTCAATCACGTGTCAGCGCGCAGGCATGCTCCTCGCTAGCCAGTTGAATCCGACAGAGTAGCTGTCGGCCGCGCGATCGGCGCGCGTATCGAGATAGGAACGCAGTTCGCCGAGCTGCATCGGCGTCGCGATCAGGAAGCCCTGGACGACGTCGCAGCCCATGACCTTGAGCAGGGCGAGCGCCGCCGGCGAATCGACGCCCTCGGCCGTCACCTCCATTTCCAGCGCGTGCGCGAGATCGATGGTCGAGCGGACCAGCAGCGGATCGCGGTGGCTGCTCGACAGGCCGGAGACGAACATCCGGTCGATCTTCAGCTCCTTGGCGGGAAGCTGCTTGAGGTAAGCGAGGCTCGACAGGCCCGCGCCATAATCGTCGATCGAAATCAGGATGCCCGCGTCGGCGAAGAGATGGAGGTTGCGCAGCGCGCCCTCCGGATCGGCGATCATCGCGGTTTCGGTGATCTCGAACCCGATCGGCCCCGCCGCGCCGCGCACCGTCGCCAGCGCCCATTCGGCGAAATCACGGTCGGGCAGCACGCGCGCCGAGATGTTGACGTTGAAGGTGAGCCGGTGCCCGCACGCGGCGAGGCTGCGCTGCTCGTTCAGCGTCTGGCGGATCACCCATTCGGTGATGCGCCGCATCTGGCCGCATTCCTCGGCCAGCGCGATGAAGTCGTTGGGGCCGATCAGGCCGCGCGTCGGGTGGCGCCAGCGGACCAGCGTCTCGACCGCCTCGATCTCGCCCGAGCGCGCGCGCATCTTGGGCTGGTGCACCAGGAACAGTTCGTTGCGGACCACCGCCGCGTCCAGATCCTCGGCGAGCGAGCGAGCGGCGGGAACGATGTTCGCGCCCGTACCCCGCCCCTGGCGCGCCTGCTGTCGGGCGCGCAGCCGGCCGGGCGCGCGCAAGGCGGCCCAGACCGTCAAGCCACCGATGGACCCGCCCCCCAAGAGCGCGATCAGAAGATAAGAAACCAGCACCCCGCTTGTTATCCACAGCTTCGTTAACAGCCCTTTAAGGCCGCGGTTGGACAAAAGGGCAATGGAAATCTCTCCGTCGCCTCACAAACGCATCACAAGGCGGGCACGATGCCGCTCCGTCTGTTGCATGGACAGCGCGCATTCACCGCGCGGCAGGTAGATAATCCGGACGAGGAGACGATAGATGCGGCATGCCTGGATGATCATCGCGGCGTTGCTCACCACCACCCCCGTTATGGCAAAGACGCCGGCGGCGCGGGGCGAAGCGGCGCTTGCCAAATTGCTGGAGGGACGCGTCGCGGGTAAGCCGGTCCGGTGCCTGCCGCTGCAGACCGTGCGTGGCACGCAGGTGTTCGACAATGCGGCGATCGTCTATCGCGGCAACCACGACACCCTGTTCGTCAACCGGACGCAGGGCGCCCAGTTCCTCGATCGCGACGACATCCTCGTCAGCCGCGTGATCGGCACGCAGCTGTGCCGGCTCGACTCGATCCGGCTGCTCGACCGGCTGACGCGGACCGAGAGGGGCTTCGCCGTGCTCGACGATTTCATTCCCTATACGAAGCCCGACAAGGCGAAGCGCTGACCGGCCGCGCCCGGCCGGTCAGGTCATCGCCATCAGGCTGGCATTGCCGCCGGCGGCGGTGGTGTTGATCGAGGTCGAAACCTCCTCCACCAACCAGTCGAGGCGATAATCGTGCGCGCCGCCCTGCGTCAGCACGATCGGACCGGGCAGGCCGGCAATCGCCTGTTGCAGCGCGCGGACACGGTCCGCCCCCCCTTCGATCAGCGCGCCGGCATAGGGCCCCTCGCCCGCCCAATCCTCGACCCAGCGGACGCGCGATGCGACGCTTTCGGGAAGCCCCTCGCGCAGCGCGGGCGCGTGGATCACGAGCAGGTTGCCCGTGGCCAGGCCGGCGGCAAGCTGCGCCATCAGGCCCGCGCGCGTTTCGGGCAGCAGCAGCACGCGCCCGCGCGGGTGAAGCGCGTACAGGTTGCGCTCGCCGACCGGGCCCGGAAGCTCTGCCTCGGCCGCCAGCAGCGAGCGCGCGGAGGCATCGCGCACCGCATCGGCCAGCGCGCGATTGCCCTGTTCATCGAGCCATGAGGCGAGATCGCCGACGGCGAGGTCGCCCGCCGACGCGCTGAGGATCGGCGGCACCGCCGGCCCGTCCACCAGCCGCCCGAGATAGAGCGGGCCGCCCGCCTTCGGCCCCGTGCCCGACAGGCCGCGCCCGCCGAACGGCTGCACGCCCACGACCGCGCCGATGACGTTGCGGTTGATGTAGAGGTTGCCCGCCTTCACCCGCGCGGTGACGTGCGCCACCGTCTCGTCGAGCCGCGTGTGCAGGCCGAAGGTGAGGCCGTAGCCGGTGGCGTTGATCTGATCGATCAGCCGGTCGAGCCCGGCGCGGCGGAAGCGGATGACGTGCAGCACCGGCCCGAACACCTCACGCTCCAGATCGGCGATGCTGTCGAGTTCGACGATCGTCGGCGGCACGAACGTGCCGTGCGCCGTTTCCGCCGGCAGCGCGACCTGCTCGACCCGCCGGCCCAGATCGCGCATCCGCGCGACATGCGCCTCGATCGTCTGCTGCGCCTCGGCCGAGATGACGGGGCCGATGTCGACGCCGATCCGGTCGGTCCGCCCGATCCGCAGCTCGTGCAGCGCGCCGCGCAGCATCGTCAGCGTGCGATCGGCCACATCCTCCTGCAGGCACAGGATGCGCAGCGCCGAACAGCGCTGCCCCGCGCTGTCGAAGGCGGAGGCGATGACGTCGGCCACCACCTGTTCTGCGAGCGCGGACGAATCGACGATCATCGCATTCTGGCCGCCGGTTTCGGCGACGAACGGGATCGGCCGGCCGGCGGGCGAGACGCGCTTCGCAAGCTCGGCCTGGATCAGGCGCGCGACCTCGGTCGAGCCGGTGAACATCACGCCCGCCGTCTCGGGCGCCGCGACCAAGGCGGCACCGACCGCGCCGTCGCCGGGCAGCAGCCGGAGCACCTCGGCCGGAATGCCCGCCTCGTGCAGGATGTCGACGCTCTGCGCGGCGATCAGCGGCGTTTCCTCGGCCGGCTTGGCGAGCACGGGATTGCCGGCGACGAGCGCGGCGGCGACCTGGCCGGTGAAGATCGCGAGCGGGAAGTTCCATGGACTGATGCAGGTGACCGGCCCAAGCGGACGGTGCGCAGGG
>NZ_JBMDXG010000108.1:0-4068 GCF_048594985.1 Sphingomonas sp. | reverse complement strand
TGCAGGGTGCGCCGCGCGACGTGATCGAGGCGGCGCTGGCGCAGCGCACGCCCGACCGGCTGCTGATCGCCGCGCAGGCGCTGCGTGAGGGCTTCACGGTGGCCGAGGTGCATGCGCTCGCGGCCTATGACCCGTGGTTCCTGGAGCGGATGGCGGAGATCGTCGCGGCCGAGGCCGAGGTGATGGAGAACGGCCTGCCGCAGGATGCGAAGGGCATGCGCCGGCTGAAGGGCGCGCCCAAGGCCGAGATCGAGGCGGCGCTGGCCGAGCCGACGCCCGACCGGCTGCTGATCGCGGCGCAGGCGCTGCGCGAAGGGCTGACGGTCGAGGAGGTGTGCCGCGTCGCGCGCTACGACCCGTGGTTCATCGAACGGCTGCACGAGATCGTCCGCGCGGAGGAGCGCATCTGCCGCGAGGGCCTGCCGCAGGATGCGACCGCGTTGCACGCGCTGAAGGCGATGGGCTTCTCCGACAAGCGCCTCGCCTGGCTGGCGCTCAGCTCGGCCAATCTGGCCGGCATGAAACAGGCGCAGGCGCACGGCAGCGGCATCGTCCACGACGCGATCAGCGCGATGGCGGGCGCGGTGACCGAGCGCGACGTGCGCGCGTTGCGCCATAAGCTCGGCGTGCGGCCCGTATTCAAGCGGATCGACACCTGCGCCGCCGAGTTCGAGGCGAAGACGCCCTACATGTATTCGACCTACGAAGCGCCGAGCTTCGGCGAGCCCGAGAACGAGGCGCAGCCTTCGGACAAGCGCAAGATCGTGATCCTGGGCGGCGGTCCCAACCGGATCGGGCAGGGGATCGAGTTCGATTATTGCTGCTGCCACGCCTGCTTCGCGCTGAGCGATGCGGGGTTCGAGACGATCATGGTCAACTGCAACCCGGAAACGGTGTCGACCGACTATGACACGTCCGATCGGCTCTATTTCGAGCCGCTGACCGCCGAGGACGTGCTGGAGATCCTGCATGTCGAGCAGTCGAACGGCGAGCGTGTCGGCGTGATCGTCCAGTTCGGCGGGCAGACCCCGCTCAAGCTGGCGCAGGAGCTGGAGGCGGCGGGGATCCCGATCCTCGGCACCTCGCCCGACGCGATCGATCTGGCCGAGGATCGCGAACGCTTCGCCGACCTGGTCGAGCGGCTCGGCCTCAAGCAGCCCGCCAACGGTATCGCACGGAGCCGGGACGAGGCGATCGCGGTGGCCGAACGGATCGTCTATCCCGTGCTCACCCGCCCATCCTACGTGCTCGGCGGGCGCGCGATGGAGGTCGTCGACAGCCCCGCGCAGCTCGACCATTATATCGAGACGGCGGTGCAGGTGTCGGGCGACAGCCCGGTGCTGATCGACCGTTACCTGCGCGACGCGATCGAGGTCGATGTCGACGCGATCTGCGACGGCGACGATGTCGTGGTCGCGGGCGTGATGCAGCACATCGAGGAGGCAGGCGTCCATTCGGGCGACAGCGCCTGCTCTCTGCCCCCCTACAGCCTGCCCGCCGAGGTGGTGGCGGAGATCGAGCGCCAGACCGACGCGCTCGCCCGCGCGCTTAAGGTGCGCGGCCTGATGAACGTCCAGTTCGCGGTCAAGGATGGCGAGGTCTATCTGATCGAGGTCAATCCGCGCGCCAGCCGCACCGTGCCGTTCGTAGCCAAGGCGGTCGGCGCGCCGGTCGCCAAGATCGCGGCGCGCGTGATGGCTGGAGAAAAGCTCGCGGCGCTGCCCGCGATCCCGCGCGATCCCGGGCATAGCGCGGTCAAGGAGGCGGTGTTCCCGTGGGCGCGCTTCCCCGGAGTCGATCCGGTGCTCTCGCCCGAAATGCGCTCGACCGGCGAGGTGATGGGGATCGATCGCGATTTCGCCACCGCCTTCGCCAAGGCGCAGCTTGGCGCAAGCACGGTCCTGCCGAGCGCGGGCACGGTATTCGTCTCGGTCAAACCGACCGACAAGGCGGTGATCGAGCCCGCCGTGCGCGATCTGATCGCGCTCGGTTTCTCGATCGTCGCGACTGACGGCACCGCCGCCTATCTGCAGGAGCAGGGGCTGGCGGTCGAGCGCGTGAACAAGGTCGCGCAGGGGCGCCCGCACATCGTCGACCGGCTGAAGGATGGCGGCGTGCAGCTCGTATTCAACACGACCGAGGGGTGGCAGTCGCTGCAGGATTCGAAGTCGATCCGTGCCTCGGCGATGCTCGCGCGCATTCCCTATTTCACCACGGCGGCGGCCGGGGTGGCGGCGGTGCGCGCGATCGCCGCATTGCGGGAGCGCAGCCTTGAAGTGCGCTCGCTCCAATCCTATCATGCCTGACGAACGCTTCCAGACATCGTGATGATGCGGGCGTCGCCCCCGGCGGGCGGTGCGGAGGTTTCTGTCTGACGTTGTAAAAGGGATTGGGTCGAACATGGCGGGCGAAGACAAGCTGCCGATGCTGGCAGAGGGCCAGGCGATGCTCGAGAGCGAACTCGCGCGCCTGAAGGTGGAGCGCCCGCAGATCATCGACGCGATCGAGGAAGCGCGCGCTCACGGCGATCTTTCCGAGAATGCCGAATATCATGCGGCCAAGGAGCGTCAGGGCCAGGTCGAGGCGATGATCGCCGACATCGAGGACAAGCTCGCCCGCGCGCTCGTGATCGATCCCAGCACGCTGTCGGGTGACAAGGTGGTGTTCGGCGCGACCGTCCACCTGCTCGACGAGGACGACAAGCCGGTAAAGTATCAGATCGTCGGCCAGACCGAGGCGAACGCCAAGGATGGCAAGATCAGCTACAATTCCCCGCTCGGCCGCGCGCTGATCGGCCGCAAGGTCGAGGATGAGGTCGAGGTCACGGTGCCCTCGGGCGACCGTTATTACGTGGTCGAGCGGATCGAATTCATCTGACCGTGGCGGATTGCCGGGGCTGCCGATGAGAACCGCCACGCCGCGCATGGCGATGACGCTGGGGATGGTCACCATCGCCAGCTATGTGATCATCAGCAGCCTCAACATGCGCGATGGCGCGGCGCTGATCGGCGGATTCATTCCCGCGCGGATCGCGGGCTTGCAGGTGATCGGCGCGTTGCCGCTATGGCTGACCCCGCTCAGCGCCACCTTGCTGCACGCGGGCATGCTTCATCTGGGCTTCAATCTGCTCATGCTGTTCTATTGCGGGCGCGAGGATGAGGTCGCTCTCGGCGCGCCGGGCGTGCTCGTCCTCTACATCTGCGGTGCTTATGCGGCGGCGGTCGCCCAATATATCGCGGGTCCGATGTCGGTCACGCCGATGATCGGGGCGAGCGGGGCCATCTCCGCGCTCGTCGGGGCCTACGCGATCCTGTACGGGCGGCGCCTTCCGTCGAAATACCCGCCCGAGGTGGCGCGCTGGCTGCACATCGCCTGGCTGGCGGTGGCGTGGATCGCGGTGCAGCTCCTGCTGGGGCTGGCGTCGCGGACCGAGGGCGTGGCGATCGCGGCCGCCGCGCATATCGGCGGCTTTCTGGCGGGCCTGCTGCTCGCGCGCCCGCTGCTCCGCTGGCGCTACCGCAAGGCCTGAGGGCTTCAAGCCTCCAGGTCGGGTTCGAGCAGGCGGTGCATGTGCACCACGACGAAGCGCATCTCGGCATCGTCGACCGTACGCTGCGCGGCGGCGCGCCACGCTTTCTCCGCGCTGGCATAATCGGGAAAAAAGCCGACCACCTCGATCTGCGACAGATCGGCGAAGTCCAAAGTGCGCGGATCCTTGACCCGTCCGCCGAACACCAGATGCATCTTGCTCATGGCTTGGTTCCTGCCGTTGGCGGACGGGGGATTCAAGGGGAAGATGTCAGCCGCGCGCCTTCATCATGCGGATCAGCGCGTCGAACCCCTGGCGCTGCACCACCGAATCGAAGTCGGCGGCCTGCGCCATCGCGACGTTGATGCCGGCGACGTTGAGGTTCAGCACCTTCCACTGGCCGCCGACCTTGACCGTCGACCATACCGCGTTGATCGGCTGTCCGCCGGGCTTGGTCACCTGCGTGAAGACGTCGGCACCGCCGCCGGCGGTCGGCTGCGCGCGGACGATGCGCAGCTTGGCATCCTTGTAGTCGAACA
>NZ_JBMDXG010000107.1:0-3803 GCF_048594985.1 Sphingomonas sp. | reverse complement strand
GCCTGTTCCAGTCGGTGGCGATGAAGAACGCGCCATCGTCGCCGAACGGGATGTCGTAGCGGGCGGCCAGGTTGAGGGTGTACTCCGGCGCGTTCGGCAGCGGGTTGCCATCGATCTGCGCGAAGGTGTTGGTGCCGAACGGGCCTGCGACGCGGATGGTCGGGTCCTTGACCGTGCACACGACCACGCCGTTGAGCGCGCAGACCTGCGCATA
Organism: Sphingomonas sp.; assembly: GCF_048594985.1. Taxonomy (GTDB): domain Bacteria; phylum Pseudomonadota; class Alphaproteobacteria; order Sphingomonadales; family Sphingomonadaceae; genus Sphingomonas_I. Next base: position 3,589 of record NZ_JBMDXG010000107.1, on the reverse strand, counting down.
GACGCGATTGTCCTTGATCTCGGTATGGAGGATGCTGCCCCCGGCGGTGATGGCCAGGTTGCGCATCGGGCGGAATTCGATATCCGCCTCCGCGCCATAGCCCACCGCCTTGTCGGCGTTGAACAGCACGCCATTGCCGTTGCTGTCATTGCCGTTGAGCTGGATGTCCTTCAGCCGCCAGACGAACCCGCTCGCGTTCAGGCGCAGCATGTTGTTGAACAGGCTGCTCTTGAACCCCGCCTCGCCCGACAGGATCTTTTCCGAATTGGCGGTGGTGAAATCCGAGTTGAACACGGCCGAGCGACCCTGGATCGTCGGCCCGCGGAAACCCGTCGCGACGCGGGCGTAGACGCTCAGGTCGGGATTAACCTGATAGAGCGCGCTCAGATCCCAGCTCGGCTCGCTGTCCGAAAGGCGGACGTAGCGGCGGCCGGCATAGGTGACGGCACCGGCGGCGGTGTCCGCGGTCTTGAGCAGGCGGGTCTTCTTCGTATCCTTGGTCTCGCGCGCGCCGGCGGTGAGCGTCAGGCGGTCGGTCGCCTTCCACGCAATCTGGCCGAAGACGGCGTAGGAGGTGTTGATGTTGCGCAGGCGCACCCAGTTGTTCGGGTTACGCGCGGCGGTCGTCAGGAAGAAGGCGCGCTGGTAGAAGTCGGTGGTGTCGCGGCTGTCGAAATAATAGCCGCCAAGCTGCCAGGTGACGCGCTGGCCGTCGGGGCTGGCCAGGCGGATCTCCTGCGGCCACTGGTCGAGGTCGCGGATCTGCCCCTGGCTCTGGCCGAACCCGTTGGGCACGCCGTTGACCGGGAAGTTCGCCGCGGCGCCACCGTCCGTGTCACCCCGGCTATAGCCCGATGTCGTCTCATAAGCGGTGATCGAGGTCAGCGTCACGCCGCCGAAATCGTAGGCGGCGTTAAGCGAGCCGCCATAGGTCTTATAGGACTGCGGGTTGTCGTTCGCCTCGTCGAACGCGACCTCCTTGCGCGACGCATCGCTCTTGTTCGATCCCTTGCGCAACGCGCCGCGCAGGAACAGCGTCGACGTACCGTCATAATCGCGCGCATGCGCCGAGGCGAGCAGCGACAGGCGCTCGGTCGGGGTCAGGAGGAGCTGGATGCGCGCGTCACGCTCGTCAAAGCCGCCCATCGCGTCCTTGCGCGGTGTCCGGGTGCCGTCGGCGCTGGTGCCGGCGAAGGTGTTGTCGACGTAATTGTCGCGGTGCTGGTACAGCCCCGACACGCGGATCGCGACCTTATCCTCGACCAGCGCGCCGCCGACGCCGCCGTCGAAGGTGACCGTGTTGAAGCTGCCATAGCTGGCCGACGCGCGGCCCTGCCACTCCTGGCTCGGGCGGATCGTGTCGAACTTAACGATGCCGGCCGGCGTGTTGCGGCCGAACAGCGAGCCCTGCGGACCGCGCAACACCTCGATCTGCGCGACATCGTAGACGGGGTTCGACTTGAGCACGACATGCTCGAGCACGACATCGTCCTGGATGATCGAGACGGGCTGCGACGCGCCGAGGTAAAAATCGATATTGCCGAGGCCGCGAATGTAGAAGCGCGGGAAGATGCGGCCGGTCGTCGTTTCGACGTAGAGGCCGGGCACGCGGCCCGACAGCGACAGCAGGGTGTCGTCGCCGCCGGTCGCGAAGGTGCGCGCGTCCGCCCCGCCGATCACGCCGACCGAGACCGGCACCTGATCGAGCCGCTCGGCCCGGCGCTGCGCGGTGACGGTGATTTCGGGCACGGCATCGGTCGACGGCGCGGCGGTCGCGGACACGTCCTGCGCCTGCACGGCGGTCGCGCACAGCAAGGCACCGATCGACGCGCCCAGCGCGAGCGTCGACTTCACATCAGCAATGTTCACGAAGAAGTTCCCCTTGGAAGGTCATGGCGTGGGGGCGTGTGGTCCCGCCCTCTTCGCCCTTCGCATCCCCTCGACACCGCCCGACATCCGGAGCGGAATTCGCGGACGGGGTTAGGCCGCGATCATGTCGAGTTTGTGACGAACTATTTCCGCAGCGCGGTCGCCACCAGCTTGTGAAGCTTGGAATGCAGGCTGTCATTGGCGGCGAGGAACTGGTTGCGCTCCATCGGCTGATCGCCGCCGCGATAATCGGTGACGAACCCGCCGGCTTCCTTGACCAGCAGCAGCCCCGCCGCGACGTCCCACGGCTGAAGCTGGCTTTCCCAGAAGCCGTCGAACCGCCCCGCCGCGACCCAGGCGAGATCGAGCGCGGCGGAGCCGAAGCGGCGGATGCCGGCCACCTCGGGCGCGATCGCGCCGAAGATGCGGCTCCATTCTTCGAAATTGCCGTGCCCCATGAAGGGGATGCCGGTCGCGATCAGCGCCTCGGTCAGGTCGCGCCGTGCCGACACGCGCAGGCGGCCGTCGTGCAGCCACGCGCCCCGCCCCTTCTCCGCCCAGAAGCTTTCGTCGGTGACGGGCTGGTAGACATAAGCGTGGGTGATCTCGGTCTTGCCGCTCGGCAGCGGCGCCTCGACCGCGATCGAGATGGCGAAATGCGGGATGCCGTGGAGGAAATTGGTGGTCCCATCGAGCGGATCGACGATCCAGCGCGGCTTGTCGGGATCGCCCGGCCGCGTGCCGCCCTCCTCGCCCAGGAAGCCCCAGTCGGGCCGCGCCTTCTTCAGCTCCTCGTAGAGCGTCTGTTCGGCACGCTGGTCGGCCTGACTGACGAAGTCGGCCGGGCCCTTGCGCGAGACCTGGAGCTGCTGGACTTCGCCGAAATCGCGGCGCAGGCGCGGGCCGGCCTTGCGCGCGGCGCGCTCCATCACGGTGATCAGGCCTGAATGGGCAACCATCACATATCTCCTCCCCTCCCGCGAGGGGAGGAGATCAAGGGATCAATCCGCGCGGCGGACATATTCCTGGCTGTAAACGTCGACGACGATGCGCGTGCCGCTCGAAATGTGCGGCGGCACCATCACGCGCACGCCGTTGTCGAGCATCGCCGGCTTGTAGCTGGACGAGGCGGTCTGCCCCTTCACCACCGCGTCGGCCTCGACGATCGTCGCTTCGACCGTGTCGGGGAGCTGCACGCTGATCGGCTCCTCGTCGTAGAGTTCCATCACCACGTCCATGCCGTCCTGCAGGAAGGCGGCGGCGTCGCCCAGCAGGTCGCGCGGCAGCGTGGTCTGGTCGTACGTGTCCTTGTCCATGAAGGTCAGCGTGTCGCCGTCCGCGAACAGGAACTGGAAGTCCTTGGTATCGAGGCGCACGCGCTCGACCGTCTCGGCCGAGCGGAAGCGGACATTGTTCTTGCGGCCGTCGCGCAGGTTCTTGAGCTCGACCTGCATATAGGCGCCGCCCTTGCCGGGCTGCGTGTGCTGGATCTTGACCGCGCGCCAGATGCCGCCTTCATATTCGATGATGTTGCCGGGACGGATGTCCACGCCGCTGATCTTCATGACAGTCTCGTGATTGGAAAGAGCAGGTCGCGGCCCTGAGCGTCCCCCCGCCTGCCCGGCAAGGATCGGGTATGGATTGACCGCCCGCCCCTGCCACCAGCGGTCGCCGCCGGCCATCGCATGGATCTCGTAATGAAGGTGCGGCGCATCCTCGC
>NZ_JBMDXG010000106.1:0-3450 GCF_048594985.1 Sphingomonas sp. | reverse complement strand
AAGGGCGCCTTCGCCGCGCACTGGTCGACGGACCTCGAACGCTGGTTTCCCGAGGGGATCGACACGCCGGGCTTGGTAATGATCCACGTGCGCGCCGGCCGCCTCCATTATTGGGACGGCGAGGAAGAGGGCACGATCACGCTCTGACGCTGGCGCCGCCCCGTCCACCCGGGCGGGGGCGGGCCGCCTTCAGGCCGCGTAGCGGTCGATGGGCGCGGGAGCCGCGTCGAGCAGCGACAATTGCTCGTCCACCGCCCGGAATCCCGTTTCGAGCTGGTCGATGTCGCGCGCCACCTGCTCGGTATCGGCACGGATCGCGGCGATGGTGGACGACATGGCATCCGCCGCGAGCGCGGTCTCGTCGACGGCGGCCGTGATCATCGTCACCGTCTGCGCCTGCGTCTCCATCGCCCGGCGAATGCGTTCGGCCGAATGCTGCACGTCGCCGATGGTGGTGCGGATCGTGCCGTTCGCCTCGACCGTCTCGCGCGCGGCGCCCTGGATGGCGCCGATCTTGGCGGCGATGTCGTCGGTAGCGCGCGCGGTCTGGCTGGCGAGGCTCTTCACCTCCTGCGCGACGACCGCGAATCCACGTCCCGCATCGCCCGCGCGCGCGGCCTCGATCGTGGCGTTCAACGCGAGCAGGTTGGTCTGGCCGGCAATGTCGCGGATCAGGCCCAGAATCGATTCGATCGCCTGCGCATGTTCGGACAGCGCATGGCTGACCGCCACCGCCTTTTCGGATTGCTCGGATGCGCGCGTGGCGACGCCTGCTGCCACCTCGACCTCGCCGCGCGCTTCTTCGATCGCACGGATCAGGCCGGCCGCGGTCTGCGCCGCCTCGCGCATCGCAATCGCCGACTGTTCGGACGCGGCCGCCACTTCGGAGGCCTTGCCGAGCATGCCGCGCGCCGACCCCGCGGTCGACGCGGTCCGCCCCTGGAGCGTCGCCGCGCCGCCGACCGTACTGTGCAGAATGTCCGCGACCGTCTGACGGAAGCGTTCCGCCTCCGCGCTACGCTCGGCGATCGCCTGCTTCTTTCTGAGGAACGCCTGATAGGCGAAGCTGATCTCGAGCTCGATCGCGGCAAGGCGATGGACCGTGTCGATGATCCGGGGCAGGTCGTCCGAACCCAGCATGGCATCGCTCAGCGCCTTGCAAATCATCGCTGTACGCTGCGCATTCCCCTCCGCCACCAGCGCGGTCGACGTGCCCATGACGAAGATTTCGCGCCCGATCATCCCGATTCGGTCGACCCAGCGCGCGTCCACCGGCGTGGTGAGCTGCGCGCGCGTTTGTCGCGCGACGCGGGGCTGGATCTCCTCATCGGACAATCCCATCCTGGCGATCGCGTCACCGCACGGCGTCCGGCTGCGCGGCAGCCAGGCCCAGAAATCATGGACGGCGCCTAGAATGATCTCGCCCGCACGCTCCCATACGAAGGCGATGTCGCGCTCAAGTTTGCCGTCCCCATTATAGATCGCGACGCGCTGCGCGATTTCGGCATCCGGGAATGGCATGCGTGCCTCGGCCGGCAACGGGATGAGGTAATGTTCGTCGGTCATGGTCCGGCCTTTTCGCGGTGGGCGATCAGTCGGGACCCGGTTACGCGACCGGAAGTAAATAGTCGGTTAGTCGTCTTGGCGGGTCCTGCGAGCCGGTTCGCCGCGCGTTGCGAACGTTGCAACGCGGCATTTTGGGGCTAAAGAGGGTCGATCCTTTCCTTATTCTGGGACCTGCCGAGGACATGGCGCGTAATTCCGCCCGGCCGCTGTCGCCGCACCTATCGATCTGGAAGTGGGGACCGCACATGCTGGTCTCGATCCTGCACCGCGCGACCGGCTCGGCGCTGGCGGTCGGAGGCGGGATCCTGCTGGTGTGGTGGCTGACGGCGCTGGCCGGCGGGGCCGCGTCCTACGACCGTTTCGTCGACCTGATGACGTCGGACCGGACGGGCTTCCTCAATCCCCTGCCCCTGCTCGTCCTGGTCGGCCTGACCTGGTCGTTCTTCCAGCATCTGTGCGGCGGCGTGCGCCACCTCGTGCTCGATACCGGCGCGGGATACGAGCTGAAGCGCAACAAGACGGGCGCGCTCGCCACGCTCGCCATTTCGATCACACTGACGCTGGCCGTCTGGGGCAGCATCCTCGCGAGGCTCGGCTGATGGGAACGGGAACCAGCGTCGGCCGCGTGCGCGGCCTCGGCTCGGCCAAGGAAGGCGCGCACCATTGGTGGCACCAGCGGCTGACCGCGGGGTCGAACCTGCTGCTCGTCACCTGGCTGGTCGCGTCGCTGTTCCGCCTGCCGCTGTGGAACTACAAGGCGCTCGTCCTGTGGTTGCAGAGCCCGTGGGCCAGCGTGCCGCTGATCCTCGCGGTGATCTCGGTCTTCTACCACCTCCGCCTCGGCCTGCAGGTGGTGATCGAGGATTATCAGCATGATTTCAGCCGCGTCGTGGCGCTGGTGCTGTTGAACTTCTACGCCATCGGCGGCGCCGCGCTCGCCATCTTCTCGATCCTCAAGGTCGCCTTCGCCGGAGCCCACGCCTGATGCCCGCCGCTTACCAGATCATCGACCACGTCTATGACGCGGTGGTCGTCGGCGCGGGCGGTTCGGGCCTGCGCGCGACCATGGGCTGCGCCGAAAAGGGCCTCAAGACGGCCTGCATCACCAAGGTGTTCCCGACGCGCAGCCATACCGTGGCGGCGCAGGGCGGCATCGCCGCGAGCCTGGGCAACAACACGCCCGATCACTGGACGTGGCACATGTACGACACCGTCAAGGGGTCGGACTGGCTGGGCGACCAGGACGCGATCGAATATATGGTGCGCGAGGCGCCGGCGGCGGTGGTCGAGCTGGAACATGCCGGCGTGCCGTTCAGCCGCAACGAGAACGGGACGATCTACCAGCGTCCGTTCGGCGGCCACATGCAGAATATGGGCGCGGGCCCGCCCGTGCAGCGCACCTGCGCCGCCGCCGACCGTACCGGCCACGCCATGCTTCACGCGCTCTATCAGCAGAGCCTGAAGTATGACGCCGACTTCTACGTCGAATATTTCGCGCTCGACCTGATCATGGAGGACGGCGTGTGCAAGGGCGTGATCGCGCTCTGCATGGAGGACGGGACCGTCCACCGCTTCCGCAGCCACGCCACGGTGCTTGCGACGGGCGGCGGCGGGCGCATGTATTTCTCGGCGACGTCGGCGCATACCTGCACCGGCGACGGCAATGCGATGGTGCTGCGCGCCGGCCTGCCGCTGCAGGACATGGAATTCGTCCAGTTCCACCCGACCGGCATCTACGGCGCGGGTGTGCTGATCACCGAGGGCGCGCGCGGCGAGGGCGGCTACCTGACCAACTCCGAGGGCGAGCGCTTCATGGAGCGCTATGCCCCCTCGGCCAAGGACCTCGCCTCGCGCGACGTCGTCTCGCGCTCGATGGCGATGGAG
>NZ_JBMDXG010000105.1:0-7009 GCF_048594985.1 Sphingomonas sp. | reverse complement strand
AACTCGGCGCGCCGGCGGGCTTCCTCGCGGCCAATGGCTTCTTCCTGATCCTCGGGCTCATCCTGACGCCCGATCAGTTTCGCGACTGGGGCTGGCGCATTCCCTTCGCGGTCTCCGCCTTGCTGGTCGCGGTCGGCTTGTGGATCCGGCTGAAGCTGGCCGAGACGCCGCAATTCGCCGCCGCGCTGGCCGAGGCGGAGCCGCCCAAGATCCCGCTCGCCACGCTGATCCAGACCGAATTGGGCCCGCTCGTCGGTGGGACGCTGGGCGCGGTCGCCTGCTTCGTGCTCTACTATCTCGCGACCGCCTTCGCGCTCGGCTACGGGGTCAAGAATCTCGGCTTCACGATGGAGCAGATGTTGAGCGTCCAGCTGGGCGCGATCCTGCTGATGGGCGTTGGCATCGTGCTCGCGGCGTGGGCGGCGGACCGGCATTGGGATGAACGCCGCGTTCTGATCGGCGGCTGCGTCGCCGCGATCCTGCTGGGTTTCCTGGTCGCGCCGCTGATGGGATCGGGCTCGCTATGGGGCATGTTCGCCTTCCTCAGCGTCGCCCTGTTCGTCATGGGCTTCACCTACGGCCCGCTCGGCGGCTGGCTGCCGAGCCTCTATCCCCCGCTGGTGCGCTACACCGGCGTGTCGATGGCGTTCAATCTCGCGGGCATTCTCGGCGGCGGGCTTACCCCGTTCGCGGCACAGGCGCTGGCGGGGTCGGGCGGGCTGGCGCTGGTCGGCCTCTATTGCAGCGGGCTCGCGGTGATCAGTCTGGTTGCGCTTCTGGCGCTCGGCGCAAGACGGTGAGCTTGGGCAGGCCGTAGCTCTTCTCGGCCTCGACCACCCAGCCGGCGGCGGTCACCGTCTCCTCGCGATGCGTCTCGACGCTCGCCCACGCGCCCGGCGCGGCCCAGCCCAGGCGGGTCAGCCGCTCGATCAGCGCGCCCGCGCCGCCCGACCGATATGGCGGGTCGAACAGCAGCAAATCATGCGCGCGCCGCGCCGGGCCGAGCGCGGAAACCGCCGACGGGATCACGTCGGCGTCCGCCTCGAGCTTGGCGATGTTGGCGCGGAGAACCTTCACCGCCTGCGCATCCTCGTCGACGAAGGTGCAGGTGGCCGCGCCACGCGACAGCGCCTCCAGTCCGAGCGCGCCCGTGCCGGCGAAGATGTCGGCGACGGCCAGCCCATCGAACGAGCCGAGCCGGCTGGCAAGCATCGAGAACAGTGCTTCGCGCGTGCGGTCGCCGGTCGGACGGGTGGTGTCGCCCTTCGGCGTGGCGAGCGTCCGTCCCCGCCATTTCCCCGCGATGATCCTCACGCCTTCAGCGTCTTGCGGAACTGGACGAGATCGTGCTGCCGCACCTCGCCGACGCTGCCCGCCGGCATGTCGCCGAGCACGAACGGTCCGTAGGCGGTGCGGATCAGGCGGCTAACCGTGAGGCCGAGATGTTCGAGCACGCGCCGCACCTCACGATTCTTGCCTTCGCGCAGGCGCATTTCGATCCACACGTTGGCGCCCGTGCGGCGTTCCATGTTGGCATCGATCGATCCGTAGCGGATGCCGTCTATCTCGATCCCGTCGATCAGGTCCTCAAGCTGGCTCTGCGTCACCGTTCCGAAGGCGCGCGCCCGATAGGTGCGCTCCACGCCCGTCGCCGGCAGCTCCAGTTGGCGCTTGAGCCCGCCGTCGGTGGTGAGCAGCAGCAGCCCCTCGGTATTCAGGTCGAGCCGGCCGACCGGGACCACGCGCGGCAGATCGCGCGGCAAACGATCGTAGATGGTCGGGCGCCCCCTTGGGTCGCGCTCGGTCGTCAGCAGGCCCGCCGGCTTGTGGAACAGGAACAGGCGCGCGGGGGCGGGGGCCTGGACCGGCTTGCCGTCGACCGTGACGCCGTGGAGCGAGGTGACGATCGTCGCGGGCGTCTCGATCGCCTTGCCGTCGATCGCGACGCGGCGCGCCTCGATCATCCGTTCCACCTCGCGGCGGGACGCGACACCGGCGCGCGCGAGCAGTTTGGCAATTCTCTGGGGTTCGCGGCTCATGGCGTGGGCAAAGGCTCGATATGGGGGGAGGTGGAGGGGCGAAGCACGCCTTCCCACTTGGCGACCAAGGTGGAAGCGACGGCATTGCCCACGACGTTGGTGCCCGAACGGCCCATGTCGAGGACCTGGTCGACGGCGATGATGAGCAGCAGTCCGGCCTCCGGTATGTCGAAAAAGTGCAGGGTTGAGGCGATCACGACGAGGCTGGCGCGCGGCACGCTCGCAATGCCCTTGGAGGTGACCATCAGCAGCAGGAGCATCACGATCTGCTGCCCCAAGGACAATTCGATCCCGTAAGCCTGCGCGATGAACATCACCGCGAAGCTGCAATACATCATCGACCCATCGAGGTTGAACGAATAGCCGAGCGGCAGGACGAAGCCCGCGACGCGGGGTGGAACCCCGAACCGCTCCAGCGCCTCCAGCGTGCGCGGAAAAGCGGCCTCGGACGAAGCGGTCGAGAAGGCGATCAGGAAAGGCTCGCGGATGTAGCGGAACAGATCCTTCGCCCGTGCGCCAACCGCCACGAATGCGACCCCGAACAGGAACAGCCACAGCACGATCAGCGCGACGTAGAAGCCGCCCATGAAATAGCCGAAGGTGAGGAGGATCCCGAGGCCCTCCTTGGCCACGGCGGTGGTCACGGCGGCGAAGACGGCGAGCGGGGCCAGCCGCATGACATAATCGGTGATCTGCAGCATCAGCTGCGTGACAGCGTCGAGCACCTTCACCACGGGGTCGGCGCGCTCGCCCAGCGCGGTCGCGGCGACGCCGACGAAGGTGGCGGCGATCACGATCTGCAGGACCGAGTTCTTGGCCATCGCCTCCACGATCGAGGCCGGCACCAGATCGAGGACGAAATCCTTGAATAAGAAAGGCGGCTTGTCGACGATGGCGGCGGCGTGGCTGTCGGGCAGCGGCAGGTTGAGGCCGACGCCCGGCTGAACGATGTTCACGAACAGCAGGCCGAGCGTCAGACTGACGAAGCTGGCGAGCAGGAACCACCCGATCGCCCGTACGCCCATCCGGCCCAGCGCCGTGCTGTCGCCCATGTGCGCGATGCCGCCGGCCAAGGTCGCGAAGACCAACGGCGCGATAATCATCTTGATCAGTTTCAAAAACAGACCGGTCAGGATCGAAAGCACGTCCGTGATCGTTGCGACCACGGTTTTATCGGCGATACTGACATTGATGACAAAACCGACGATGATTCCCAGGATCATCGCAATGAGGATGTAGAAGGTAATCCGTTTGGCCACGCCGGTCTCCTGGGGGTCGGGCGGTGGTCGGGTGAAAGCGGCGGCCCGTCAAGCCCCGCGGAGCGAAGCGGGGAGTGGCGGATCGATGCTGTTCGGCAAGCTTGAGCGGGTTATCAAGCGCATCGTCATCGTCGAGGACGAGCCGCTCGTCGCATTTGACAACGAGCATTTTCTGCGCAGCGCGGGGTATGAGGTGATCGCGACCGTGGACACCGTGCCCGACGCGATCGCCTCGATCACCAGCGAGACCGATCTCGTGCTTGCGGACCTCAATCTGTCGGACGGGGGCAACGGCCGCGACGTGGCGGCGATCGCGCGCGAGCGCGGCGTGCCGCTGGTCTTCGTAACGGGCGCGAAGCCCGAAAACGCCTGTTGCCAGGCAATCGGATTGTTGAGCAAGCCATATAGCCAGCGCGACCTGCTCGACACGATCGGCACGGTCGAAGCAGTGCTTTCGGGTCGCAAGGCCAAGCGCGTACCACGTGGTTTTACGTTGTTCAGCCAATAGTTTAGCGGCTAGGCCTGCTCCCGCCGTCAGGCGAGGAGAAATATAGTGGATGCCAATCGCCGCCAATTCACGCTGATCGCGGGCGCGCTTGCCAGCGGCGTCGCGACCGCCGCCGGTGCGGCGCCCCGGAAGGCCGGGCTCAGCTATCCGCGCGATGCATGGCACCAGCGGATGAAGCGCGTCGTCCAGATCAACTTCAACGAACGCGATCCTGAGAACTTCGATGTCGAGGCATGGGCCGACTATCTTGCCTCGGCCAAGGCGCAGGTGACGTTCCTCAGCGGAACCAATGTCGTCGCTTTCTACCCCACGGCGATCAAGGAGGTGCCGGTCAGCCGTTGGCTCAACGGGCGCGACCTGTTCGGCGAATGCGTCGCCGCCGCGAAGAAGCGCGGCATCCGGGTGATGGGACGCTTCAGCATCGACATCGCCAAGAGCGCGCTCGCGGAGACGCATCCGGAATGGTTTTGCCGGACGGAAGACGGCAAGCTGGTCCGCCGTTCGCTGGTGGGATCCACCAACGATCCCGCGGTCAGCGACGAATTTGCGCCGACCTGTCAGTTCACGTCTTACTATACCGACGTCGTGCCGCGCCTGTTTCGCGAGGTGATCACGCGCTATCCCATCGACGGCATCTATTCCAACGGCTGGCCCAGCCCCGATGTGGTCGTCTGTTACTGCCCTGTCTGTCGAAAGATCGGCGATCCGCATTCGGAGGCCTATCGCGACGCGTTCCAGAAACGCGCGGTCGAGCTGTGGAAGAGCTACACTGCGCTGTGTGCGCAGGTGCGTCCGGGGCTGGTCTTCACGGGCAATCTGGGCGGGGGCTTTCGCGGCGGCGACCTCGATCTGGCCGAACTGGCGGATAACGCGCCGTGGTTCATGGCGGACAATCAGGGGCGCGGAAACATCGGCAGCCCGACGTGGGATGCCAGCCAGCAGACGCGGATCGGCCGCGCGATCATGCGCGATCGGCCGGTCAGCAACATCACCGCTTCCTACGAGATTGCGGGCGATACGCGCTGGCGCAACGTCGCCGGCAATCCGGCCGAGGTCCGCTCACGCATGTTCCAGACAATGATGGCAGGCGGGACCGTCCAATATCACTGGCTCGGCTTCCACCAGGGCTTCGTCGAGGATCGCCGCTGGCAGAAGGTCGGCCGCGAGGTGCTTGCCTGGGCGGCCGCCAACGAAGCGCATTTCCACAACAAGGCTTCGATCGTTGACGTTGCGTTGGTGGTCTCGCAGCGATCCAACCGGCTCTACAAGGCGCCCGACGGCACCGATGCGCTCGACGCGGCGCAGGGTATGTACCTGCTGCTGACGGAGGCGCGGCTGCCGTTCGATGTCGTGCTGGAACGCGACCTGACCGACCGTGCGCTGCTCCGCCGTTACAAGGCGCTGATCCTGCCCAATATCGCGGTGATGAGCGACGCCGAGGTTGCCGGGGTGAAGGCCTATGCTGCATCCGGTGGATCGGTCCTGACGACGTTCGAGACGGGGCTTTATGACGAGGAAGGGCGGTCGCGCGCCGAGACGCCGTTCGCCGGCCTGTTCGGAATGCGGCGCGCCGGCCCGCGCGAGACCTACGGACGCGGGCCGGTCGGACGGCGCCCGGCCTTTGCCGGTTCCCCCTCGATCCAGCGGATCGAGCGCGACCATCCGCTGACCAGGGGGTTTACCGACACGAACTGGATTCAGGGATCGAGCTGTCGCGCGCCGATCAGCGCCGACGGCCCGCCGATCCTGACCCATGTACCGCCCTACGTCTGGTATCCGCCCGAAGGCGTCTATCCGACCCAGCCGAAGACCGACATTCCGACCGTCGTCGCGCGTGAGCGCGGCGGGGCGAAGCTGGTCCACCTGTCGGAGGATATCGAGGCGGGCTACTGGCGGACGGGCGCCAACGATCTCGGCGATCTGGTGCGCAACGCCTTCGCGTGGATGGTGCCTGCGCCGTCGCTGGCGATCGATGGCGAGGGGCTGATCGAATGTTCCGCCTGGGTGACCGAGCCTGGCTATACCGTCCATCTCGTCAATCATACCCAGCCGGCGTTCCGCGCGAACGCCGCGCGCGCCATGCCTACATTGGGCGCGCAGGCGGTGCGGCTGACCCTTCCCGATCCACGTCCGATCCGCCGTGCGACCCTGTTGCGCGCGGGCACGCCGATCGACGTACGGCAGGAGGGTGCCAGCGTGCGCTTCACCGTGCCTGCCGTCGGCGAATATGAGGCGGTGGCGCTGGAGGTTTGACGCGTGCCCCGCTAGCGTCGCGCCCATGACGGGGGACGGAATGGCGATGGACGAGCGGCGCGGCTGGGCAGCAGCGATCAGGCCCTATCTGGAGCCGGCGCCGCTTGCCGCGCTGTTCCTCGGCATGTCGTCGGGCTTCCCCTACGCGATGATCGGCGCGACGCTGACCAGCCGGCTGGCCGAAGCGGGGATCGACAAGAAGGCGGTTACGGCGTTCAGCCTCGCCTTCCTGGTCTACAACCTGAAGCCCCTGTGGGCGTGGGTGGTCGACGGCGTACGCCTGCCGGGTCTAGGGCGGCTGGGGCAGCGCGTGTCGTGGATGCTGCTGGCGGGCGTGCTGGTGATGGCCGCCGTGTGCAACCTCGCGCTGGTGGACCCGCGCACCAGCCTGCCGGCGACGGCGGTGGCGGCTGTTCTGGTCGGATTGGCCGGCGCGACCTTTGACATTGTGATCGACGCCTACCGGATCGAATCGCTGAAGCCCGAGCAGCTCGGCGTCGGATCGGGCATGAGCCAGTATGGCTGGCGGATCGGCGCCGCCGCCGCCGGGTCGCTGGCCCTGTTCGCGGCCGATCCGGCGCGGCTCGGCATCGGCTGGTCGGCGGGCTATTTGATCTGCGCGGTCTTCGCCCTGCCGGCGATGGTCGCGGCTTTGGTATTGGGCGAGCCCGATCGTCATCGCGAGCCGACGGCGCGGCGCGGCGTGCGCGAGGTCTGGGTGTCGATCCAGGGGCCGTTCGTCGAATTTTTCCGCCGACAGGGTGCCTTCCTCGTGCTGGCGTTCATTCTGCTCCACAAGATTGGCGATACGCTCGCTAACCTCACGCTGCGGCTGCTGTTCAACGATCTCGGCTTCTCCAAGGACGAGATCGCGATCTACGACGTCGGCGTCGGTTTCTGGGCGCTGCTGATCGGCGTGTTCGTCGGCGGTGTCCTCTACGCCCGGCTGG
>NZ_JBMDXG010000104.1:0-5598 GCF_048594985.1 Sphingomonas sp. | reverse complement strand
GCGGCGGCACCGGCCAGAACCCGCTTTCGACCTCGCACGTCATCATGCCGCGCCGGATGAACAGCAGTTGCGCCTTCCGATGGCGATGATGGTCCTGCTCGAACACTGCCCCGTGATCGGTCAGGCCGTAGGTGACGACCGGCCGGGGATTGTCGTCCGGATTGTCGATCTCGTCCTTCGCGGTGGGGAACGCTTGCAGGATCGGCATAGACCGTTGCCCTTGGAAGTGGAATGCGATGTTTGGCTGATTTGCCGAATAACTTGTCATGTTTGCGCGATGCAGCCAACCCCCGCGCGATATATGACGGTGTCCTCTCGTGCTTCGGCACGCCATGAAGCGGGAACGGACATGTCAGGCATGGAGCGGGCCAGACCGGTGATCGATCGGCTGTTCGTCGAGGCCGAGGAAGCGGACCGATATTTCGTCAAGGAGGTGGCGGAGGGCCGCCGATCGATGGCCGAAGTCCTCGCGGATACGGTTGCGGGCGAGAAGACCGACCTGGGCTTCATCTGCAGCGCGCAGTCGGACATCTTCCTCAGCGTGTCGCCGAGCTACGGCCGCTTTCTCTACATGTGCGCCCGCACGCGAAGGGCGGAGACGATCGTCGAGTTCGGCACGTCGATGGGCCTGTCGACGCTGCACCTCGCCGCCGCGCTGCGCGACAATGGCGGCGGGCGGTTGATCACCACCGAGCTGGAGCCGCGCAAGGTGGCACGCGCGCGCCGCCATCTGGAGGAGGCCGGGCTGCACACGCTGGTCGACATCCGGCAGGGCGACGCGCGCGACACACTGCGCGAGGATGTCGAGGCGGTCGATCTGGTCCTGCTCGACGGGGCACTGACACTGTATCTGGATATTCTGAAGCTGTTGGAGCCGAAGCTGCGGCCCGGCGCGATCATCCTTGGCGAAAATGCGTTCGAGGAGGCGAGCGGCTATCTCGCTTATGTGCGCGATCCGGCCAACGGCTACATGTCGTGCCGGCTGCCGATCGACCCGGAGCGCGGTAACGAGTTCACCGTCTTCCTGGGCGCCGGCCAGAGCCGTAACCCGGTGCGCTAGCGGATCGCGCCTTTGGCGAGCAGGCGGGGCAGCAGCGCGACGGCGCCGAGGATGGGCCAGCGGCGCTGCCACGGGCGGATGACGACGGGGTGGCCCGAATGGCGGGCGATCTTCCACGCGAGATAGTCGATGCCGTCGGCGTAGGTCGCGCTGGCCTTGGCGAGACGCAGCAGGGTGAGCGCCTTTCCCCGGCGGGAGAGCCCGCGCCACCGCCGGGCCGCGTCCGCTGCACGCGGCCGTTCGGCGTCGGCGAGCGTCGCAAGCGCGGCGTCCCCGAAGCGGCGGTAGCGATCCGGATCTGCATCGACGATCGACCCCGATCGGTTCGTCCGCTCAGCGCGCAATTCGGCATTGTAGGTCAGCCCGAATCCCCGCCGCCAGATGGCGAGCACGTCGCGATCCGCATCCGCCATCATCGGTAGCGTGAGCGTGAAGAGGGTCGGCGCGGCTCGCGCCACCGTCGCGACGACGTTTGCGCTCGCCGCCGCGTCGGCGACCCAGGCGAGGCGCGATGGCTGCGCGAACCGCGCCCAGACCGAGACGCTGGTCGCATCCGGCCCGGTCAGGCGCGCGAAATCACCCTCGGACAGGACCGCATATTTCGCGACCAACCCCTTATGTTCAAACGGAAAGACATTGGGCGGCAGCAGCCGGTTGGCGAGCGCCAGCCACGCCTTGCCGAACGCCGCGCGATAGTCGCCGACGATCAGGTAGAAATCGAGCATCAGCCCGTCGAGCCGCGCCTCGCGCAGCGTCGATCCGTAATAGAGTACCGTACGGGCCGTGGGGTGGCGCGCGGCGATCGCGGCCGCCATCTCCGCCACGCGCGGATCGACCGGACGGCCGAGTTCCTCGGCGACGAGCGCGTCGAGCGCGGGCGGGCTCACCTCATGCCGCCAGGCGGAGGAAGGGCAGCGGATCGGTCTGGCGCAGGACGATCGCCCCGCCGCGCCCGGGCGAGAAGATCTCGCCGTCGAGGATCACGCTCGACCGGTCGCCCGCAATGTGGATCTCGTCGCCCCTGCCCAGATGGACCCCGGCGAGGATGGAACCGCCGAGCTTGCCGAACAGGCCGGCGACGATCGCGCGGAGCAACGCCATCGGGTTTTGTTCGACCGCCATGAGTTGGAGCGCGCCGCTGTGCGGCTGTCCCGCCGCGAGGCGCGAGCCGATCAGCAGCTTGCGCAGCGTCGTGACGATCAGCACCGCGAACCGTCCCTGGATCTCGCCCTGGCGAATCAAAGAGACGTTCACGGGTGCGGGCCGCTGCGGCAGGAAGGCCGCGCGGATGCCCAGCACCATCGTCGCCAGCAGGGCGAGCAGGGTGAGGAAGTGGCTGAGCCAGTTGGGTAGGCCGAGCGGATAGATTTTGTGCCGGCAGTAAAGCAACACGTCGGTCAGCCCCGCGCCGCCCAGGAACATGCCGAGCACCGGCTTCAGCCCGTCGGCGACGCCGTCCTTCTCCTGCGTCAGCGCGATCAGCTCGCGCGTGACGATATGGTCGTCGAGCGGCCCGCTCTTGGCCAGTTCCAGCACGCGTTCGAGCGCGTCGATCGGATCGCCCGTGGCGCCGAGATCGAGCGCGATCAGGTTGGTCTTGCCGTTGGGCAGCACCGCCACCGGCGGCGGCGCGCCGTCGAACTGGTCGCCATGATAGAGCGCGGTCAGCGTCGACTGGACCGTCCCGTCACCGCCGTTGATGACCAGCACGCGCGGCCGCACGCGGGCGATGGTGCGGAGCGCGGCGTCGATCTGCTCGATCGACTCCACCTCGTAATGGAAGATCTCCGGGTGGCCCGCGCAGAAGCTGCGCACGCGCGGCAGCAGCGACCGGTTGCCGGTCGAACGGGGATTGGAGAGAAGGGCGACCCGAACCATTGATGTCCTTGTTTCAGCTTTCGACCGGCCCGACCGACGTGCCCTGCAGGTAGTTGAGACGGACCGGCACCGGCGTCACGCCCGAGACGCGGACCTGCACCTGCGCGGGCGACGGCTTGCGTTTGAAAACCACGTCCAGCAGCGACACATTCGGATTACCCGAAAAGCCGCCGCCGTCATTGCTGCGGTCGGTCTTGTGATTGCCGGCGGCATCATGCCGGACCGATACGGCATAGGCCCCGGCGCGCGGCACGGGCATGCATACCTCGACCGCGCCGGAACGCGGCACCGCGACCTCGACCCGTTCGAGATAGGCGCCCTTTTCGAAATAGGTCCTGGGGTCGCCGCCATAGGATTGCACGCGGACCAGCCCGGTGCGCGACTTCAGCCCTTCGACGCGCACCAGCATCGCATCGCGCGCGGCGCCGCGCCGGCAATCGGCGGCGTGCGGCCCCAGCACCTCCGCGCCGGCCGGAACCGTCGACATCAGCAGCGCGATCGCCGGGCGGAATAATTTCGGCATGACCTCCAAACTCCCGGAAGCTATAGGCCCGGCAACGGGGCGCCGGGCGTTCATCGCCCCCATGCCCTTCGGCAGATGGTCCGCGAATGCGGCCAGAACATGGTGACGGAGCGACAGTAATTTGAAATCCGGCCTGCGTCTGACCCTGCTGGACCGCTACATCGCCCGCCTCATCGCCGTGCCGCTGATCGCCACGCTGGTGATCGCGGCGATGCTGCTGCTGCTCGACAAGATGCTGCGCCTGTTCGAGTTCGTGGCCGAGGAGGGCGGCCCCGTCACCGTCGTGTGGCGGATGCTGGGCAACCTCATCCCCGAATATCTGTCGCTGGGCATCCCGATCGGGCTGATGCTGGGCATCCTGCTCGCCTTCCGCCGGCTGGCGACCTCGTCCGAGCTCGACGTGCTGCTCGCGTGCGGGATCGGTTACTGGCGGCTGCTGCGCGTGCCATTCCTGTTCGCGATCGCGCTGGCGCTGGTGAACCTCGCCATCGTCGGCTTCCTCCAGCCTTATTCGCGCTACGCCTATGAAGGGCTGCGGTTCGAGCTGCGCTCGGGCGCGCTGGGCGCGTCGATCAAGGTGGGCGAGTTCACCCGGCTGGGCAAGCAGATGACGCTGCGGGTCGAGCGGAGCAAGGATGGCGGGCGCGAGCTGACCGGCATCTTCGTCATGGCCGAATCGGGCGAGGGCAAGAAGCTGGCGGTCACGGCCGAACGTGGCCGGTTCCTGGCGACCGACGATCCCAACACGATCATCTTCCGCCTGTCGCGGGGTACGCTGGTCCATGACGCGCCCGAGTTTCCGGTGCCGCGCGTCCTGACCTTCGAGAGCCACGATCTGCCGATCGACCTGCCCAAGGAGGGCGCCTTCCGCCAGCGCGGCGGGCGCGACGGCGAGCGCACCATCCCCGAGCTCGTCCGCTTCGGGCACAGCGACGGCAATGATCGCGCCGCGCGCCTGAAAAGCCGCGCCGAATATCATTTCCGGATGGTCGAGGTGGCGCCGATGCTGCTGCTGCCGATGCTGGCGGTGGCGCTGGCGGTGCCGCCCAAGCGCGCCTCGTCCGCGCTGGGCGTGTTCCTGTCGATCGTGATGATCGTGACCTACCACAAGGTGAACGAATATGCCGCCGCGCTGGGCGGGCGGGGACAGATCGACCCGATCATCGCCCTGTGGGTGCCGTTCCTGCTGTTCGCCGCGCTGATCTGGTGGATGTACCGGACGCTGGCCTACGTGCCCGGGGGGCAGCCGATCGGCGCGCTGGAACGCCAGGCGGCGAAGGCCGGCGCGCTCGTGCGCCGCTGGATGGGCGTTCGCGGCAAGAGGGCGGCAGCGTGAAGGTCAACACCGCATTCTTCGCCTCGCGCACGATCAGCTGGTACATGGCGCGGCTGTTCGTGGTCCGCTCGGCCGGCGTGCTCGCGGCGCTGATCGTGGTGCTGATGGCGCTCGACCTGCTGGGCGAATCGGGCGACATCCTGGCCCATCCCGGCAATGGCGACGCGCAATTGTGGCATTACGTGTCGCTGCGCGTGCCGCAGCTGATCCAGCAATTCCTGCCCTTCTCGGTCCTGCTCGGCGCGCTCATCACGCTCGTCACGCTCAACCAGAATAGCGAGATCATCTCGATGAAGGCGGCGGGCATCTCCGCGCACCAGATCCTGGCGCCGCTGGTGCTGGCGAGCCTGGCGGTGGCGGGGCTGTCCTTCTGGTTCAACGACCATGTCGTGGCGCGGGCGACGGCGGCTCTGTCCGCGTGGCAGGCGGTCGAATATGGCCCGATCCCGATCAACCGCAACGGCATCCCCAATGTCTGGGTACGCTCGGGCGAGGACCTGATCCACGCGGCCAGCGTGACGGGGCGGGGGGCGACGACCGTGCTCCACACCGTATCGGTGTTCGACCGCGCCGACGGCAAGCTGGTGGCGATCACCACCGCCCCGCGCGCCGTGCAGGGCGAGGGCGGCTGGGTGATCGCGAACGCCCGCCGCTTCGAAGTGGCGCGCGGCGTCGCGACCACGCAGCCCCGGATGGTGTTCGCCAAGGGGGTCGCGGCGGACCGCTTCACGCTCGCGGCGGTCAATGCGGAGGGCCTGTCCTTCCGCGGCCTCTATGAGGCGATCGGCGATCTGCGCGCGG
>NZ_JBMDXG010000103.1:0-8707 GCF_048594985.1 Sphingomonas sp. | reverse complement strand
AGCGGAGCGCGTTCGCTCCCTTGAACACCTCCACATAGCGGTAGGCGCTGGGATCGACTTCGAAGAAGTCGAGCAGCCCGTCGGAGGTGTTCATCGGCACGCCGTCGATGGTCAGCGTGATACCGCGCACGCCATAGGCACGCGACAGGCCGGAGCCGCGGATCGACAGCCGCACGTCGTCGCCCATGCGCGGCTGGACGATGACGCCGGGCACATATTGCAGGATGTCCTTGATGGTCTGGACGGGCGTATTCTTGAACGCGGTATCCGGGACGATTTCGACCCCGCCGGCCGTGCGTTCGATCTCGGCGGTCGCCTGCGCGACGGTCGGCGTGGCGGTCACCACGATATCGGCGCTCCGCGAGAGCGGCGTCGAGGTCTGCGCGCCAGCAGGCGCGGTCAGTAACGGGCAAAGCGCGGTGACGCCTGCCAGGAAACAAGATCGATGCATGAAATACCTCTGATCGGCCCGCCGCAGGGCTGCGGGGGCGCGGGTCGACGTGCCGTGCGGGACGGCATTGGACGAAGGATCAGAGGGTGGCGGGCGGCCCTCGCAGAGGCGGGCGAAGATAGGCCGGGCGCGAGGGCGGCGGCAGCGCGGCCCCCGCGAGGCCGATCGCCATGACGAAGGCGATGAGCGCGGCAAGCTGGATCGGGTCGATCGTATCCAGCGCGGGCGCCGACAGCGCGGAGAAGGCACACGGCATTTCGGGCTTGCCGTGGTCCTTGGGCGTCCCGTGATCCATGGACTTGCCATGGTCGGCCATGTCGCCATGCATGTCCGCCATCTCGGCTGCCGCCATGGTCGGCATGGCGGCGGGGCACATGACGATGGCAACGCGCCCCTGCTCGCTGCCGATCATGTAGCCGGTCGGGACCAGCAGCTTCAGCAGCAGCGTCGCCCCGCACAGGAAGAGGGCAAACCGACGTTGCGCCAGAAGAGTGCGGATCGCGGGCACGACTCACGACTATCCGGCGCCCGACCGCCTGTCACCCGGACATTATGCCCCAGGGGCCGCCCCCCGCGCGTGGGGCGTGGTGTCGCAGGCGGCGCGGTCTGCGATGATCGCCTCCGCCACCGCCAGCGTCCGGCCATTGTCGACGTCGATCGCGGCCGTGCCGTCCTCAAGGATGATCGGGCGGATGGGGAAACCGAAGCGGCGCGAGAAGCGGCCGAACGCACCCGCGAGCGTGCCCAGGCCGAAGCGGAAGGCGATCAGATTATAGAGGCCGAACGCTCGGACGATCCGCCACGGATGCTTGGCGAACTGGCCGCCGCTCCGAAACACCTCCGCCGCCGCGAGCGCCGAGGGCGTGCCGATCCAGTAAGCGTTGCAGTTGGAATAGGCATCGTCCCGAAAGCGGTAGAAGCGGCGCTGCCCGTCGGGATGCGCCGCGAGGACCGAGTCACGCCGGGTGAAGGCGACCGCGACCGAGCAATGCGCGGCGCCACGATCGATGGCGGCGATCGCGTCGGGCGTGAGCAGGACATTGTCCCCCGTGGTGACGAGGACCGGAAACGGCGCGCCCGCGATCGCCGCGAACAGGCTGTCGACCAAATTATGCCGGGCGCGGACCGCGACGAGCTTGCCCGTGGCGATCAAGGCGCGAGCCTCCGGCACGGCATCCGACAGCGCCGGATCGTTGATCGAGACGATGATCCGGCCGATCGACGGCGCGGCGGCGAGCGCGGTCAGCACGTGCGCGATCATCGGCCGTCCCGCGACGGGGACGAGGCATTTGTCGGCGAGGCCGGCGGCGGCGGCGAGCGGATCGATCGTCCCCTCGCGCCGCCCTGCCATGACAACCGCGGTCGTCGTCGGCCGCGTCATCACGAACGCGCATAGGCCGGCATGCCGGCATAGTCCGCGATCTGCCACGCGGGGACGCCCTTCTTCGCCTTCGTCAGATCGATCAGACCGTGTCGGCGCAGGCTTTCCGCGACGATCGTCTCGATCAGCTCGGCATGACTCCACCCACCGAGCAGGGCCGCCATGGCGATGGTCTTGCGCGACCAGAGGTTGCAGTTGAGGTTCACCTCCAGGAACTGGATCGAACCGGTTGCCGCATCCAGGCGGAATTCGAACCGGCCATAATCGAACGGCATGAATTCGGGCATCAGGGCGCGCGTCGCGGCCTCGATCTCCGCCAGCCGGAGGTGATCGTTGAAGGGCTGGATCGCATAGGCCTGATGGTCGGCCAAATCGCGCTTCTCGGCATAGCTGCGCAGCAGCGTGGGATCGTCCTGCTCCACGATCATCATCGGCAGGATCACCGACTGGCCGTCAACCGTGATGACCGAAACCTCGATATCGTGCCCGACGATGAACGGCTCGACGATCGCGTCGTGGCCCTCGGCATGGATCGCGGCGACCGCGTTGCACACCCCGTCCCAATCCTCGGCCGCGCGCACCCCCCAGCTTGCGGACGAGGCGTTGGGCTTGATGACGTAGCGGCTGGCGCGCGGACAAAGCTGCGGCCGCACCGGCAGCGTGCGGCGGTAGAGCGCCCAGTCGGCGGTCATCAGCCCGCGCGCGCGCCACAGTCTTCGTCAGATGCTTGTCGTCGGAAAGGCCGCGAATGATGGGGTCGCCGCCCAGATATGGCAGCCCCAGCCGGTTGCACAGCAACGGCAGCATCATTTCGGAATTAAGGAAGCCGCCGCGGTTCAGCAGCGGGAACACGAAATCCACGTCGGGCGCCTCAAACAGCGCCTCGTAGCGGTCGGCGACCGACAGATTGAGCCCGATCGCGCGCAGCACGTCGCGGATTTCGGCATGGTAGGTGGCGTGGGTCCCGTCCGCGCGGTCGGCCACCCCCTGCGACAAAGCATGCTTGGCGACATAGAGGATGCGAAGGCGCTTCTTGGCCTTGTCCGGGATCGAAAGCGGCCGGGGCTTGATGAGGCAACGGGTCATCCCGTCGGCCTAACCATCCCATGCGTAGGTTTCGGGGCGGCTCAATGACACTTGCGTGCAAGCCGGTCGGCCCGCGCGAGCTGATAGGTCAGCAGCGCACCGTAGCGACCGCCGCCCAGCCCCGCACGCGCCGCGCGCTGCGGCATCAGCACGCCCGGCTTGCCATTGCCTTCGATCAGGATCGGGCCATCGGGCGAGAAACCCACGTCCCACCCGATCAGCGCATAATCGGCGAAGGCGCGCGCATGCGCGTCGACGACCAGCACACGCGCGGCCGCCCAATCGGGCAGGCACCGTCCGGGGATCCGGGCGCCGGTCACGGGATGGGCCGCATGGTCGCCGCCACCATAGCCCCGGCAGGCCAGCCCCAGCATCCCGTCGGCCAGGCCGAGCGGACTGAGCAGCCCGCCCGCCTTCATATTGTCGACCGCTGCGCCCGGATCGACGGGAATGCGCAGCACGGCGTTGACCAGCTCCGGCATGCCCGCCTCGTTCCGGATCGTGGTCATGCGCGCGGTGGGCAGCGCGTTCAGCGCGAGATCGCGCAGCGCATCATGCACGGCGATCCGGTGCTGGATCAGCCAGGCGTGGCGGCGGCGAGGATGATGGACGCGCAGCCATTCGGCCAAAGCAGCGGAATCCTCGGGCGCGCCATCGATGAAGGCCACGCCGGCCCCGCCCTCGCCCCGTGCCGGCTTGATCAGCAGCGACCGCCCGGCGGGCGCTCGAAGCACGGTGGCCCGCCCCCCGACGATCGTCGCGACGACCTCCGGATGGGGCAGGCCATGCGCCGCGCAGCGGGCGTAGAAGGCGATCTTGTCGGCGAGCACGCACCGCGCGGTCCAGGCCAGCGGATTGATCCGCTTGTTGAGGCCCGCATCCTCGAACCGGCGGATGTAGCTGTCGAGCTGTGCCAGATCGTCGACGCGGAACAGCGCGATGTCGTTCGGGTCGGCGAAGGCCTGACGCGCGATCGCGACGGCGCAGGCGCGCCAGCGCGCGTCCAGACTGTGGCGACGCTGGACGGCGCGCGCGCGAAACGGGATCCAGGCAAGGAAAGCGAGCCCCACGCCCGCATCGACGCAGGCGCGCAGCGGGCCGCGATCGCGCCGCCGCCGCGCATAATGGCCGGCGAGGAAGCCGCCCGACACCGGGACGCGCACCCCAGGATACAGCGCATAAAGCTTCTTCGCGCGATACCAGAGCTCGGTTGCGGACAGCATCCGGGCTTCCTGGCGCGCGCGCATGACCCCGTGATGGCAGTGCGCGGGGTCGGCCGTGTCCCGAGCCGTCAGGCGGACGGCCCGGGAAGAGGGGAGTGCAGTTCAGGCGGCGAGCGAGGCGGCGCGTTCCTCCGCGCGTGAAATCGATTCGTCGCGGGCAGGGGGGAGCGCGGTGCCGTCGGCGGCGACGATCTCCACCGTGTCGATCCCGATGAAGGCGAACACGGCGCGCAGATAGGTTTCGGCATGTTCGAGCGGCGCCATCGGACTGCCCTCGGGATAATAGCCGCCGCGCGCGAGCGCGACGATGACCCGCTTGCCGCCGGCCAGCCCCTCCACGCCCGCTTCCGAATAGCGGAACGTCTGCCCGGCGATGAGGATGCGGTCGATCCACGCCTTGAGCTGGGTCGGGATCGTGAAATTGTACATTCCGGTGCCGATCACCACGACATCGGCCGCCTTGAACTCGGCAAGCGCCGCCTGCGACTCTCCACTGGCGAATTCCGCGAGCGTGAGGTGCGGAAGCGGCGCCTCGGCCAGATCGCGGCGGATCACCTCCGCCTCGGGATGCTGCGACAGGAGACGGCGGACCGCCTCGGCGGAAATGCGCCGGCTGGCCGACGCGTCGCCATTGATGCTGGTGTCGAGGTGGAGGATTTTCATAAGGCCTCAAGGTCTGGATTGTAGACCTGGACCAGCTATGTGACTGCCACGACTTCGCCAAGAACGCATAATTTTAGGACCAGGTCACATGAATGAGACCGTGCTTCCGGCCGACCATGGCGACTGCCAGCAAATCATCGGCATCCTGTCGCGGATCGGTGACAAATGGACCGTGCTGGTCATCATGGTGCTCCACGCCCGTCCGCATCGCTTCAACGAGATCAAGCGTGCTTTGTCCGGCATTTCGCAGCAGATGCTGACACGGACGCTCAAGAGTTTGGAGCGCGACGGGATGGTGCGCCGGACGGTGCACGCGACGGTGCCGCCCCAGGTCGAATACGCCCTGACCGACCTCGGCTTCTCTCTTTCCGAACCCGTCGCGGCGATGGGCGCGTGGGCCAGGGCCAATCTCGCCACGATCGCGCGCAACCGCTCCTCCTACGATCAGGCGCGCGCGCTCTGAAGGTCGTCATCACAAGCCTTGCGGTAACTCAGCCGCTGAAATCGTCCCAAAAACCCCGTTGACAGAATGTTTGCACCCTAACATATTAGTTAGATGGCAAACAAAAATAACGCTTCCGACGGCACGATCGGGAGCTGGGCCAAACGGTGCTATTTCGCCGGTCGGGCGCTCATGGATCAGGCGCTGCGCCCCCACGATCTCGGTGCGACGCAATGGTATGTGCTGTACCAGCTCGCGTCGCATGGCCCCACCATGCAGCGCGAGTTGGTCCGCCAGCTCCAGGTCGAACGCGCGACGCTCAGCCTCGTCGTGGCCTCCCTCGTCCGCAAGGGGCTGGTGGAGCAGGTCGCCGACGCGGCCGACAAGCGCCAGAAGCTGCTGCGGCTCACCGCCGCCGGAACGGCACTGTGGGCCGAACTGCCCGATCTGGGCTTCATCCATCAGGCGGCTTTCGGCGACATTCCGGACCCGGACATCGCGACCGCCATCCGAGTCCTGCGGATCGCGACCGAACGGCTCACCGCTCTCAGCAAAGGAACCGACCAATGACAATCCTGGTCACCGGCGTCACCGGCCTCGTGGGCGCTCGGCTGCTGCCCCGTCTGGTCGCGGCGGGCATGGCGTGCCGCGCGCTGGTCCGCGCGGAGGGGACACTTCCCGAGGGCGTCGCCGCCGTTAAGGGCGACCTGTTCGATCGCGCCGCGCTGGCGCGGGCCGTCGAGGGCGTCTCGGCGATCGTTCACCTCGCCGCCGTGTTCCGGACCGAAGACACCGATCTGATCTGGAAAACCAATCTGGAGGGGACGCGTATCCTCCTTTCGGCAGCGGAGGCCCATGCGCCTGGCGCCCGCTTCATCCTCGCCAGCACCGGCCATGTCTACAATCCGGACACGCCGCATCCGGGGCGCGAGGAAGACGCGCTTGCGCCGGACCATGCCTATCCGGCGAGCAAGGTCGCGGCGGAGCAGGCGGTGCAGCAGGGCGGGCTCGCTTGGATCATCCTGCGCTTCCCGTTCGTCTATGGCGATGGCGATGGCCATCTGGAGATGCTGCCGAAATATGCGGTGTCGGCGGGGATGCACCCGGCCAAGCGGATCAGCACCATCCATCATCGCGACATTGCGGCGGCGGTGGAGTTGGCGCTGTCGGGCGCGCTGGACGGCCGCATCGTCAATCTCGCCGACGAAGCGCCTACGTCAATCTACGAGCTGGCGACGCTTGCGGGCGCGAGCGTTGACGGCTCGTCCGAGCCGCTCGCCAATCCCTGGCACCTCCATCTCGATGCGTCGCTCGCCCGCCGCCTCGGCTTCCGCCCCACCGTCAGCACGGTGTATCAGGCGGCGCGGGATGGCCTTCTCTAGAACCGCGCCTCAGCGCGCGGTCGAGAAACGGGTGAGACGGTAGACCGAGGCGGGCGGCACGTTGCGCAGCGCGGTGCCGACATGCTCGGCGACGAGACCGATTTCCTCCAGCACCTCGGCCGGCACCGAGCAGCGCCGGCCATAGGTGAAGAGATAGAAAGCGGCACCCGGGGCCATCCGCGCGAATGCCGCGCGCACGATCGCCTCAACCTGCGCGGGCGGCATGTTGCGCAAGCCGAGCCCGCACACCACCGCGCCGAACAGCGCGCTTTCCCCGTCGCGGCCATGGCCCAGCGCGGCGGCGTCGATGTCGAGGATCGTCGCGCGTGGAAAGCGCTGTCCCAGCAGGCGCGCGAAGCCGGAATTCTGCTCGACCAGCGTCAGATCGCTTTCCTGCACGCCCCTGGACAGCAGGCGCGCGGTGAACACCCCGGTCCCCGGGCCGAGCTCCAGCACGGGGCCGCTGCTCGCGTCGATCTCGCGGGTGATGAGCGCGGCCAATGCCTTGCCCGACGGCGCGACCGCCGCCGTGCCGGCGGGATCGCGCAGCCATTCGAGCGCGAAGCGCGCGCTGTCCTGCCACCCGCCCCGCCCGGCGCCCGGCGGCGAGGATCGGCGCGTCGAGCAGACGGCCAGGGCGGCGTCGCCGGGGTTGGGCGACAGGCGGACGTTGCGACCGGGTTCCGCGCAGAGGCGGTCCCACCAGGAGGGGGCGGCAGGTTCGTGAGAGGCCATCGTCGGCCTCCTTACAGGCAAGACGGTATCAGCGAAATGCGAAGACGATAGTCGCCCGCTAAAAGTTCGGCGGGCGGGCGCAAATCGGCGATGTGTCGCGCTCCACCATGCCCGAAGCTCCAGCAGCGCCATGCGGGCCTTGCCCAGTCCTCCAAGCGTCAGGTCATGCCCCGGCATGGATCAGTCCGAGCAGTTCGCCGATCTGCGCGGGCGTGAATCCGGCGTCTTCCAGGTTCGTGACCGGAACGCTGCGCGGGAAGAGCGCCCGCGCCAGCTCGGCATAGGCCCGCAGCTGCTCGAGACGCGGATTGGCGAGGGAGACCGGCCGCGGCCTGACGAGAAAGACGAAGAGGTTTCGCACGCGCGATCGGCTGCGCGCCATCAGCCCGTCCTTGATTCCGATTGCGATCGCCATGCGCTCAAGGGGTGAAAAGCCCCGCACGTCGCGTCCCGGACGAGGGGCGGCAACAGGGTCCGGCCGTAAGATTTGCATGAGCATGGGGTGTCTCCCATCGATGGTTGCAGGCGGCACGCCGCGCGCCACTAGCAGAAGCGAAACGGCGCCCGCCATGACGCGCAGAAATGCCGGCCGGGGCTGCCCGCCTCCATGCCGGAAGCCGCAGATTATTTGCCTGGTCCTCCAAAACCGGCTCCAGCGCCCCCTCGCGCCCGCCACCAGACGCAATACCGTCGCGGCTTCCGACCCAAGATCGAAGACGCGCAGGATGAGGCAAGTTTTTTCCGGGTTCCGGCATTCCAACCTCGCTCGGCCCCTCTAACGTGCCTGCTCCGATCGAAGCGAGGAGCGCATCATGACCCATCCTTCCGCATCGGCAGGGACCATTGCATCCGCACCCCATCGGGACCCGTCGCCGGACGGAAGCGTCCGTAGTGTTCGGTCCTTCCTTCTGCTCGCCGCCTTGTTTCTGGTGAGCGCCTTCTGCCAGATCGACCGGATCCTGCCCTTCATCCTCGCCGAATCGATCAAGCGCGAGCTTCAGCTCAGCGATACGCAGATCGGCCTGCTCACCGGCCTTCCCTTCGCGCTTTGCTATGCGTTGCTGTCGCTGCCGCTCGCGCGGGCCTCGGATCGGGGGTCGCCGCGTCTGGTGCTGGTCACGTGCATCGCCGTCTGGAGCGCGATGACCGCGCTCGGCGGCATCGCCGCGAGTTTCGCCTTTCTGGCGTTCACGCGCTTCGGCGTGGCGCTGGGCGAGGCCGGGGCCACCCCTGCGGGACATGCCCTGATCGCGCGCAGCATCGGCCCTGCCCGTCGCGGCCTGGGGATCGGCATCTTCTCGATGGGCATCCCGCTCGGCACCATGGCCGGTTTCGCGCTCGGCG
>NZ_JBMDXG010000102.1:0-7054 GCF_048594985.1 Sphingomonas sp. | reverse complement strand
TCATCGGACGTTCGGGAACAATTTCGGATCAAGGTAAACACGCGGCGAGGCCGTCAAGGTCTAGCCGGCGGCAAGCATCCAGTGGGCGATACGCCTATCCGGATTGCGTCGCCGCATGCGCAGAAAGGGATCGCCATGGCTTATCTCGAACCCGCCTCCGCCTTTGCTTCGGGCACGGCACGCGAGGTCCCCGCCGACTGGGCGCTGCAGGGCGAAGAAGCGACCGGCTTCTCGCCGCTCGAATGGACGGTGATCGCGCTGGCACGGCGCGACCGCCTGTCGAGCCTCAGCGCGCCCGGTCCCCTCGCCCGCGCGTTCGGCAGCGTGTTCGGTATCGGCCGTCAGTCCGTGCTCGCCGACCCGCGACTGGAAGCGATCCGTCGCGTGGCCGTTCATGCCTGGCACCGGGGCTATACGCTGCCCGTGTCGGAAATTAAGCGCTTCCTCGCGGCGGGGTTCACGACCGGTCAGTTCGAAACGCTGCTTGCCAGCATTTCGGTGAAGCGGGTGGATCGCAAACGCCGCTGAGCCATTTATTGCCGGCGCGTAACGCGCCGGCAAAAATCCCTCCCCATAGTGACCTCATGCCCTATTTCGATGATCGCCCCTATTTCGAGCGTCGGGCGGAAGAAGAGCTCGACCTGGCCCAGCGGGCCGCGCATCCGGCCGCTGTGAAGGCGCATTACGACCTTCTCAGCCACTATCTCGACCAGCTTTATCCCCGCGTCGAAGGCGATCAGGCCGGGCCGCAACACGCCCCAGCCTGATCGGGATCACTTCCGCCCGCGTCCCGCGGCAAGCTGACGCGCGGGCACCTTCACCGTCACGCTCTGTCCAGGATCGGATGCGTCGCGCGCCAGAGTGACGCGATACGTGCCCCCGGCGACACGAAACGCCTGTCGCCCCTGATCCCATGTCGACAGCAGGCGCGGGTCGATATTGACCGTGACCGTCCGCTCCTGACCGGGCGCGAGCGTCACCTTGTCGAATGCGCCGAGCCGCTTCGGCGCCTCCCATCCGCCCGCGACCGGCGCGACATAAAGCTGCGCGACATGGGCGCCCGCACGCTGCCCGCTGTTGCGGACGCGGAAGCTCGCGGTGATCACGCCGCGTGACTGGGTGGCGCGCAGCCGATCCTGGATGAAGCTGGTGTAGCTGAGCCCGTGGCCGAACGGGAATAGCGGGGCCTTGGCCGTCTTCTCGAACCATTTGTAGCCGACCGCCGCGCCCTCGTCGTAACGGACGTCGAACTGCTCGCCTTTCGCGGTATTCTGGCCCGGGATCACCGCGCGCGGATAATCCTCGGCGACGCGCCCGAAGGTGACGGGCAGCTTGCCCGACGGATTGACCGCGCCCGTCAGCACGCGCGCGATCGCCTGCCCGCCCCGGCTGCCTGGATACCAGGCCTCGACGATCGCGCCGACGCGCGGCGCCCAGGGCATCAGCACCGGGCCGCCCGTTTCCAGCACGACGATCGTGCGCGGATTGGCGGCGGCCACCGCCTCGATCAGCGCGTCCTGATTATCGGGCAGCGTGGTCGAGAAATCGAGGCTCTCGGCGGTCCATTGCGTCGCGAACACGATCGCGACGTCGGCCGCCTTCGCCACCGCCGCGGCCGACGCCGGTCGCTCGCCGCTGTCGAAGGTGACCTTGGCATTCGGTCGCTCGTTCGCCAGCGCGCCGCCGGGCGACGACTTGCCGTAGACGATCGGGCCGGGCCAGCTCTTCGGCCCCAGCCCCTTCACCGCCGTGCCCCCGCGCGGATAGACCTGCGCCGATCCGCCGCCGGTCAGCACGCCCGCTTCGGCATGGCCGCCAATCACCGCGATCGTCCGGACGTCGGGGCCGAGCGGCAGCAGATTGCCGTCATTTTTGAGGAGCACGATCCCCTCTTCCGCATCGGCTTGTGCCACCTTCTCATTGGCGGCGAAGTCGATCCAGGCGGGCTTGGGCGGATTGTCGATCGCGCCATAGTGGATCAGCGCGAAGGCGACCCGGCGCACCTTGTCGTCCAGCACCGCCTGCGAGACCTGCCCTGTCTGGACGGCGGATTTCAGCTTTTCACGCCAGACCCAGCTTCCCTCGTGGCCGACGCCCGTCTCCTGATCGAGCCCACCCAGCGCGTCCTTCACCGTGTCGTGCTGCGCGCCCCAGTCGGACATCACGTAGCCGCGAAAGCCCCAATCGCCCTTCAGCACCGTATTGTTCAGCCACGAATTCTGGCAGGCATAGATGCCGTTCACGAGATTATAGGAGCACATGACCGATCCCGGATCGCCCTGCTCGATCGCGATCTGGAAGGCGAGCAGGTCGGACATCCGCGCCGCCGGCTCGTCGATCAGGATGTTGACGCGGTTGCGCCCCGTTTCCTGATCGTTCAGCGCATAATGCTTGATGGTCGAAACGATATTGTTCGACTGGATCCCGCCGATGAACGCGCCCACCATCGTGCCGGCGAGCAACGGGTCCTCGCCCGCATATTCGAAATTCCGCCCGTTGCCCGGATCGCGCATCAGGTTGACGCCGCCCGCCAGCATCACGTTGAAGCCCGAATTGCGCGCTTCCGACCCGATCATCGCGCCCGCCTGACGCGCGAGGCGCGGGTTCC
The DNA here is from genome assembly GCF_048594985.1 of Sphingomonas sp. Lineage (GTDB taxonomy): Bacteria > Pseudomonadota > Alphaproteobacteria > Sphingomonadales > Sphingomonadaceae > Sphingomonas_I. The sequence continues at coordinate 4,446 of NZ_JBMDXG010000102.1, read as the reverse complement.
AGGTCGAGGCGGTGAGGATGCCCGATGGCAGCGCGGTCCGCTCCAGCGCGGGCGGGGCCACGCCCTGCGTCGCGACGCCGCTGCCGGCATCGGTCTGCCACTGCGGCGTGAAGCCGAGCCTCGGTACGCCCGGCACGAAGCCCGCCGACTGCGGCCGCGCCTCGGGAAATTGGAACTTGTTCCAGTCCTGCTGCACGCCGAAATAGCCGGTCACGACCGTGATCTTCTCGTCCAGCGTCATCGCCTTGACGAGCAGGTCGGCGCGTTGCGCGGCCGAAAGCTTGCGGTTCTTCCAGGCGAGCGGATCGGTGCGTGCCGCCGGCACGGACGTGGCGAGGCCGGCGATCAGCGCGGCGGACAACATGGCGCGATAAAGCATCAGGAAATCCCCTCCCGGCGCGAAATCACTCCGCGCCTCATGCGTCCTCCTATTCCCGCAAAGGCGGCGGACGCCAAGCCCGCTCGACATGCGACCATGGTCGCGGATAGGCGGCGGAGATGCGCCTGCTGATCGCCCTCGCCCTTCTTCTCCTCGCGGTTCCCGCGTCGGCGCGACCCGCGCTGTGGAAGCTGGCCGACCACGACACGACGATCTGGCTGTTCGGGACGATCCATGTCCTTCCGGAAAACACGCGGTGGCGCGATCCCGAGCTTGATCGCGCGATCGCCGCGTCGCGCGCGCTGGTTCTCGAAACCGTGCTCGATCGGGATCCGGGCGAGGTCGGCCGCCAGCTGTTGACGCTCGGCCGGGCGGAGGGCCTGCCGCCGCTTGCCGAACGCGTGCCCGTGGCGCAACGCGCCCGGCTGGCCGCGATGGTCGCGCGCAGCGGCATGCCGGCGCATACGCTCGATCAGCTCAAGAGCTGGGCCGCCGCCTTCGTCCTGACCGGGGTCGCGATGCGCGAGATCGGCGAACGCCACCCGCTCGGCCCGGGGGTCGAGCCGCAGCTGAGCGAAGGATTCCGCGCCGCCGGCAAGCCGGTCGAGGGCCTGGAGACGGTCGCCGAGCAGCTCGGCTATTTCGACGCCATGCCGGAGGCGGCGCAGCGCGTCTTCCTCGCCGCCACGCTGGACGACGTCGCCACTGCCGGCGCCGACTTCCGCCACCTCGTCACCGCATGGGAAAGCGGCGACACCGCCGCGATCGAGCGTGCCTTCGCCGACGATCCCGAATTCACGCCCGAGACGCGCGACCTGCTGATCCGCCGCCGTGACGAGGCGTGGGCGGCGGCGCTCGCAAGGCGGCTGGAGCAGCCCGGCACCATCTTCGTCGCGGTCGGCGCCGGCCATCTGGTCGGCCGGGATTCGGTGCAGAAGATGCTGGCGGCGAAGGGGCTGACGGTCGAACGCGTCCGCTGACGCAACGCAGCTCCCTGCCCCTTTCCGCCGCCACGGGCCCTATGGTTGCCCCCTGCCAGGCTTTGCGCTATGCGCCCGCCTTCCCGCCGGACATCCCTGGAGGCGGCGGGGCATCACACTCAAGCGAACTGGAGACAGACCTATGAGCGACACGCTCACCCTGTCGGCCACGGCGCGCGAGCGGGCTGGCAAGGGAGCCTCCCGCGCACTGCGTCTCGAAGGCCGCGTCCCCGCCGTCGTCTACGGCAACAAGCAGGAACCCCTTTCGATCACGGTCGAGGAAAAGGCGCTCGTCAAGGCGCTGAATACCGGCCACTTCATGAATTCGGTCGTGATGATCGACGGCGTCGGCCAAGCGATCCGCACCCTGCCCAAGGACGTTCAGTTCCATCCGGTCACCGACCGCCCGCTGCACGTCGACTTCCTGCGCATCGGCGAGCATTCGAAGGTGCATGTCGACGTTCCGGTCGTCTTCGTCGACGAGGATCAGGCGCCCGGCCTGAAGCGCGGTGGCGTGCTCAACGTCGTCATCCATGACCTGGGCCTAGTGGTCGACGCGGCCGAGATCCCGAGCGAGATCACCGTCTCGCTGAAGGGCATCGAGGTTGGCGAGAGCATCCACCTCAGCAACATCACGCTGCCGAACGGCGCCACCGCCGCCGACGAGGGCGACGTGACGATCGCGACCGTGGTCGCGCCGTCGGCACTCAAGTCGAGCGAGGGCGACACCGAGGCTTCGGCCGAGGGCGAGACCCCCGAGGCGTAAGCAGGACCGGCCGCCGCCCTGCCTCGGTTGGGCGGCGGCGCTTCTTCGGGCGACATCATGCTGTTGTGGGTCGGCCTCGGCAATCCGGGTGCGCAATCTGCGCTCAACCGGCACAATGTCGGCTTCATGGCCGTCGACGCCATCGCCGAAGTCCACGGGTTCGAACCGTGGAAGAAACAGTTTCAGGGCTGGGCGAGCGCGGGCCGGATCGGATCGGCGCGCATCCTGCTGCTCAAGCCCGCCACCTACATGAACGACAGCGGCCGTTCGGTCGGCGAGGCGATGCGCTTCTACAAGCTCGATTTGCCCGCCCTCACCGCCTTTCACGACGAGCTCGATCTCGATCCCTTCCGCATCAAGGTGAAGACCGGCGGGGGCGCCGCGGGGCATAACGGCCTGCGCTCGATCGACCAGCATCTCGGCCAGGACTATCGCCGCGTCCGGATCGGCATCGGCCATCCCGGCCACAAGGATCGGGTGACCGGCCACGTGCTCGGCAATTATGCGAAGGCGGAGATGGACGATCTGGCCGACATGCTCGGCGCGATCGCGGCGGAGGCGCCCTTGCTCGCCGCAGGCGACGACACCCGCTTCATGAACGACGTCGCGCGGAGACTGGCGCCATGACCGTGCGCAGCCTGTTCGCGACGCGCTTCTACGAAGGCGCGCTCGACGACGCGACCTTGCTCGACGAGCTCGAACGAAGCTGCCGCACGCTGGCGGAGGACGACCGCGCGGGCCGCGCCTGGTCGCGCGCGCATGGCTATCGCGGCTACACCTCCTACGCCTCGCTCGACGATCTGCCGCGCCGCGATCCTTCGATCGCGGCGCTGGTGCGCAGGCTCAACCGCCATGTTGCGGCCTTCGCCGACGCGTGCGGCTTCGATCTCACCCGCCCGCTGCGGCTCGACAGCCTGTGGGTCAACGTGATGAAGTCGGCAGGCACGCATTCGGGGCACATCCACCCGCACAGCGTGGTGTCTGGCACGATCTACGTCACCGTCCCGCCGGGCGCGGGCGCGCTGAAGCTCGAGGATCCGCGCCTGCCGATGATGATGGCCGCCCCCCGCCGGCGCGCGGAGGCGGACGAGGCGCTCCAGCCGTTCGTCTATGCCGAGCCCGCGCCGGGCACTATCTTCCTGTGGGAAAGCTGGCTGCGGCACGAGGTGATGCAGAGCACGGCCAGGGATGAGCGGATCAGCATCAGCTTCAACTATCGCTGACGGTCACCCGAGCACCTTGGTCATTAGCAGGTAGATGCCGAACCCGACGCTGCCTGTCGCCAGCGCCAGGGCCACGATCATCAGCGCCCCGTCCCTGACCAGCATCGCCAGCCCGAAAGCGGCGATCGCCGCCATCGGCGCGGTGGTGGCGAAGGGCAGCAGTTCGAGCGGCGGCACGGTCAGCGCGAGCAGGATGCACGCCACCGCCGCGAAGCGTACGAACGGTCCGCTCGTCAGCGCCGGCAAGCGGCCATGAAACCAGCGATCGGTCCACCGCGCGACCGGGCGTAGCTTGCGCACCGCCTTTTCAAGCTTGTCGGAGGACAACGACCGTTTCGCGATGAAGCCGGGCAGCCAGATATGCGCCCGGCCGAACGCGATCTGCGCCGCGAACAGGATGATGACCGCCGCGATCGCGGTCGGCAGGCCCGGAATGCCGCCCAGCGGCGACACTTCGATCAGCGCCGGGACCAGCAGGAAAGGACCATAGCTCCGGTTGCCGAACGTCCCGACGATGTCGCCGATCGAGACGCGCTCCTCCCGCTCAGCGCAGTCCGCGAGCCGGTCGAGAATGTCGGCGACTTTGTGCGGATCCTCGGCCATTCCCATGCGAACCGCCGGCATCGCGTCCATGTTCCCGCGCGCTTGGTCTGGCCAGCGCGAGCCGTAGCGCTTATGGGGCGCCAACTTTCTCCACATCCGGGCGAACCATGGGCTTCAAGTGCGGCATCGTCGGCCTGCCGAACGTCGGCAAGTCGACTCTCTTCAACGCGTTGACCGAAACGGCGGCGGCGCAGGCGGCGAATTACCCCTTCTGCACGATCGAACCCAATGTGGGTCAGGTCGCCGTCCCCGATCCGCGCCTCGACTCGCTGGCGGAAATTGCCGGGTCGGCCCGGAAGATCGAGACCCAGCTCGCTTTCGTGGACATTGCCGGGCTGGTGCGCGGCGCGTCGAAGGGCGAGGGCCTCGGCAACCAGTTCCTCGCCAACATCCGCGAGACCGACGCGATCATCCACGTCCTGCGCTGCTTCGAGGGCGAAGTGACGCACGTCGAGGGCAAGGTCGATCCGATCGCCGACGCCGAAACGGTCGAGA
>NZ_JBMDXG010000101.1:0-7499 GCF_048594985.1 Sphingomonas sp. | reverse complement strand
CCGCGGGCGATCGAGGGGGATCAAGCCGCTCGTGGGGGTCGAGGGCCCGACGCTGACTTTCGTGGGACGCTTTGCGGGGGGCGCGCCGCGCGCCTGGTATGTACGGCTGTGGAACTATGCCGAGGGCGCGCCCGACGACGCGATCGTCACGATCGATTTCGACGCGCTGGCGGGCGGGTTCGCGCTGCCGGGCGAGGCCGACCCGGTCTGGGCATGCGATATCGACCGGCTGTTCCTGTCGCTGGTCGCGCCCGATTACGATCGGACGGATTTGCCCCTGGCCGCGCCCGTCGAGGGCCGCGTCGAACTGAGCGAGATGGCGTGTGACGGTCCGCGATCGGTGCTGGCGATCGGCGACGCGATCGTGCCCGAACATGGCCTGCGCATCGCGAGCGGTTATGACGACAGCTATCACCTGACGCCGGCCCGGCTGCTGCGCACCATGCTCCAGCTCGGCTATCGCAAGATCATCAACCATTACGTGGGCATGAGCCATTATTTCCGGCTCGCGTCCGTCGGCGACGGCTTGGTCGCAAGCCTCGCGGGCGGTGCGCTCAATGCGCCGTGCGTCGCCTGGCATCGCGACTTCGGTGCACGGGCGAAGGCGCTCGGATACGACCTCATTCTGTCGCTGTCGTTCGAGCTGCTGGACGCGCACTGTCCCGAGGCGTGGAAACAACGGACGGCGGAAGGCGCGCCGGCGTTGACCGGCTGGGAGCCGCCGTCGACGTTGCTGTCGCCGGCGAGTGGCGAGGCGATGGCCTATCTGCGTGGCGTAGCGCAGGCGTTCGTCGGGATCGCGCGCGAGGTCGGGCAGCCGGTGCGCTTCCAGATCGGCGAACCCTGGTGGTGGGTGACGGGCGACGGGCGCATCTGCCTGTATGACGCAGCCGCGCGGGCCGCCTTCGGGGGGGCGCCGGTCGCGATCCCGAACGTGTTCGCCCCGCTCGATAGTGCGCAGACGACATTGCTCGACGTGGCGGGGGCGCTGCTTGCGGCGGCGACCGCCGGCGTGCGCGACGCGGTCAAGGCGCTGGAGCCGCAGGCGGAGGTGCTGCTGCTCGCTTATCTGCCCAGCCTGCTCGATGCGCGCGCGCCAGAGGTGCTGCGCGCCAACATGCCGATGGGGTGGGCGCGGCCGGCGTTCGACCGGCTCCAGCTCGAGGATTATGACTGGGTGATAGCAGGCGATACCGCAGCGACGACGCGCGGGATCGAGGTTGCGACCGCGCGGCTCGGCTATCCGGCCGGCCAGACGCATTACTTGAGCGGTTTCGTGCTTCGGCGCGAGGATGCGGCGCAGTGGCAGCGGATCGACGCCGCCGCCGACGCAGCGCGTGCGCGCGGCCATGCCGACGTGTTCGTGTGGGCGATCCCGCAGGTGATGCGCGACGGCTATGTTCATTTCGACATCGGAGAGGAGACCGAGATGCGCGCGTTCGACGACGTGACCTTTCCGATCGCGATCGGACGGACCGCGAGCGCGGAGCCGGGCTTTTCGACCGCGGTGGTGACGAGCACCGCCGGGTTCGAGCAGCGCAATGCGGATTGGGCGCAGGGGCGGATGCGGTTCGACGCGGGGCCGGGCGTCCGCTCCGAATCCGACATGCAGGCGCTGCTCGCCTTCTTTCGCGCCCGCCGCGGACGTGCACGCGGCTTCCGCTTTCGCGATCCGTTCGACGACAGTTCGAACGGAATGGCGGGCGAGCCGGGCTTCGACGATGTCGTGATCGGGACCGGCGATGGCGTGCGGACCCGCTTTCCGCTGATCAAGGCTTATGGCGCGGACGAGCCCGAGCGGCGGCGGATCACGCGGCCGGTGGCGGGAAGCGTCCGGATCGGCATCGATGGGGTGCAGCGGTTGACGGGGTGGAGGCTCGAGGAGGGCGGCGTGATCGCCTTCCATGTCGCGCCCGCAGCCGGGATGGCGGTGACGGCGGGCTTCCGGTTCGATGTGCCGGTGCGGTTCGAGCAGGACCAGCTTTCGGTTTCGCGCGCGGCGGTGACGGCGGGCGAGGCGCCGTCGGTGCCGTTGATCGAGCTGCGCGAGGATTTCGCGTGACCGCCTGGTATGCGCGCGACCTCACCACGCTCGCTTTCTGCTGGCGGATCGAGCGGCGCGACGGCGTGGCGCTGGGCTTTACCGGGCACGACCGCGATATCGTCCGGGACGGGCTGGTCTATCGCGCCAGCCCGGGTATGACGCCGTCGGCGATCAGCCAGAGCGATGGGTTCGACATCGACACGCTCGATGTGGCCGGCGCGTTGTCGGCGGATGCGATCACGGCCGACGACCTGGCCGCCGGGCGCTGGGACGGGGCGGCGGTGCGCCTGTTCGCGCTGGATTGGGACGATCCGCAGGCGCCACCGGTCGCTCTCGCGCGGGGCGAACTGGGCGAGATCGGCATCGGCGACGGGGCTTTCACCGCCGAGCTGCGGGGGCCGACCGCGCCGCTCGCGCGTGCGGTGGTGGAGGAGACGAGCCCCACATGCCGCGCCGAGCTGGGCGACCGGCGCTGCCGGATCGACATGAGCGCGCGGGTCCGGCTGGCGCGGGTCGTCGGCTGGGATGCGCCGCTGCTGACGGTGGACCGGCCGGAGCCGGGGGCTGACGCTTACGGGCTTGGCCGGCTGCGCTGGATCGAGGGGGCGAACGGGGGGCTGGAAAGCGCGGTCGCAAGCTCGGCGGGCGCGGTGCTGACGCTGCGCGATCCGCCCCCGACGCCGCCGCTGCCGGGCGCGTTGGTCGAGCTGACCGAGGGGTGCGATCGGACGATCGCGACCTGTCGCGCGCGGTTCGCCAATGCGGCCAATTTCCGGGGCGAGCCCTATCTTCCCGGCGCGGACCTGCTCACGCGATATCCTGGGGCCTGACATGATGGGCGGGGATGCGATCGTGGCGCATGCGCGCGCCTGCGTCGGCGCGCGCTTCCGGCCGCACGGGCGCGATCCACGCTGGGGACTGGACTGCGTGGGCGTGGCGGCAGCGGCCTTCGGGCGGGAGGTGGCGGGCGACTACCCCTTGCGCGGCGGCGATCCGGACGCGGTGAGCCGGGCGATCGCGGCCCTGGGACTGCGGCGGATCGCACCGGATTTGGCGGCGGCGGGGGACCTAGTGCTGATGGCAGCGGGTCCGGAGCAGCTTCATCTGGCGGTGCTGACCGAGCGTGGCTTCGTCCATGCCGATGCCGGGCTGCGGCGCGTGGTGGAAACACCGGGGCGGCCCGTCTTGGCCGTTATCGGCGCGTGGCGGGAGAAGCGGTGATGGCGACGTTGGTACTGACCACGATCGGAAGCCTGGTGGCGGGGCCGATCGGCGGGGCGATCGGCGCGGTGCTGGGCAATCAGGCCGACCGTGCGCTGCTGAAGCCCAAGGGGCGGCAGGGGCCGCGACTAGGCGATCTGAGCGTGCAGACATCGGCCTATGGCGTCCGCCTTCCCCGGCTGTTCGGGACGATGCGGGTTGCCGGGACCGTGATCTGGGCCACCGACCTGCGCGAGGACAGACATCACAGCGGCGGCGGAAAATCGGGGCCCGCAACCACGAGCTACAGCTATTCGGCATCGTTCGCGGTGGCGCTGTCGGCGCGTCCGATCCGGCGGGTCGGGCGGATCTGGGCGGACGGCAAGCTGCTGCGCGGCGCCGCCGGCGACTGGAAGAGCGAAACGGGATTCCGCCTCCATCATGGCGACGAAGCGCAGGCTGCCGATCCGCTGATCGCGTCGGCCGAGGGCATCGATGCGACCCCGGCACATCGCGGACTGGCCTATGCCGTCTTCGAGGGCATGCAACTCGCGGATTTCGGCAACCGCATTCCGTCGCTGACGTTCGAGGTAGAAGCGGATGCCGCGCAGGTCGGGGCGGAGGTGATCGCGCAGGAATTGATCGGTGGCCTGATGGCGGGCGGGAATGGCCCGCCGCTGACCGGATTTGCCGCCAGCGGCGACAGCGTGCGCGGCGCAATCGAAGCGATCGCGGCGGTGCATCCGCTGAGCCTGTCCGACGACGGCGCTACGCTGCGGATCGGGGCGGAGGAGACATGGACCCCGGCGGCGCGCTGGTTGGGCGCGCAGGCGGACGATGAAGGCGGCGCGGCGATCATGCGCGAGAGCAGGCCCGCCGGGTCGCTGCCCGACATGGTGGCGGTCGCTTATTACGATCCCGCGCGGGATTATCAGGCAGGGCTGCAGCGGGCGCGGCGTGCCGGCAGCGCGCGCAACGAAGACCGTGTCGACCTGCCGGCGGCGGTTCCCGGCGACCTGGCGCGCGGGCTGGCGGAGGCGGCGCTGACGCGAAGCTGGCGCGGCCGGCGGCGGGCGACCGTCCACCTGCCGTGGCGATACCTTGGCGCGCGCGCGGGCCAGCGGATCGCGCTGGCGGACGGGGTCTGGCGGATCGAGGCGATCGCGCTCGAGCAGATGGCGCTTACCGTGCGGCTGCGGTCGGACGATCCCGGCGCTCCCACGCCGATCGGAGCGGATCCCGGCCGTGCGGCCGCCGCCGCCGATACGCAGGCCGGCCAGACCCGCCTGATGCTCGTCGAGCTGCCGAGCCTCGACGAAGTCGCGGCTGTCACGCCGCAAATGTTCCTGGCCGCCGCCGGCAGCGCAGCGGGCTGGCGCCGCGCGGAGGCGAATTTCAGCCTCGATGGCGGCGCGAACTGGAGCCCGCTCGGCCGGACGGCGCCGCCCGCCGTGATCGGACGCGCGGTCGACGTGGTCGGGCCGGCCAGTGCGGCCCTGTTCGACCAGATCAATCGCGTCACGATCGAGCTGGCGCATGACGGCATGGCGCTGCAAGGCGCGGATGATGCCGGGCTGGCGGCGGGGGCCAATTTCGCCCTCCTCGGCGAGGAGCTGATCCAATTCGGCGAGGCAGTCCAGGTAGCACCGCGGCGGTTTCGGATCGGCCGGCTGATGCGGGGCGCGCGCGGCACCGAACATGCGATCGATGCGCATCAGGCTGACGAAGGTTTCCTTCTGCTTGACCGTGCCACCCTGCTGCCACTGCCGCTGACGCGCGCGGTGGTGGGCAGCGCCGTTTCGGTCATGGCGCTTGGTCCGGGCGACGGCGGGGCCGCCGTGCGGGCGGACAAGACGGCTCGCGGGGACGCACTGCGCCCGCTGGCGCCGGTCGCCCTGTCGGCCGAGCGTCTGGGGGACGGGACGATCCGCTTCCGCTGGCGGCGACGCAGCCGAACGGGTTGGGCCTGGGTGGACGGGGCGGATGCGCCGCTCGGCGAAGACGTTGAGCGCTATCGATTGGATCTGTCGTCGGCGGCCGCCGCCCGGCGATCGATCATGCTCGACCAGCCGCTCTACGATTATCCGCTGGCAGCTCAGGACGAGGACGGGCTGGCATCCCCCACGACGATTACCGCCGCCGTCGTGCAGCAGGGAACTTATGCCACTTCCGAGGCGGCGACCGGCGCGTGGACGCTGTGAGGAGAGAGCGATGACCGAAACGACCCCACGCTTGATGCTGCCGTTGCTGGCGGCGGGACAGGCGCAGAAGGAGGTGACGCACAACGAGGCGCTGACACTGCTCGATATGCTGGTGCAGCCCGTGGTCGAGGCGTCAGGCATCGATGTGCCGCCGGTCGCACCGCAGCCGGGGCAGATCTGGATCGTCGGAGGTGCGGCGTCCGGCGCATGGGCGGGGCATGCCGATCATCTCGCCGGTTGGAGCGGAGGCGGATGGCGATTCGTCACGCCGCAACCCGGCATGACTGCCTGCGCGATGTGGCGACGCATGCGCAATGGTCTGGCATGAACTGGCGGACGGGACAGGTGACCGGCGCACAGCTCGTGATTGACGGGCAGCAAGTGATGGGACCACGTCAGCCCGCCATTGCCGATCCGGCGGGCGGCTCCACGGTCGACACTGCCGCGCGGACGGCCGTTGCAGCCGTGCTTCATGCCTTGCGGCAACATGGCATTATCGCCCCGTAACGATTTTTTTTGCGACCGAGGAAACTCCTGGCGCCGATTGGAGTTTAGGGGTGCGTCAGCGGGATTGCGGGCGGACCCAAAGTTTGACCGCAGTTCGAGACATTTCGGCAACAGTCCACATTTTTGCGTACTTGCGCAGGACCCTGGCGAAGTTTAGGTGGTTCGAGTAACCGGAAACGCACCCAGGTAGGAAAAGGGGATTCAAATGCGTAAACTCGCCCTGACGGCCATATTGGCTACGACGGCGCTCGCATCGCCCGCCATCGCCAAGGATAATTCTTGGTATGTCGGTATTGAGGGCGGCGGCATCATTGTTGAGAACACCGACGTCAATATTGGCGCGGTCGACGATGCTGTTACTTCGCGCTACAAGAATGGTCTGTTCGACGTCGACGGTATCATTGGTTATGACCTTGGTCCCGTTCGGCTCGAAGGTGAGGTCGGCTACAAGCGCGCCGAGCTCAAGAGCCACACCACGAGCACCGTGATCAACGGCGCTCCGGCGGGCGACTATTCGAGCAGCCGCAGCGGCAATACTTCGGTGCTCAGCTTCATGGCCAACGCCCTGCTGAACTTCGGGCAGGATGATGGCATCCAGGGCTTCGTCGGTGGCGGCGCCGGTCTGGCGCGCGTTCACTACGGCATCCATCGCCTGAACGGCGGCAACTGGTTCCTCGACGGCAGCGACACCCGCTTCGCGTTCCAGGCGCTGGCCGGCGTGCTGTTCCCGGTCACCGACCGGATCGACGTTGGTGCCAAGTATCGCTTCTTCAACGTCTACGGCGTCAACATCCGCAGCAGCACGGGCAATCCGATTGCGGCGGGTGACTCGACGGCGCGGTTCCGGTCGCACAGCTTGCTGGCGAGCCTGATCTACAACTTCGGCGAGCCTGCGGCCCCGCCGCCGCCGCCGCCTCCCCCGCCGCCGCCGCCTCCCCCGCCGCCGCCGCCTCCCCCGCCGCCGCCGCCGCCGGTTGCGACCCCGGGTCCGTTCATCGTGTTCTTCGACTGGGATAAGTCGGACATCACGCCGGAGGCCGCTTCGATCCTCGACAATGCGGCTCAGGCCTACAGCACGACGGGCACCGCCCAGGTCATGCTGGCCGGCTACACCGACACGTCGGGTTCGCCGAGCTACAATGACGGTCTGTCGCAGCGTCGCGCGGACTCGGTGAAGGCCTACCTCGCGTCGAAGGGTATCCCCGACGGCGTGATGACGACCGAAGCGTTCGGCGAGACCAAGCTGCGCGTCGAGACCGCCGATGGCGTCCGCGAAGTGCAGAACCGTCGCGTCGAGATCACCTACGGCCCGGGGTCGGGTCAGTAAGGTCGATCACTTCGGTGACCGAAAAGAGGGAGGTCGGCGCGAGCCGGCCTCCTTTTTTTCGTTGATGGTGTGGCCGATCGCTGGAGGCTCGTTCGTGGCCAGCCTTTCCAGCCGCCGTCGCTGGGGGACCTCATCCGCAGCCCGCTATCCCTCTATTGCGGGCGAAGCGAAATTCCGGATCAAGCCCGGGAGGACGGATCATGTGCTATCGGCCTTGGCG
>NZ_JBMDXG010000100.1:0-11239 GCF_048594985.1 Sphingomonas sp. | reverse complement strand
ACGGCCGGATGAGCGTCGCGCATTGAATCCGCGTCCCTCTTTGTCAACCCGCTCACGTCTCGCTATGGCCGGCTCCCAGCATGCACATCCATCCGCTTATCACCGATACCGCCACGCTGACCGCTCTGTGCGAGCGGCTCGCCCAAAGTCCGTTCGTCGCGGTCGACACCGAATTCATGCGCGAAAACACCTATTGGCCCGAGCTCTGCCTGGTGCAGATCGCGGACACCAACGAGGCCGCCGCGATCGATCCGCTCGCGCCGGACATTGACCTCACCCCCCTGCTCGACCTGCTGGTCGACAACGAGGACGTGTTGAAGGTCGTCCATGCCGGCGGGCAGGATCTCGAAATCGTCCACAACCTCACCCAGCGAACTCCCCACCCGCTGTTCGACACGCAGATCGCGGCGATGGCGCTCGGGATGGGCGAGCAGGTGGGTTATTCCAACCTGGTGGAGAGCATGACCGGGGTGAAGCTCGACAAGGGCGCGCGCTTCACGGACTGGAGCCGCCGTCCGCTCGACAAGCGCCAGATCGATTATGCGATCGGCGACGTCACGCATCTGGTGAAGATCTTCCCGCGCATGCTCGAAAAGCTGCGCAAGACGGGGCGCGGCGCGTGGCTCGACGACGAGATGGAGCGGATCGCGGACCCCGCCAATTACGTCAACGACCCCGATCTCGCCTGGCAGCGGATCAAGGTGTCGAGCCGCAAGGCCGACGTGCTCGGCCGGCTCAAGGCCATTGCCGCCTTCCGCGAGCGCGAGGCGCGGCGCAAGAATTTGCCGCGCGGCCGGCTGGTCAAGGACGAGACGCTGGCGGACATCGCCGCCCACCCGCCGCGCTCGCAAAGCGATCTCGCCAAGGTGCGCGGGCTCGCGGCAAGCTGGGCCGGCAACGAGATCGGCGCGCGGCTGATGGGCGCCCTGGAGGGCGCGACACCGCTGACCGATGCCGAACTGCCGTCGCGCGACGACCGCCGGCCGGGTCTGGGCAAGGACGGGGCGCTGGTCGCCGATCTGCTCAAATTGCTGCTCAAGGTGCGGTCGAAGGAGGCCGACGTCGCGCCGCGCCTGATCGCGCGCACTGACGAGATCGACGCGCTGGCCGCAGGGCAGCGCGATGGCCTGCAGATCCTGCAGGGGTGGCGTTACGACGTGTTCGGTAAGGACGCCTGTGCGCTGATCGAAGGACGGCTGGCCTTCAGTGTGAGAGGCGGCAAGATGGTGATGAACGAGATCAGCTGACCGCCGTCGCCCGCAACGCGGTGATGACGGCGCGCACCGCCGGCGACATCTGACGCTGCTGCGGATAGCAAAGATACATGCCGGGGAATGGCGCCGACCAGCGCTCCAGCAGGCGGACGAGCCGGCCGTCGGCGACATAGGGCGCGACCCATTCTTCGGTATGGAAGGCGATCCCGACGCCCTCGGCCGCCGCGCGGGCCGACAACGCCTTGTCGTTCACGATCAACCCGCCCTCGACCGCCACTTCGAACCAGCGGCCATCCTCGTTAAACTCCCAGCGATAGGGATGATCCTGTCCCGGCCAGCGCCAGCGGATACAGCGATGCGCGGTCAGTTCGCGCGGGTGGCCCGGCGTTCCGTGGCGCGCGAGGTAAGCGGGCGCGGCGACCGCAACCTGCCGCAGCTCCGGCCCCAGCGCCACCGCCACCATGTCGCGCTCGACCACCTCGCCGATCCGGATCGCGATGTCGAACCCGCCCGCCACCATGTCCACGACGGCATCGTCCAGCGTGATATCCAGCACGATATTGGGATAATTCCGCTCAAACTCCGTGAGCATCGGGAGGATGTGGCGATCGGCGACCGAGCGGAAGGCATGGATACGCACCACCCCCGCCGGTTCGCCTCCCTTGCGGCGCAAGGCGGCGATCGCCGCGCCGATGTCCTCGGCGGCGGGCTTAGCCTGGCGAAGCAGTCGCTCGCCGGCTTCCGTCAAGGAGACGCTGCGCGTGGTGCGGTTCAGCAGGCGGATGCCCGCTCTCTCCTCCAGCGCGCGCACCGCCTGGCTCAGCGCGGATGGAGAGACGCCCAGCCGCTCGGCCGCGCGGCTGAAGCTGAGCAGTTCGCCGACTGTCAGGAAGGCGCGAAGCTGCGCGAACTCGGTCACGGCAGGAATTGGGTCCATGCCGATATTTAACCGCTGCTAAACAGTCTTGTCATCCCAACGGGCATTTTCTTGCCGGCCGATCATGCCACATCGAGCGCCAAGGAGACTTGAGATGAAGACATGGCTCATCACCGGCGTTTCACGCGGACTCGGCCGCGCGCTGGCCGACGCCGCGCTCGCGCGCGGCGACACCGTCATCGGTACGGTGCGCTCGGGTACGCCGGAATTCACTGCGCCGACCGACAAGCTCACCCTGCTGCAGCTCGATCTGACGGATGCCGACGCGATTGCGCCTGCCGTCGAAGAGGCGTTTGCGGCGGCAGGCGGTGCGATCGACGTCGTGGTCAACAATGCGGGTTACGGCCTGCTCGGCGCGGTCGAGACGGCGACCGACGAAGAGGTCGCACAGCTGTTCGCGGTCGACGTCTTCGCGCCGTTCCGCGTCATCCGTGCCGCCTTGCCGCACCTGCGCGCACGGCGGAGCGGCCATATCGTCAACATCACCTCGATCGCCGGGCGGGCGCCCGGCCCCGCGTCGGGCCTCTATGCCGCCGCGAAGTTTGCGCTTGAGGGCCTGTCCGCCAGTCTGGCGCAGGAGGTTGCGCCGGCCGGCATCAGGGTTACGGCGGTCGCGCCCGGCGCCTTTCGAACCGACTTCCTCGCCCCTACTTCGATCCGCAAGAGCGCGCCCGAAAGCGCCGATTATGGCGACAGCGTCGGCAAGGCCTCGGCCGCGTTCGACGCGATGGCGGGCAAGCAGTTGGGCGACCCGGCGCGCGCCGCCGACGCGATCCTGAAGCTCGTTGACGATGCCGACCCGCCGCTGAACCTGCTGTTGGGCTCCGACGCGCTTCGCCGCGCCCGGGCGAGGCTGGATACGGTCATCGAGGAGATCGACCGGTGGGAGGAGGTGACGCGCGGCACCGACTTCCCCGACAACGCCTGACGGTCAGCCCGTCACCACCTCGGCCATGCCGCCGAGCGACGCGGCGAGCAGGCGATGGCGGCGTTCGACCGCCTCGCCATAGAGCGCCGCGTCATCGCCCTTCAGGCGCAGCACGACGCGGCCCTCCTGAAACGACAGACGGCTGCTCTCCAGCGGCCCGGGCACGCCGCCCGACAGCCGCTGGCCCAGCCGCATCGCATAGCCCCAGCGCATCGCCTGCGTGGCGGCGTCATATCCGATCAGGCGGTTGATGACGGGCGGCACACCGGTCCCGCCAAAATGCGTGAACAGGGCCTGCCCCACCATCGCCCGGCCGGCCGCGTCGATCGCCACCCAGTTGCCGTGCAATGCCACGTCGAGCCCCCGCTCGGCGCGGAATTCAGGATGCGCCCGCCAGCCCACGTCGGCCAGCAGGCACGCCGCATGCCGCAGCCGCGCCAGCACGGGCGCCTCATCGGCGAAGAGCGGCGCGATCCATCGATCGAGCAGGTCGCCATGCTCCGGAAAGCGCCCCTGACGGGCGCCTTCCTCGCGTGTTGCCTCGATCAGCGGATCGAGCGCGCGGACCTCGGGCGAAAGGCTCCGGTGAAGGAGACCCTCGCGCAGGCCATAGGCCGAGACCACCAGCATTCCCGGCTGGAGCCGCCGCACCAGTCCCGCCAGCAGCAATGCGGCGTGGCTGAGCGCGGGAATGCGCGACGACGAGATGCCGGAAATGCCCTTGATCCGCTTGGGATCGAGCTGAGCCAGCGCGCGAACGAGCCGCTGCGCCTCGCTCGGCGCCATCAGATAATTGTGGACGATCGGCAGCGGATATTCGGTCAGCGTCATGTGGAGCCGCGCGAGCGCGCGCCACGATCCCCCGACCATGTAGAACGGCTTGCCGGCCGCCGTCTCGCGCCAGCCCGCCGCATCGAGCGCCGCGTCGAGCGCGCGATCCACCGCGCGCGCACCCGCCAGCTTCATCGCGGCGACGCGCAGGACGCCGAAGGGCACGGACACGCCCTCCCCGACCGTGCCGTCCCGGACGCGGACCAGCTCCAGGCTGCCGCCGCCGAGGTCGCCGACGATGCCGTCCGCCTCGGGTATCGCCGCAACTACGCCCAGCCCGGCCATCGCGGCCTCGGCCGTGCCGGGCAGCAATTCGACCGGCAGGCCGATCGCGGCAAGGCGGTCGATGAAATTGGGACCATTGGCGGCATCGCGCACCGCGGCGGTCGCCACCGTGCCGAGCCGCGCGACCCCCATATCCTCCGCCAGCCGCTTGAACCGGGCGAGCGCGACGAGCGTGCGGTCAACCGCCTGCGGATCGAGCAGGCCGGTCTTGCCCAGCCCCTGGCCCAGCCCGGCGAGGATCTTCTCGTTGAACAGAATCGACGGGATCCGCCCCTCGCCTTCGTAGATGACGAGCCGGATCGAATTGGAGCCGATGTCGATGATCCCGACGGGACCGGTCGCGGGCAGCGCCTCGCGCTTCTGGAATGGTGCGAGCCGCATGCCGATCGACCTGTAACGTCAAGCCGCTGGCCGACCAAGCCCCGTCACGCGCGTCAGTCGCGCTTGAGCGTGAGCGTCGGCACCGAGCCCGATCGCTTGAGCGCCGCGCCACGGCCCGACAGCGAGGGATTGGTCATGAAGTAGCGATGGAGGTTGAACGGCCGCCGTCCCGGCGCGATCCGCTCATACCGCCCATCGGGCAACAGTCGCCAGCTCTGCTCATCATCGATCAGGTTGGCGACCATGACCTGGTCGAGGATCTGGGCGTGAACGGTGGGGTTTTCGATCGGCATCAGGAACTCCACGCGCCGGTCGAAATTGCGCGGCATCCAGTCGGCGGACGAAATGAACACCTTCGCATTCGGATTGGGCAGCCGGTCGCCGTTGCCGAACGCCATCACGCGGCTATGTTCGAGAAAGCGCCCGACGATCGACTTGACCCGGATATTCTCCGACAGGCCCTCGACCCCCGGCCGCAGGCAGCAGATACCGCGCACGATCAGGTCGATCTGCACCCCCGCCGCGCTCGCGCGGTACAATTTTTCGATCAGTTTCGGATCGACCAGGCTGTTGAGCTTGGCCCAGATCGCCGCCGGTCGGCCGGCGCGGGCATGGTCGATTTCCGCATCGATCCGGTCGCTCAGCGCGTCGCGTAGCCCGAGCGGCGAGAGCGTGAGCATCTCCAGCCCTGCCGGCTCGACGTAGCCGGTAACGTAGTTGAACAGCTGCGCGGCGTCGCGCCCGGCGCGCGGATCAGCGGTGAAAAAGCTCAGGTCGGTGTAGATGCGCGCCGTGATCGGGTGGTAATTGCCGGTCCCGAAGTGGCAGTAGGTGCGGTATGCTTCGCCCTCGCGCCGCACCACCATCGATACCTTGGCGTGCGTTTTCCAGTCGATGAAGCCGTAGACCACCTGCACGCCCGCGCGCTCGAGCTGCGCGGCCCAGTTGATGTTCTGCTCCTCGTCGAATCGCGCCTTCAGCTCGACCACGGCTGTGACCGACTTGCCAGCCTCCGCCGCGTCGATCAGCGCGCGGATCACCGCCGACTGCTTGCCCGCGCGATAGAGCGTCTGCTTGATCGCGACGACGTCGGGATCCGCCACCGCCTGGCGCAGAAAGGCCAGCACCACGTCGAACGTCTCGTAGGGGTGGTGGACGACGATGTCCTTGGCACGGATCGCGGCGAAGCAATCTCCCCCGAATTCGCGGATCCGCTCGGGAAAGCGCGGCGTGAACGGGGGGAATTTGAGATCGGGGCGGTCCTCGTCCACCAGTTCGGCGAGGTCGGCGACGCCCAGCAGCTCCTGCGTGTCGACGATCACGTCCTCCGATCCGCCGATCTCATCCTTGATGATCTCGTCGATCGCGGCGGGCATGTCGGGGCGCGGCTCCAGCCTGATGATGCGCCCGCGCCGGCGCCGCTTGATCGCGGATTTGAAGTAGAGGACCAGATCCTCGGCCTCTTCCTCCACCTCGATATCGCTGTCGCGGATCACGCGGAACGCGCCGTCGCCCAGCACGTCGTAACCGGGGAACAGAATGTCGGTGAAACGCCGGATCAAAGTCTCTATCGTGACGTAGCGGGCTTGCGTGCCCGGCAGGCGGATGAACCGCTTGAGCGTGGCCGGCACCATGACGAGCTCGCGCGTCGGCTCGCCATCCGATTTGCGCCGCAAGTCGAACAGCAGGGTGAAGCCCTTGTTCGGTACGAACGGAAACGGATGCGAGGGGTCGAGCGCCTGCGGCGTCAGCACCGGAAAGATCTGCTCGCGGAAATAATTCTCCGCCCACTCCCCCACATCGCCGACATCGCGGCGGTCGAGGACGCGGATCCCGTTTTCGGCGAGCTGCGCGCGCAGCGTCAGCCACACCTTCTGCTGCACGTCGGTCAGATGGTCGGCGCGCGCGGCGATGGCGCTCAGCTGCTGCGTGGGCGTCAGGCCGTCGGGCGAGCGATCCTCGATCCCCTGAAGCTGCTGCCCCTTGAGCGCGGCCACGCGCACCATGAAGAATTCGTCGAGATTGCTGCCCGAGATCGACAGGAAACGCAGCCGTTCGAGGAGAGGGTGCGCCGGATTGCACGCCTCGTCCAGCACGCGTTCGTTGAACGCGATCCACGATTGTTCGCGGTTGAAATAGCGGTCGCCGGGGGCAATCCGGTCGACATTGCTTTCGACGATCTCCTCGTCATGGGTCGGCGACGCGTTGGGCTGGTCCATCCGGCGGAGCTTACGCGCCGATCCGTGACTCGTCGATGATATCCAGCGCCTGGAGCGCATGGCGCGCCAAGGGCACCGTCAGCCGCTGGCGCTTCTGATAGGCCAGCTCGTCCAGCGCCTCGATCACGCGATGCACGCCCAGATAGGATCGCTCGATCCGGGGCACGAGATAGCGGATCAGCTCCGGCGGCGCGGCGAGGCCGCGATCATGGCACAGCTTCTCCAGCAATTGCCCCACGAGATCGTCGTCCGGCTCCTCGATCCGGACGACCGGGCTGGCCGCTACGCGCGAGCGCAGGTCGGGCAGCACGGGTGACCACAAGGGCGGTGGGCGATCCGCGATGAGAATGAGCGGACGGCGGTGTTCCTGCGCGCGGTTCCAGGCGTGGAAGACACGCTCCTCGTCGGCCTGCTCGGCATCGTCGATCAGTTCGCCGCCCGCCTTGGCGGCGAAGATGCGGCCCAGCAGCGAGCGCCCCGACTTGCGCGGCCCGACCAGGATCGTGGCCATGACCGGCCACAGCGACCAATGTTCGAAATGGCGGACGACCGGCCGGTTGGCGGCGGAGACGAGATAGTCGCTTTCCTGCGCGCCGGCCGGCCAGTCGAGCGGCAGCGCGATCTGACTCACTGCCGCCGCCGGAGACGCAGGCCCCCGCCCGTATCCTCGACCGCGTAGCCGGCGGTGCCGAGCGCGGTGCGGAAATCGTCCGGACTGCCGCTGAACGCGACCCGCATCACCGACACGCCGCCGAGCGCGAAGCTGTCGACGGTCACGCCCTGGACGCCCGGCAGCGCGCGCAGCCCGGCCTGAACCTGCATCAGCGCGGGATCGTCGGGCGTCTCGACCTGAACCAGGAAGGTGGAGGCTGCGCCGGGCAGCGCCGCCGCCGATTCGCCCTCGACCGCCGCCTCTTCGGGCAGATCCGGCAGTTCGGCGGGCAGGACGACCAGCGACGGATCGGACCGCAGCCGGCCGGTGCGGAGCGCGTCTGAATAAATAAGGTCGACCCGCCGCACGCCCTCGTCCAGCATGCGGGGCAGCGCGTCGCCATTGGGTGCGGTGAGGTCGAACCGCGCGATCACCACCGCGTCGGGACCGTGGATCGCCGCGAACCGCCCGCGTACCGGGCCGCCCGGATATTGCCGCGACAACTGCACCGTCGGGATGACCACGTCGGCCGCGCCATATTGGTCGAGGATCGCGCGCCAGGCGCCCCGCCCCGGCCGCCCCGCCTGCGCCGCATTCAGGAGCAGCGGGTCGAGCCCGGTGCCGACCGGCCGGACATAATCGATCGCGCTGCCGCCCGAACGGAAGCGCGCCCACGCTTTTTGCCATGGCGTGCGATGCTCGAAGCTTTGCGGCACGCCGCCCGACCACATCACCGGGATCACCAAGGTCGGCGCCGAGCGGATGTCCGCCCCCTGCACCCCGAGCAGGCGCGCCGAGCGCGCGCGATCGAACAGCACCGCCAGCGTCGCGATGTAGCGGGTGGGGCCGATCTCCTCATTCTCGATCTCGATGCCCGAGACCATGCCGTCGAGCACCGCATCGCCCGGGTTGGGCGCGGCGTCGGGCGAGGCATTATTTACCCGCGCCCACAATTGCCGCCACGCGCGGCGCTGCGCCAGCCGCCAGCCGAAGCTGCGCGCCTGATCGGCGGTGCGGCCCGACACGTCGACCTTGACGCCGCCGACCTCGTAATTGGCCGAACTGTCGATCGGCGGGACGCCGCGATCGCTCCCCTCGAGCTGTGCGACCGCGAGCCCGCCGAGCGCGAGCGTCACGACCGATCCGGCGATCAGGGTAAAGCGGCGGGCAGGCGACACGCGCGCCTTGTGGCGAAAGGCCGATGGATTTCCAAGCGCGATATGGATAGTCGCTCGAAGCAGAATGAGCGACACCCCATATAGCTACGCGCAGGCAGGCGTCTCGATCGCGGCCGGCAACGCGCTGGTCAACGCGATCAAGCCGTTGGTGCGGTCGACCCGCCGGCCCGGCGCCGATGCCGAAATCGGCGGCTTCGGCGGCTTCTTCGATTTGAAGGCGGCAGGTTATGACGACCCGCTGCTCGTTGCTGCCAATGACGGCGTCGGCACCAAGCTCAAGCTCGCGATCGAAAGCGGGCGCCATGACACGGTCGGGATCGATCTGGTCGCGATGTGCGTCAACGACCTGATCGTGCAGGGCGCCGAGCCGCTCTTCTTCCTCGACTATTTCGCCACGGGAAAGCTCGACGCGGGCGTCGCGCAGCAGGTGATCGCGGGCATCGCTTATGGCTGCCGCGTTGCGGGTTGCGCGCTGATCGGCGGCGAGACCGCCGAAATGCCGGGCATGTACGCCGCCGGCGATTACGATCTCGCCGGCTTTGCGGTCGGTGCGGTCGAACGGGCGCACGCCCTGACTGGGCAGGGCGTAGAGGCGGGCGACCTGCTGCTCGGGCTCGCCTCGTCGGGCCTCCACTCGAACGGCTATTCGCTGGTTCGTCGGCTCGCCGCCGACAAGGGCTGGAAGCTCGATCGCCCCGCTCTGTTCGATCAGGATCGCCTGCTGATCGACTGGCTGATGGAGCCCACGCGCATCTACGTCCGCTCGCTGCTACCGCTGGTGCGTGGCGGAAAGATCTGCGCGCTGGCGCACATCACCGGCGGTGGCCTGCTCGAGAATATTCCGCGCGTCCTGCCCGACGGCCTTCATGCCACGGTAGACGCGGATGCGTGGGAACAGCCGCGCATCATGGCGTTCCTCCAGGCGCAGGGCGCGATCGAACCCGACGAGATGGCGCGCACCTTCAACTGCGGCATCGGCATGGTCGTGGTGGTGCGGCCCGAGGCGGCGGATGAGTTGACCGCCGCGCTGGTGGCCGCCGGCGAGCGGGTGGTGCCGATCGGCAGGATCGACGCGGGCGAGCGCGGCTGCACGGTGCGTGGCGCGCACGGCACGTGGAGCGCGAAGGCCGATTGGTCCGCGACGCATGCCGGCTGACCGAAAGGCGCGCGTCGGCATCCTCATTTCGGGTCGCGGCTCGAACATGGCGGCGCTGATCGATGCGGCGGGGCGCGAGGACTGTCCCTATGAGGTCGCGATCGTCATCTCGAATGTCCCCGATGCGCCGGGGCTCGCTTATGCGGCCGACCGCGGCATTCCGACCTTTGCGCTCAGCCACAAGGGCGTGAAGCGCGCCGAATTCGACCTGCTGGTCGACGGCGCGCTCCGCGACGCCCGAATCGAGTATGTGGCGTTGGCAGGCTATATGCGCCTGCTCTCGCCCGGGTTCGTCGACCGCTGGGCCGGGCGGATGGTCAACATCCATCCTTCGCTTCTCCCCGCTTACAAGGGGCTCGACACGCATCAGCGCGCGCTTGACGCCGGGGAGACGCGGCACGGCTGCACCGTCCATCTCGTCACGGCGGAACTGGACGATGGCCCGATCCTCGCCCAGGCGGAGGTGCCGATCCTTCCCGGCGACGACTCGGCGACGCTCGCGAACCGCGTGCTCGTCGAGGAGCACCGGCTGTACCCGGCGGCGCTGGCGGCGCTGATCCGGCGGACAGACGCCGTTCAGCCGCCCGCCGCCATCATTACGCCCGGGCAGGAGTGAGGACCACGCATGAGCGAAACGCCGCAGGATCGCGCTGAAACCGCCCGCGTGCGACGCCGCTGGCTGTCGCTGGGCGAGACCGTGGCGATCGTGGCGGTGACGATCTCGGCGCTGACCTTCTGGAACAGCTGGAGCGAGCGGACGCATGGCGAGGCCGAAAAGGCCGCCGAGGCCGCGCAGTCGCAACGGCGCGCAACCACCCTTTTGCTCGCTGCCACGCCCGACAAGAACGGGCGGCGGCTGTCACTCGTGCCCCGCGCCGAATCACAGGCGATCCAGAGCCAGACAGTCTATTTTCCTGGCGCGCTCGGCCTGAAGCCCGCCGAAACGAGCGGCGACGCGCGAATCGAGCGCGGCTGGTTCGACGAGGCGTTGGTCGACGCGCGCCGCGCGGCCGGGATCAAGGATGGCCCGGGCGATTCGCGCCTGCCCATCCTGATCGAGACGCGCTACGTCGCGGACGGCGAACCCTTGGTCGACCGGACCATCTACGAAGTGGGCTATGCCACCGACCATGGCCTGATCGGCGGCACGAGCATCATCCTGCGCGGCCTCGCGCGCGCCGGAACGGCGAAGACGGTAGAAACGGGCCAAAAGCGCGTCGATGCCCTCTGGCAGTCGAGCCTGAAGCAGCGCTAGGCGCCGCCTTACGGCCTCTCCGCCGGCAATAACGGCCACAGGTCGATCCGCAGCGCCGGCTCCGTCACCACATGGCGCAGCCAGCCCGGAAACATGAGCGCGCGCCCGGGCGCGAGACGTTCGCGCTGCTCATAATCCCACGGCACGCCGCCCACTCCTTCGCGGAATCGACGATGCGGGTCCTCGATAGCGATCCATGGCAG
>NZ_JBMDXG010000010.1:0-38301 GCF_048594985.1 Sphingomonas sp. | reverse complement strand
AGGTCGATCCCGATCGAGCCGGTGATGCCGAAGCGGCGGATCGTCGCCCCCGCCAGCCGCGCTCCTGCAATCGCCAGCCCGGCGGGCGCGATGCTGCCGTCGACATCGATCAGCGTCATCGCGGGCGTGAGCGCGATCCGCAACAAAGCGTCCGGCCGGGCGACCAGCCCACTTGCCGCCTCCTCGACCGCGTCCTGCCATCCGTAAAGGTCGAGGTCGGCCGCGCGGACGGGCAGGGCTGTGTCTCCCAGCCGGCGCAGCAGGTCCGGACCCGGGACAGGTAAAGCATCCGGATCCGCCACGCGGACATGCGGCGGCTTCGTTCCGCCCGCCTCGGGCAGGGCTTCGCGAACGATCATGACCCGAATCGTGGTCCCTTCGGCCACGCCCGGCGGCGGCGCAAGCAAGCGCGCTTCTCTGCCCGCCGGCAATGCCACCAGCCCCCGCCCCGAGGCGTCCGCGCGGCGCAGAAGCCGCGCGTCGAGCACCGCCCCCGCGCGCGGCGCGGGATCGTCGTCACGCTCGATCTCCATTTCGACGATCTCGCCGCGATCGACCAGGGCGGCGCGCATCTCGCCGATCCCGGCCTCGTACAGCCACTCAGCCAAGCGCGATCCCGGCGATGAGCAGCAATGCGCGCGTTTCGAACAGGGGCAGACCGATCACGCCCGAATGGCTGCCGGCCAGCCGGCGGACGAATGCCTCGGCATGCCCCTGGATGGCATAGCCTCCGGCCTTGCCGAGCCCCTCGCCCCCCGCGACATAGGCGTCGATCTCGGCCGCCGACAGCGGCTTGAAGGTGACGATCGTGTCGGCCAACCGGGTGCGCGCGCGGCCATCGGCCCCGATCAGGCATACCGCCGACAGGCAGTGATGGCGACGGCCGGACAGCAGGCAAAGCAGGTCGCGCTGGACATCCTCGGTCTCGGCGGGCGGCAGGATGCGGCGCCCGAGCGCGATGGTGGTGTCGCCGGCCAGCACGACCTCATCCCCGGCACGGGCCACCGCGCGCGCCTTTTCCTCGGCAAGACGCAGAGCATACAGGCGGGGCAATTCGCGCGGGCGCGGCGATTCGTCGATCGCCGGCGCTTCGATCCGGTCGGGCACGACGCCGATCCGGGCAAGCAGATCGCGTCGGCGCGGGCTGGAGGAGGCAAGCACCAGGCGCATGGGCGCCCGTTTACTTGAAGCGGTAGGTGATGCGGCCCTTGGTCAGGTCGTAGGGGGTCAGTTCGACCAGCACCTCGTCGCCGACGAGCACGCGGATGCGGTTCTTGCGCATCTTGCCGGCGGTATGGCCCAGAATCTCGTGGTCGTTTTCAAGCCGCACGCGGAACATGGCGTTCGGCAGCAGCTCGACCACCTGCCCGCGCATTTCAAGCAATTCTTCTTTCGCCAAGCGAAGTCCTCAATATCTCGATTGTGTCGGAAAAGCGCGCCGCCTTAGCCGCTCGGGCCGAAAAAGGGAAGCTGCGCCACGTCTTCATATGGGAAGGTGGCGGGCCGCTTGCCAGCCCGGTTGCGCTGCCGCCGGCCGAATGACTATAGCACGGCCATGGTTCGCTTTTCGTTCTGCGGTGTCGAGCTGGCGGCACTGACCGCCGGCGCGCTTTACTGGCCAGCACGCGACGCGCTGCTGGTGGCGGACCTGCATCTGGAGAAAGCGAGCTGGTTCGCGGGGCGCGGGCAGATGCTGCCGCCCTATGACTCGATCGCCACGCTGACCGAGCTGACCGCGATCCGCGAGGCGACGCAGGCGCGGGAGATCTGGTGCCTGGGCGACAGCTTCCACGATCGCGCCGGCTGCACGCGCCTGCCGGCCGACGCGCGTGCACGCCTGCTCGATCTGACCGCCGTGACGCGCTGGACGTGGATTACCGGCAATCATGACGCCGCGCTGTCCGATCCGTGCGGCGGC
Source organism: Sphingomonas sp. (assembly GCF_048594985.1). Classification (GTDB taxonomy): domain Bacteria; phylum Pseudomonadota; class Alphaproteobacteria; order Sphingomonadales; family Sphingomonadaceae; genus Sphingomonas_I. Next base: position 36,383 of record NZ_JBMDXG010000010.1, on the reverse strand, counting down.
ATGGTGCGCGACGAGGTGGAAGTGGATGGGCTGGTGCTGCGCCACGAGGCCGACCCCGCCGACCCTCGCCCCGAATTGTCGGGCCATTTTCATCCGAAGCTGCGCCTGTCGCTGCGCGGGCGCCACGTTGCGCGCCGCTGCTTCGTCGCGAGCGGGACCAAGTTGATCCTGCCGGCGTTCGGCGCGCTGACCGGGGGGATGGACGCCGACGATCCCGTGATCCTGCGCGCGGTGGGCGCACGGGCGCAGGCGCTGGTGCCGGTCGAGGATCGTCTGCTGCGTTTCCCGCTCGCCGCCTGACCGGCTCAGCCGCGGACGAGCACCGGGCGCTCGCGCCATGACAGCGGGTAGAGCTGTTTCAGCGCGGTCAATTTCGGCAGGTCGTTGATCCGGATATAAGGCGCGTTGGGATTGCGCGTCAGATAATCCTGGTGATGCCCCTCCGCCGGATAGAAGGCCTGCGCACGCTCGATCCGGGTGACGATCGGCCGGTCCCACAGGCCCGACTTGCCGAGCTGCGTGAGATAGGCCTCGGCGATGCGCTTCTGGCGCGCATCGACCGGAAACAGCGCCGAGCGATATTGCGGACCGATGTCGGGGCCCTGCCCGTCCGCGCGGGTCGGATCGGCGACGACCGAGAAATAGATGCGGAGCAGATCGGCATAGCCGACGACGCGCGGATCGAAGGTGACGCGCACCGCCTCCGCATGGCCGGTATCGCCGTAGGAGACGCGCTCGTAGCGGGCGTCGGCCGCGCTGCCGCCGGTATAACCCGAGACCGCGCCGGTCACGCCCTTCACATGCTGGAACACGCCCTGCACGCCCCAGAAGCAGCCGCCCGCGAAAACAGCGGTCTCGCGCGTCTGTGTCGCCGGAGCGGTAACGAGCGGCGCGGGGGCGGGGATGGCGGTCTCGGCGGCGAGCGAGGTCGAGGCACCCCCGACCAGCGCCACCGCCAGTCCAAGCGCGCCGGCCCCGGCGATGATATTTGCAGACAGGCGACTCATGGCGGCGTCCTCCAGCAGGTGCTTATGCCGTCATCCGGCTGAACCCGCCGTGAAGGCTTCAGGGCAGCGGCCGGCCGAGCGCGGCGGCAATCGCGGCGAGCGGCACCAGCTTGAAGTTCTGCGCGGCGGGCGCGTTGTCCCCGTCCTGCGCGATGAACAGACCGCCCGGAAAGGCCGCCCCGAAGTCGCCGGCCATCGCGGCGATGCCGTCGGTCTCGCTGGTTGCGCCGAATTTGCCGGGACCGACGCGGAAGCGGCCGAGAAAGCGCTCGGTCGCGAGGTCGTAGACCGCATAGGCATTGTCGCCCTGGCTCGACGCGAGCAGCCAGCCGCCGCCGGCGGCCCCGGCGACGACGGCGAGCCCCTCGACATCCGCTACGAGCGTCTTTCCATCCACGCCCGCCACCTTCACGGGCGTCGGCGACCCCGCCGGATCGGCATCGAACCGCCAGATGCCGGCATCCTCCTCCCCCACGTAGAGCCGCCTGGTCCGGGGATCGACCACGCACCCCTCCGACTGCGTCGCGAGCTTGAGCGTGCGGACGACGCGGCCGGCGGGCGCGGCTTCGGCAAGGTCGAGCGCGACCTGCGCGATCGTCCCATCCTTCATCACCACGAACGCGTCCACGGCCTGTCCGCGCGGTGACAGGCAGAGGCCATAGGCCTCGCCCGCGCCTGCCGGCACGGTGCCGAGTGCGGTCAGCGCGGCGCTGGCCGGATCGAGCGTGAACAGCGCGACTTTGCCCGCCGCAGGATCGTTGCGATCGGACGCCGCCACCAAAATCGCCGCGCGCCCGGCGACGCGCGCCTCGACGAGATCGACATTGTTGACGCGGCCGGCCTGGAAGAAGCTCCGCCTCCGCCCGTCAACCCCGTAGACATAGAGACCGGCTTTCTTGTCGGTCCCGATGATCAGGCTGCGCGAGGGGTCCGCCGGATCGCGCCAGATGGCGGGATCGTCCGCCGCGTCGGCATTGGCGGTGCTCACCGGCTCGGTCTCCCCGACCGCCACGACCCGCGGCGCCGGATTGCGCGCCGCGACGGTCGCCCAATCCGCTGCGGGTGCAGTGGCACAGCCGCTCATAAACGCGGCGAGCGTCATAAAACCGTAAGATTTTAGCAGTCTCACCGTCACTTCTCTTTCCGAAAGGTGGCGCTGTCGCAGCCCCGTGCGACAGACAGATGACGGAGCGCTCGCAATGCCCCAGCCGCCCATTCCCTCGCGGACCACGCAACCGGCGGAGCGGTAGGCACAGCATGGCGACGCTTGCGGTCTACAGCGCGAAGGGCGGGGTGGGTAAGACCAGCCTTGCGGTCAACATGGCATGGGCGGCCGCGACCCTGTCGAGCCGGCGCAGCCTGTTGTGGGATCTGGACGCGCAGGCGGCGGCCAGCTTCATCCTCGCCCCCAAAGCCCGCCTGCGCGACGAGGCGCGCACAGTGATCGAGCGCGAGGTGGAGCCCGACCGGCTGATCGTTCCCACCGGTATCGCGAACCTCGACATCCTGCCCGCCGACGCCTCGCTCCGCACGCTCGACCTGCTGTTCGAGGAGATCGGCGCGAAGAAGAGGCTGCAGCGGATCGGCGAGCTCCTCGCCGGGCGCTATGACCGGGTGGTGATCGACTGCCCGCCGGGGCTGGGCATTACCGCCGAACAGGTCATTCGCGGCGCGACCCTGATCCTGCTGCCGCTCATTCCGTCGGCTTTGTCGATGCGCTCGGCCGACGAATTGCGCCGCCATCTCGACCAGCGCCGCAAGGGCGCTCCACAGGTGCTGCCGGTGTTCAACATGGTCGACCGCCGCCGCGCCGCGCACCGCCAGGCAATCGATGACGCGCCGGGCCAGGCCGTCATTCCGATGGCGAGCCTGGTCGAGCAGATGGCCGAGCGGCACGCACCGGTGGGCGCCTATGCGCCGCGCGCGCCGGTGACGCGGGCGATCACGACGCTCTGGCGCGACGTGGAGCGGCGGCTTACCACCCTCTGAACGACAAAGACGGAGAGGATGGATGGAAAAGGGGTGGGTTCGCGCGGCATTGTCCGGCGCGGCGCTGCTGCTGGTCGCGGCTGCACCGGTTTGGACCGCTGAGCAGAATCGCGAGGACATGATGCGCCGGCTGGGCATCACGCGCCTCATCCCCGGCGCGAGCGGCGACCCGACCTCGCCCAGACCCGCCAATTACGACGAGGGCAAGGCGACGCCCTACCCCGACCTGCCCGATCCGCTCACGCTGAAGAACGGGCGTAAGGTGGCCGACGCCCGCACGTGGCGGGAGATGCGCCGGCCCGAGATCCTCGAGGACTATGCGCGTGAGGTCTATGGCCGCGTGCCCGAGGGGCTGCCGCCGGTGCAATGGTCGGTCGTCGCGACCGATCACGAGCGGATGGCCGGGTTTACCCCGGTGCTCGCGCGGCGCGTGATCGGGCATGTGCCGCATCCGAGCGATCCGGCGCGCAGCGTCGACATCCGGATGATGGTGGTCCTGCCCGAACAGGCGAAGGGCCCGGTGCCGGTGCTGATCCTGTTCGGCCCCGACGCCTTCCCCAATCCGTCGTTACCCGATCAGCCGACGGTCGACCGGATCAACGCCGCGCTCAAGGCACTGCTCGTCAAGCAGGATCCGGCGCTGGAGGCGACGTTCGCGGAGCATCAGGCGATGGGCTTCGTCGCGCCGCCCGCGCGCCCGCCCGAACGCGACCGCTTCGGCGATCTGCCGCGCCAGGACCAGCTGATCGCGGCGGGCTGGGGCTATGTCATGCTCGATACGGCGAGCATCCAGGCCGACAATGGCGCGGGCCTGCGCGACGGGATCATCGGCCTTGGCAATAAAGGCGGCCCGCGCACGCCCGATCAGTGGGGCGCGCTGCGCGCCTGGGGCTGGGGCGCCAGCCGCGCGCTCGACTGGCTTTCGACCGATCCCAGGATCGACGGCAAGCGCGTCGGGATCGAGGGCGTCTCGCGCTATGGCAAGGCGGCCCTGGTGGCGATGGCGTTCGACGAACGCTTCGCGATCGGGCTGATCGGATCGTCGGGCAAGGGCGGCACGACGCTGGTCCGCCGCAATTTCGGCGAGCAGGTCGGCAACCTCGCCAGCGGCTCCTTCTACTGGATGGCGGGCAATTTCATGAAATACGACACCAAGGGGGTGTCGAAGCCGGACTTCGACGCCTCTGACCTGCCGGTCGACGCGAACGAACTGATCGCACTCGCGGCGCCCCGCCCGGTGTTCATCAGCTATGGCGTGCCCGAGGAAGGCGACGCGCACTGGCTGGACCACAAAGGCAGCTTTCTGGCGGCGGTGGATGCGGGCCGGGTGTACAAGCTGCTCGGCCGCGATGGCGTGGGCGTCACGGGTCCGCACACGATGCCGCCGGTCGAGACGATGATCGACGGGACGCTTGCGTGGCGCCAACATACGGGCGGGCATACCGACCAGCCCAATTTCCGCCATTTCATCCCCTGGGCCAACCGCCAGCTCGGCATCGAGGCCTCGCGCTGACAAGGGGCCTTTCGCATAGCGTTCGACCTTGCCGATGCTATTGAGCGCGCCAGAACCGTACAGAACGACGCGGGTTGAGGAGCATGAAGATGGGATGGAACAAGGCTAGCCTGCTCGCCGGTGCGGCCGGCATCCTGAGCGCGGCGGTCGCCGGTGCGCAGTCTCAGGCCCCAACCGCGCGCGGCGTCGCGCATCCGGCACTGTGGCCGGCGGCGAAGAGCGCCGGGCTGGTCGACCCGAAGACCGAAGCGTTCGTCACCGGCCTGATGGCCAAGATGACGATCGAGGAAAAAGTCGGGCAGATGATCCAGGGCGACATCAGCACGATCCGGCCCGAGGACCTGCGCAAATATCCGCTCGGCAGCGTGCTCGCCGGCGGTAGCTCGCCCCCGCTCGACAGCCCTGATCGTTCCCCCGCCGCCGCCTGGCTCGCCACCGCGCGCGCGTTCGACAAGGTGGCGAAGGAGGGGCGCCCCGGGCGGCCCTACGTCCCGCTCATCTTCGGGATCGATGCGGTCCACGGCAACAGCAACATCCTGGGCGCGACCGTCTTCCCACACAATGTCGGCCTGGGCGCGATGCACGACCCCGCGCTGATGACGAAAATCGGCCGCGCGACCGCGGTCGAGACCGCCGCCGCCGGCTGGGACTGGGCATTCGGCCCGACGCTGACCGTGCCGCAGGACGAGCGCTGGGGCCGCGCCTATGAGGGCTATTCGGAGGATCCGAAGGTCGTCGCCTCCTATTCCGGGCCGATGGTCGCGGGGCTGCAGGGCGCACCGGGCAAGGGCACGATCCAGCAGGGCTATGTCGCGGCGAGCGCCAAGCATTTCCTGGGCGACGGCGGCACCAAGGACGGCATCGACCAGGGCGACGCCGACATCCCCGAACGGGAGCTGATCGCGATCCACAATGCCGGCTATCCGGGCGCGATCACGGCCGGCACGATGACCGTGATGGCGTCCTTTTCCAGCTGGCAGGGCGCGAAGATGCACGGCAACAAAAGCCTGCTGACCGACGTGCTGAAGGGCCGGATGGGCTTCGATGGCTTCATCGTCGGCGACTGGAACGCGCACGCGCAGCTCGACGGTTGCACCAACGCCAATTGCCCCGGCACCTTCAACGCCGGGCTCGACATGGCGATGGCGCCCGATGGCTGGAAAGGGCTGTTCGACAATACCGTCGCGCAGGTGAAGGCGGGGCAGATCCCGATGGCGCGGGTCGACGATGCGGTGCGCCGCATCCTGCGGGTGAAGGCGAAGCTCGGCCTGTTCGACGCGGCGCGGCCCTATGCCGGGCGGCTCGAGCTGGTCGGCGCGCCCGAGCATCGCGCGATCGCGCGCGAGGCGGTGGCAAAGAGCCTTGTCCTGCTCAAGAATCAGGGCGTGCTGCCGATCAAGGCGAGCGCCAACATCCTCGTCGCGGGGCCGGCGGCGGACGATATCGGGCTCCAGTCGGGCGGCTGGACGCTGTCATGGCAGGGCGACGGCAATACCAATGCCGACTTCCCGGGCGGCACGTCGATCTACGCCGGAATCGCGGCGGCGATGAAGGCGGCGGGGGGCACCGCGACGCTCAGCCCCGACGGGAGCTTCACGGCCAAGCCCGACATCGCGGTCGTGGTGTTCGGCGAGCAGCCTTATGCCGAGATGCGCGGCGATATCCGCACGCTGGAATTCCAGCCGGACGACAAGGTCGCGCTGGCGCTGCTGAAGAAGCTCAAGGCGGCGGGCGTGCCGGTCGTGTCGGTGTTCCTGTCGGGCCGACCTTTATGGGTGAATCCCGAACTCAACCAATCGGACGCGTTTGTCGCCGCCTGGCTGCCGGGTACGGAAGGCGGGGGCGTGGCCGACGTGCTGGTAGGCGATGCCGCGGGCAAGCCGCGCCGCGACTTTGCCGGCACGTTGTCGTTCAGCTGGCCGAAGACCGCCGCGCAATTCACGCTCAATCCCGGCGAGAAGGATTATGATCCGCTCTTCCCGCTCGGCTACGGCCTGACCTATGCCAAGGGCGGTTCGGTGCCGAAGCTGAGCGAGGTTTCGGGCGTCGATCCGAGCCTTGCCAATACCAGCGTCTATTTCGCCAAGGGCCGCGTCCCCGCTCCCTTCTCCTTCGCGACCGACAGCCGCGTCACGCGCACGGCGGTCGATAGCGAGACGCTGCAGGAGGGCGCGGTCCGGCTGACCTGGCCCGGCGGGCAGGAAGCGACCGTGCGGATCGGCGGCAAGCCGATGGACTATCGGCGTGAAACCAACGCCGACATCCAGCTACAAATGACTTACCGCGTCGATCGGACGCCGGCAGCGCCGGTCAGGATCGCCTTTGGATCGGGTAGCATCGATGCAACGAGCCTGTTCAAGACCGGTGGCGCGTGGCGCACGGTAAAGATCCCCCTCGCCTGCTTCCGGAAGGCCGGCACCGACATGACCGACGTGAGCACGGTCTTTTCAGCCGCGACGACCGGGCCGTTCGCGCTGTCGGTATCGGACCTGCGGCTCGCGGCCGATCCGGCCGGAGCGGTCTGCCCGGAGTGACCTTTCACAGGGGTCGCCTGCGAGCCGCTTGGGGCTGGCGCGGCCGGTCGATCCGGCCGCACCGATCCCGTCAGGCCGCCGTCGCGGCCTTCAGGCGTGCGGCATAGCTCTTGCGGAACTTGGCGAGCTTGGGCGCCACGACCGCCTGGCAATAGGGATTCGCGTCGCCCTCCCGCGCGAAATATTCCTGATGATAATCCTCGGCCGGATACCATGCGGCCTCGGGCTCGATCGTGGTGACGATCGGACGATCATGATCCGCCTGCGCGCGGCCGATCGCGGCGCGCGCCTCAGCCTCCTGCTCCGGCGAATGCGGGAAGATGGCCGAGCGATATTGCGGGCCGATGTCGTTGCCCTGCCGGTTGAGCTGCGTCGGGTCGTGCACCGCGAAGAAGATGTCGAGCAGCTCGCCATAGCCGATCACGGCAGGATCGAAGTGGACGCGGATCGCCTCCGCATGCCCGGTGTCGCCACCACAGACCTGGCGGTAGGTCGGATTGACCACCTGCCCGCCGGTATAGCCGCTTTCGACCGCCGACACGCCGACGATGTCATCGAACACCGCCTCGACGCACCAGAAGCAGCCGCCCGCCAGTGTCGCAATCTCTTCAGTCATCGCAAAAACTCCCGTGCCCCGCGAGATGGGGGCGGGGCGCGATGCCGACAAGGCTTGCTTTTCGGCCGCGATATCGCTCTTGCAGCATTTACCAGCGCGGGGCGGGAGGACGGCACACCTATGCGTATCACGATGATCGGCACCGGCTATGTCGGCCTCGTTTCAGGCGCCTGCCTGGCGGAGATCGGCCATGAGATCCGCTGCGTCGACAAGGACGCGAGCAAGATCGAACGCCTGCTGCAGGGCATCATGCCGATCTACGAGCCCGGGCTCGATACGCTGGTTGGGCGCAATGTCGAGGCGGGCCGCCTGTCCTTCACCACCGATCTGGCCGCCGCGGTCGACGGCGCGGACGCGGTGTTCATCGCGGTGGGAACGCCATCGCGCAAGTCGGACGGGCATGCGGACCTGAGCTACGTCTACGCCGCCGCGCGCGAGATCGCCGCGTCGCTGACCGGCCCGACCGTGATCGTCACCAAGTCGACCGTTCCCGTCGGCACCGGCGACGCGATCGAGCGAATCGCCGAGGAAGCCAATCCGGGCATCAAGGTCGACGTCGCGTCCAATCCCGAATTCCTGCGCGAGGGCGCGGCGATCGGCGACTTCATGAAGCCCGATCGGGTCGTGGTAGGCACGCAGACCGACACGGCGCGCGATGTGCTGCAGAAAATCTACGCCCCGCTCGAGGCCGAAGGCGCCCCCATCGTCTTCACCGCACGGCGCACGAGCGAGCTGATCAAGTACGCGGCCAATGCGTTTCTTTCGATCAAGATCACCTTCATCAACGAGATTGCGGACCTGTGCGAGGCGGTCGGCGCGGACGTGCGCGACGTGTCGCGCGGGATCGGGCTCGACAACCGCATCGGCACCAAGTTCCTGAACGCCGGCCCCGGCTATGGCGGGTCGTGCTTCCCGAAGGACACGCTCGCGCTGCTCAAGACGGCCGAGGACTATCAGTCGCCGATCCGCGTGGTCGACGCGGTGGTCTACGTCAACGAGCGCCGCAAGCGCGCGATGGGCCGCAAGGTGCTGAAGGCGATGGGCGAAGGCGATCCGCGCGGCAAAACCGTCGCGATCCTGGGCCTGACCTTCAAGCCCGACACCGACGACATGCGCGAGGCGCCGGCGCTTTCGATCATCCAGGCGCTGCAGGACGTCGGCGTAAAGGTACGCGCGCATGATCCCGAGGGCATGGTGCATGCGCGCGAGCTTCTGAAGGACGTGGAGTTCGTCGATGGCCCGTACGAGGCGGTCGAGGGCGCGCACGCCGTGGCGATCGTGACCGAGTGGGACCTGTATCGCGACCTCGACCTGCCGCGCGTTGCGGGGCTGATGGCCGAGCCGGTGCTGGTCGACCTGCGCAATTGCTACACGCGCGATCAGGCCGAGAAGGCCGGCATGCACTATGAGGCGATCGGTCGGGGCGGCAGCGCGGGGTAACCGTCGCCCTTCATTAGTAGCTCGTTTCACCGCCCTGCTGCATCGCGGCAAACAACTTTCTTGCGCGCGCATTAACCAGCGTTGTTCCAGAGCGTATAAACGAACCAGCCTATGAGAGCCGCAGAGGGCGACCCCTTCGCCCGGCTTTCATGGGAAAATTGGCGTGACCGCTATCGGATCGAATCTGGCCCACGTGACCTACTGGGCGACGCAGAACCCGTTTATTGATCGGTTCAAGACCGCTGGCGACTGGAATGTCCGGAGCGCGACCGGCGCGTATCTCGACGAGAAGCCGCAGGTGGACGAGCATGGCCACCTCACGGGCGTTGGGCAGGATCAGCAGCTTTCGACGTCCTTTGCTGTCGATCCGCTGAGCGCCGGGAACAGCAACGTCTACGTCCTGACCTATACGGGGTCCGCCACGGTGCGCCTGGGCACCGCAAAGATCATCAGCCAGGAGGCCGGCAAGATCGTCTTCGAGTCGACCAATGCGGCCGACGCGCCTGCCATCAACATGCTGCTGCGCGGCATGGACCCGAACGATCCGGTCCGCGACATTCATGTGGTGCGCCAGGACCAGCTCGACCTCTTCAATGCCGGCGAGATCTTCAATCCGGCCTTCATCGACAAGGCGTCGGACTGGAGCGTGCTGCGCTACATGGATTGGGGCAACACGCCCGCGTCGGAGCAGGTCAGCTGGGAAACGCGCGCGACGCTCGACAATGCCACCTGGGCGTCGAAGTCCAACGGCAACGGCGTGCCGATCGAGCTGATGGTCGAACTGGCCAACAAGACCGGCACCGACATGTGGTGGAATGCGCCGACCATGGCCGACGACGCCTATGTCACGGCTGCGCTGACCTACATCCGCGACCATCTCGACCCGTCGCTCAAGGTCCACGTCGAATATACGAACGAGATGTGGAACTGGGGCTACAGCAACTCGAAATGGGCGCTGAACAAAGCCAACGAAATGTGGGGCGTCGACGTCAACAAGGACGGCAAGATCGATCCGAGCAACACTTCGGAAGCCGTCATGGGCGGGTGGATGCAGTTCTACGGCTATCGTTCGGCGCAGATCGCGAAGGTCGCGCAGGACGTTTTCGAAGGGCAGCCCGACGACCGGCTGGCGACGGTGCTGGCGACGCAGACGGCGAATTCCGCGCTGTTCAATTACATGAAGCAGGGCGTGGCGCGCGCCGGCCTTGGCAGCGTGGACGACCTGTTCGACGAGTTCGCGGTCACCACCTATTTCGGCAACCAGATCTCCGCCGCGACGAGCAAGGCCGCCGACAAGGCCAAGGTGCTCGAATGGGCGCGCAGTGGTGAGGCCGGCATGGCGGCCGCGTTCCGCGACATGGAATTCGGCGGCGCGATCGGCAACGACCTCAGCCTCGTCGCACTGTCGAAGCAGCTCGAGCGGCAGGCCGCAATCGCGAAGGCGAACGGGATGACGCTGGTCGCCTATGAAGGCGGCGCGCACCTGACGCCCGCCACCTATACGGGCGAAGAACGCACGCTGATGATGGATTTCATCGACCGGCTGATGAACGATCCGCGCATGGGCGACCTCTACACCAAGATGGTCGACGTCTTTAAGGCCGCCGGGGGCGAAACCCTGATCGCCTTCACCGACACCAGCGACAACCGGGCCTCGGGTTATTGGGGCAATCTGGATAACATCTACGTCGAGTCCAGCCCGCGTTACGACGCATTGAAGGCGGCGGCGGATGACGCGAAACTGGACAAGGCGCTGGAGATCGGGATCGGCGGGTTGCTCCAAGTTTCTGGCGACGGCAGCGCGAACGCCCTGACTGCGGAGGGACCAAGCCATCTGAAGGGCTTGGCGGGCGACGATCTGCTGATCGGCAGTTCGGGAGACGACGTGCTCGATGGCGGCATCGGCAGGGATACGATGAAGGGCGGCGAGGGCAACGACATTTACTACGTCGATGATGTCAATGACCTTGTTGTCGAGAACCGGAATGATGGCACCGACACCGTCATCACCTCGCTTGCCAGCTATACGCTCGGCCGGAACGTGGAGAACCTCACGCTATCGGGGCGGATCAACGTTACCGGTACCGGTAATGAGCTGGACAATGTTATCCGTGCCACCGGCGGCGGGTCCGCCTCACTCTATGGCATGGGCGGCAATGATACGCTGATCGGGGGTAATGGCGACGATCTGCTGGACGGCGGCATCGGCGACGACCGGATGGAGGGCGGTGCTGGCAACGACACCTACGTCGTCAGCTCGGCCAAGGACGTCGTGATCGAAGGGGTCAATGCGGGCATCGACCTGATCCGCAGCAAGGTGAACAACTGGACGCTCGGCGCGAACATCGAGAACCTCACTTATACCGGCGCCTCGACCTTTCTCGGGACAGGCAACGAGCTCGACAACGTCATCAGCGGCGGAAGCGCCAGCCGTGCCAGCCTCTACGGCATGGCCGGCAACGACACCCTGATCGGGACGGCGGGCAACGACATTCTGGACGGTGGTGTCGGCAATGACGTGATGCGCGGCGGGGCGGGCAACGATATCTATTATGTCGACTCGGAATTCGACGTGATCGAGGAGAGCGCGAACGGAGGGGACGACATGGTCTATGTCAGCGCCGCCCGGTACACGCTTTCCGCCAACGTCGAACGGCTCGTGGCGGCGCGCGGCGGTACTTTCATCGGCAATGCCGGTGACAACACGATGATCGCCAGCGACTTCGGCACGGTGCTGCGGGGCATGGATGGGAACGACATCCTGCAAGGCGGTGCGGGCGACGATATTCTCGATGGCGGCACCGGGGCCGATCGGATGGTCGGCGGCGCCGGCAACGACATTTACTATGTCGACAATGCCGCTGATCTCCCGGTCGAATACGCCAATCAGGGCATCGACGAGATTCGCACGACGCTGAACACCTACCGGATTGGCGTCAATTTCGAGGACCTGACCTTCCTTGGTTCGGGGAATTTCGTCGGGACGGGCAATGCGGCCGACAACCGTATCCTGGGCGGCGCGGGCGACGACGTGCTCGACGGCCGCGCGGGCGCCGACACGATGATCGGTTATGGCGGCAACGACACCTATTATGTCGACGACGTCCGCGATCTGGTCATCGAGGAAGCCGGCGGCGGTAACGACATGGTCTATGCCAGCGTCAGCTATACGCTGCCGGTCAATGTCGAGAACCTCTATCTGCAGGTGGGGGCGTCGGACGGTGTCGGCAACGACCTCGACAACGTCATCAACGGCAACAGCCTTGCGAACAAGCTGTGGGGCCTGGGCGGCAACGACACCATCGATGGCGGTGGCGGCAACGATACGATCTACGGTGGCGGCGGGCGCGACGCGCTGATCGGCGGGACCGGCAGCGACACGTTCGTCTTCGCCGAGGGCGAGCTGACGACCGACCGGAACAACACCGCCGCGATCCAGGACTTCTCGCGTGCCGAACGCGACAAGATCGATCTCTCGGGGCTCGACGCCATCCTAGGGAACACGGGCAACGACGCCTTCCGCTTCATCGGCGGCGGCGCGTTCAGCCAGAATGCCGGCGAGTTGCGCGTGCAGGCCAATGGCTCGTTCTACGACGTGTATGGCGACACCAATGGCGACGGGGTCGCGGACTTCCTGCTGCAGGTGACCAGCAAGTCGGGAATGCTCGTCGCGGGCGACTTCGTCCTCTGAGTGTTGGTATGTTGGCAGACCCGGCGGAATTGGCTATTCCGCCGGGTCGGCGGGGAGGGTCGGCACAGCCCGAATCCCTGTCCCGCTGCCCGACCCGGGCACGGGCGGCGCGTGTGAGAGTCTAGTCCGGTATGCCCCAGGGACACATTGCGGAGATCGTCGGCGAACGGCCGGTGCGGGCGGTCGCGCCCGTCTGGCACGCCTGGGCGCGCCATTGGTTGGTTCTGCTCTGCGCCGCGCTGATTGCCGTGCCGACGATGATCTCCGTCGCGCGCGAATCCTGGTCGACCGAACAGGGCGCGCACGGCCCGATCGTTCTCGCGACGGGCATCTGGCTGGTCGGCCTGCTCCGCAAGCAGGTGGGGCCGCTCGTCCGTCCGGGCAGCCTGCCGCTCACCATCGCGATCCTGGTGCCGCTGCTGGCCATTTACGTCATCGCGCGCATTACGACCACGCTCGAGCTCGAGGGTTTTGCGCTGTACGGAAGTCTGGTCACGCTCTTCTACGGCGTCTGCGGGCCGCGCGCGCTGCGCCTGCTCTGGTTTCCGATCCTCTATTTCGCCTTCCTGTTTCCGCCGCCCGACAGTCTGGTGGCGACGATCACCCAGCCATTGAAGCTGCTCATTTCGCAAGCCGCGGTGGAACTGCTTCACGTCTTCGGCCTGCCGATCGCGCGGCAGGGCGTGATGATCCAGGTCGACCAGTACGATATTCTGGTGGCGGCGGCCTGCGCCGGGCTGAATTCGATCATCAGCCTGTCGGCGATCGGCCTGTTCTACATCTACGTCAGGCATAATGCGAACTGGCGCTATGCGCTGCTGCTGATGATCGCGATCGTCCCGGTGGCGATCCTGGCGAACTTCGTGCGGGTGCTGCTGCTGATCCTCATCACTTATTATGCCGGGGACGCCTACGCGCAGGGTTTCCTCCACGGCTTTGCGGGGATGGTGATGTTCGCGGTGGCGCTGCTCGGGATTTTCGGGATCGATCGTCTGGCGCAGCCGCTCCGTCGCCGCCTGTCGCATGCGGGTGATGCATGAGCGAACGCACGCCCTTCACGCGGCCGAGCCGGCGCGAGCTCATTCTCGGGGGGATCGTTGCGGGCGCGGCGGGTACGGCATGGGCCGGCATGCCGCACCGGGAACAGAAATTCATCCCCGACGGCGCGCTCGAGAAGCTCGTTCCGAACACAGTCGGCGACTGGACGTATGAGACGTCGAGCGGGCTCGTCCTGCCGCCGGCGGACCAGCTTGCGCGCCTGATCTATAGCCAGCAAGTCGGCCGAACCTATGTCTCGCCCGATCGGCCGCCGATCATGCTGTTGATGGCCTATGGCAGCTCCCAGGGCGGGATGCTGCAGATCCACCGACCTGAAATCTGCTATCCCGCCAGCGGCTTCAGCCTGTCGGATTTCGTCGAGGAGCAGATCCCGCTGGACAATGGAAAGGCGCTGCCGGTCCGACAATTCACCGGACGGAGCGATACACGGACCGAACAGGTTCTTTACTGGACGCGAATCGGTAATTTCCTGCCGGTAAGCTGGCCCGAGCAGCGGCTTGCCGTCATGCGCAGCAATCTTGCCGGCTATGTTCCGGATGGCTTGCTGGCACGCGTGTCGGTCCTGTCCACCGATGCGGCGCAAGCGCAGGCGACGCTGGTGGAATTCGTCCGCACGATGCTGGCCGGCCTTTCCCCCGCGCAACGGCGGATGCTGATCGGGACCGGAGCCTGATGTGACGTCAGCGCGGCATGTCCCGCAATCACGCGACAAAGATCAGAAGGAGCATGGGTTATGAACAAGATATCCAAAGCCGGCCTATGCGCAGCGAGTCTGCTGGCGCTGGCGGCGTGCAACCGCGACGCGCCATCGGGCCAGGTCGCGGCGACGGTCGATGGGCAGGAGGTGACGCTCCAGGAGATCAACGCCGAGCTGCAGTCCGCCAACGCGTCGGCGGGCGGGGACAAGCAGGCGCTGCAGCGGCAGGCGTTGCAGCGCGTGATCGACCGCAAGCTGCTGATCAAGGCCGCAGAGGATAAGGGCATCGACCGCACGCCCGAATTCCTCGCCGACAAGCGCCGCGCCGACGAAATGATGCTGGCGCAGGCCTATGCCAAGCAGCAATTGAACGCCGTGCCCGTGCCGAGCGAGGCCGAGATCCGCAAGTTCATGGCCGACCGCCCGACCCTGTTCGCGAACCGCGAGCAACTGGCGCTCGACCAGATCCGGTTCGCGCCGCCCAAGGACCTGAAGTCGCTGAGCGTGCTCGACCAGGACAAGACGATGGACGCGGTCGCAGCGCACCTTCGGGCGATGGGGATCAAGTTCGAGCGCGTTCCCGCCGGCCTCGATACCGGCGCGGTCCCGCCGCAGATGATGCAGGCGATCAACCGGCTGCCCGCGACCGAGCCGTTCGTGGTTCCGAGCCAGGGCCTCATCACCGTGAGCGTCATCACGGATCGCAAGCCGGTGGCGATCGATCCGGCCGAGGCACGGTCGGCGGCGGTGCGCGCCTGGCGTCAGGAAAAGTTCGGGGATCTGCTCCAGCAACAGCTTACCGCGCTGCGTGGCAATGCGAAGATCAGCTATCAGAACGGCTTCGGCCCGCCCCCGGCGACCCCGGGTGCCAAGGGCGCGACTCCGGCACCGGCCCCCGCGCCGGCCGCAAACTAAGCGCGAAGCAAAGCGTGGCGGGCCGTTTGCCCGCCACGCCCCTCAATCAATAATAGCCGCCGTAGCCGTAGCTCATTCCGTAGCCATATTCGTCGACCAGGATCTGCGTGCGGAACCGGTTGAGGACGCTGCCGACCAGCGGCGCCGGCGACAGCATCCGCACCGTTTCGGTCAACTGCTTGGCGGTCGTCTTGCCGTCCTGGGCAACAAGCAGATAGCCATCGAGATGCTTGGCGATGATGACCGCATCGTCGTCCGCGAAGATCGGCGGCATGTCGACGATGACCAGCGTGTCGCGGCCCACCGCGTGCATCCGTTCGAACAGATCCTCGCCGCGCGGGCTGGTCAGCAGCTCGCCGGTGGCGACCTCGCGGCGGAAGCCGGGGACGACAACCAGGCGCTCTTCCCCGATCCGTCGCGCGACCTGATCGAGTTCGGCGTCGCCCGCCAGCACGTCCTGAATGCCGAGGCCGTCAGGATCGAACGAGAGCCGCGTCGCCACCGCCGGGCGGTGAAGATCGAGATCGATCAGGATCACCGCCATGTCGGCGATCCGCGACAATGCGGCCGCCAGGTTACACGCCACGAACGTCTTGCCGACATTGGGCGCGGCCGACGTGACGCCGAGAACCTTGAGGCCGTCTTCCTGCACGCGCCGCAGGATTTGCGACCGGAGCAGCTTGAACGGCCGTGCACGCGTGTCGGCATTACGAAACCCGACGATGTTCTGCCGGTCCAGCTGCTCGGTCGTGACGTCGAGAACCGGAATCGATTCCGGCGTCGTGAACAGCGTCGCACGCTCGGACGGGTGCGACATCAAACCTGATTGCATCGGTTATTGTCTCCTGGGGCTCACGCGCGGGCGAGTTTGCGCCGGGTCCGGCGTTCGAGCATGCGGGCGATCCAGCTCGGCTTGCTGTCGAAATCGGGAATGACCGCGAGCGGCGCCTCCCCCAACGTGCGCTTCAGCGCGGGGATGCCGCGGATCGGATGCAGGATGAGTTCGACGAGCAGGGCCAGAACCAGACCGAAGGCCAGCCCGCCCAGGATCGACCCGGCGATGATCACCGGCCGGTTGGGCCTGATCGGCGCATCGGGTACCACGGGCGGATCCGCCAGCGTCAGGCGCTCGCCCTTCTGTTCGGACTCCATTCGAGCCTGGATCTGCGCGGCCTGCAGCCGCGTACCGATTCCGCGCGACTGCTCACGCAGCGCATCCGCCTGCTTGCCGAGCTGGTCAACCTGCGCCGCCAGCGCGGGAGCCCGAGCCTGCGCCGCCGAGACGTTGGCCGACTGCGAACTCAGCAGCGCGCGCGCGCGCTCGAGCGAGGCGAGCTGCGCGCGATTCGACGCCAGCTGCGCGGCGACCGGGTCCGCTCCGCCCGACTGCGACGCCATCCTGCGCGCCGCGTCGAGCTGGGCCTTGGCGGCGATCACGTCGGGATGGCTTTCGGAAAAGCGGGCCTGCGCCGTGCGAAGCTGGGCCTCGGCGGCGGCGACCCCGCTATCCTGGGTGCCGCTGCCCTTGGTGGTGGCGAGGCGGCTGTTTTCGGCCTGGATGCCCGCAATCTGCGCATCGATCCGCGACAAATCGGTCGAGCGGTCGCCCGTCGACTGGCCGAGCACCAGCACCGTGCCGTTTTCGGACTGGATCTGGGTGATGCGGTTCTCGATCTCGGTGATCTTCGATTGGATGCCGTTGGCCTGTTCGGTCAGGAAGTTGACCGCGTCGATCGCCTGGCTCGCCTGGGTGGTCGCATCCGCCTCCAGGAAGCGGTCGACGAACTGCTGCGCGATGACCTGCGCCTTTTGCGCATCGTCATACTGGAAGGCGACCTCGATCGCGATCGTATTGGCAAGGCCGAGGTTGCGGCGGTTCCCGTTGTTGATCTGGATCTCGCTCGACAGGGCGCGAATGGTCGTGTCCGCGCGCATCTTGTCGACGATCCGCGACAGCGGCATCACGCGCTGCTCATTCGGGTAGAGATTATAGGCCCGGATCAGCCGGATCAGGTCCATGCGGCTGAGCACGCGTTCGCGCGCACGAGCGACGCGCTGCCCGATGGCGTCGTTCATCTGCTGCGAGCCGGACGTCGGACCGATCAGATCCTCCGGCAGTTGCGGCGATTCGATCAGGACCGTGGCGCTCGACTGATAGACGGGATGGATGACGAACGCGGCGATGAGCCCGCCGACGATCGCGAGCACTGCCGGAATGATGATGATCCACCGGCGATGCAGCAGGATGGTGGGCAGAGCCGCCAGGAAACCCGACGCCCCCTGTTCCTCTTCTTGCGTGTCCACCGCCATATTCATCGTCCGATCTTCATCGAAAGGTTGACCATTCCCGCCACCGAATCGGCGGATCCCTGTCCTTTGAGGTCGCGGCGCTGGTAGCGGCCGCCCACTCCGACCGTGAGCCGCTGGGTCACGTCGTAATCATAATCGAGCCGCGCCTGGATCGCCTCGACATCGCTGATCGTCTGAAAGCTCTGCCCGTCGCTCTTGCGATAGCTGCCATAGCCTCGCAGCCGGCTGCGCTCGGTCAGACTGTGCGTGACGGTGGTGGTCAGCGACAGATCGCGGCGCAGGCCACCGATCCCGCTCGCCGAGCTCTGACGATCGGCGGTGAAGCAGATCTCGGTCCGCGGATATTGCCCGCACAGCGAGCCACCGAAACCGACGGTCGTGCTCGCGCTGCGGCCTTCCATCTTCTGGATGATGAGCCCGATATTCCCGTCGAAGGTCCATATCGCGCTAATCTGACGATGAAGTGTTACCGCGGGCTGAAGAGACTGCGTGTCCGGAAACGCTTCCGAATCGACGTACTGTCCATTGACGCGCAGCCCGATCTGGGTGCGTTCATCGAGGCTGCGCGTATATGCCAGGTTCGCGCCATAGAGATTGTAATCCTGCACCAGCCCGTCGAGCGTGTTGCGCGAGAAGGTGTTGCGCGACGCGTTCACGCCCCCCGTCCAGGTGTCAGTGGCGGTCGGCTGCCAGCTGAAACCGGCGTCGCCGCTCAGCCGCCTGGAACGCCGCCCGATCGTCAGCGGATCGGAAATGCCCGGATCGAAGTTGCTGCCGATCAGGGGGTTGGTCGTCGTGTTGTAGGTGACGCCGCCGTTTACGGTGAGCCGCTCGTTCAACTGCTGCTGATGGGACAGCCCGGCCAGGGCGTTGTCGCTATGGCCATAGTCGCGAAGATATTCCTCACGGCTGTAAATTCCACGCACGGTGGTGACGCCGCGCGGCGTGGTCCGGGTGAGAACCGGAGCGAGCGAAACGTTGAGCGACGGCGAACCACCGTCCTCGCCGATGCGCAGGAAGGGATTGGTGACGTATCCCGCGCCGGCGCCGACGACGCCGCTGAACACGAAGGGCTCGGCCGCGACCGGTGCCACCATGCCCGCCGCGACGGTCGCGAGGATCAGCCGCTTCACGGGACCACGACCATGTCGCCTGCCGCCAGCACGGGCACGTCGCGGGCGATGTCGCCGCTGCCGGGACGCCCCTTCATGATGTCGCCCAGACGAGCGCGAAGCACCTCGGTCCGCCCGCCCTGGCGGCGGATGATGACGATGTTGGAAAGGTCCGCAAACTCGCTCGGCCCGCCCGCCAGCGACAGCGCCTGCAAGACATTGACGTAGCGCGTGGGCGAGAAATTGCCGGGGCTGCGAACCTTGCCGATAACCGAGATCTGCATGCCCGAGGGGACGCGGACCGAAACGGTCACCTGCGGCGGCACGTCCTTATATTGGGGCGCGAGCAGGCGCGACAATTCCTGTTCGACATCGGTAGGCGTGCGGCCCGCTGCCCGGACGGTGCCCGCCAGCGGGAAAGCGAAGCTGCCATCGGGCAGGATGTTGAGCGAGCGCTGAAGCCGCTCGTCCCCCCATACATACACATCGATCTGGTCCCCCGGATTGATCCGGTAAGCCTCCGAGGCCGGCGGCGGAGCGCTCTGGGCCGAGGCAAGCGCGCTCTGCAACGACAGCGCAAGAAAGGCTGCTGCGGTCAGCTTCATCTATCGATCACCCCTTGGTAAGTGCGCCCCGTATCGCACTTGCGAACACGCTTTGCTAGCGCCTATGTTGCGCACACAACGCGGCTGGGGCAACAGGAGCGCCCCTCCCGATCTGACGTCAGGGACCGCGCAGCGCCTTCCATCATGTCCGGCCGTACCCGCCCCCCCCGCCTGTTCGCGACGCTTGCCACGATGAGTCTCGCGCTCGTCGCCGTCGCCTGCAAGCCGGCGACCCAGCGTGCCGACGAATATGAGACGCTGTCCGATCGCGCGTTCGCCGGCAAGGATTACCGCCACGCCGCCGACATGATGAAGGAAGCCGTCGCGCTGGACGACAGCACCCCGCGCCGCTGGCTCAAGCTCGGTCGCGCCCGCGAGGCGAGCCAGATCTATTCGGGGGCGGCGGCGGCCTATCAGCAGGCGCTGGACCTGCAGCCAGACAATGTCGAAGCGCTGCAGAACCTGGCCGTGCTGGCGGTTCGCGGCGGCGAGTACGATACTGCCCAGCGTTATATCGAGCCGCTGCTGCTGCTCGACCCGGACAATCAGGCGGGCCTGCTGTCCAGCGGCGCGGTCGCGCTGGCAAAACGCAACTTTGCCGAGGTGGATCGACTGGCGACCCGCATCGTCGAGGTCGCGCCCCAGCGCGCGGACGGCTATGTGTTGCGCGCTCGCATGCACGATATGCAGGGCGACAGCGAAACGGCTGTCCGGATCTTGGAGGCGCGAGCCAAGGACGATCCGACCAACAGCGATCTGCTGATGCAGTTGATGGCCCTGTATCGCAAATTGGGCCAGCGCGATGGTATCCGGGCCACCGCGATCCGACTGATGCCGCTTTTTCCCGACGATCCCCGCTACGCGATGGAGGCGGCCCGCGCCTATCAGGCGCGCGGTGACACCAAACGCGCGCAGGAGATCATCGCCCGGGTGCGGACCAAACATGGCGGCAGCCCCAGCGTCATGACCGCGATCGCCGAATTCTGGCGCAACAACGCTCCGCCCGCGCTGGCGGCTGGCGAAATCGCCAAGGTGGCGGAGGCGTCGCGACCCGCGGTTCGCGTGGCGATGGCGCGGACTATCCTTGGCATGGGCGATCCGGCGGCGACGCTGCGCGTGCTCGAGCCGCTGACGCGCACGCCGATCGCGCCTACCAATATCGAGGCACATACGCTGTCGGCGCGGGCTTTGCTGGCGGCGGGCCGTCCCGATGCCGCGCAGGCCAAGGTCGACGAGGTGCTGGCGTTCGACGGATCGAATCCCGAGGCGCTGATCGTCCGCGCCCGGCTGAGATTGAACCGGAAGCTGTATCGCGAGGCGGCAAACGACGCCCAGGTCGTGATGGCCGACGACGAGACCAACAGCGAGGCGACGCTGCTGCTGGCGGAAATCCGATCGCGTGAGGGCAATCAGGTGCTGGCCGCGAACGTGTACGGAACGGCGCGCCAGAAATTCCCGGACGATGTCGGGGTGGCACGGGCGGAGATCGCCTGGCTGCTGGGCCAGAAGCGCGGCGAAGAGGCGGCGCAGCGCGCCGCGAGCTTCCTTCAGGCGCACCGCAACGCATCGGCACGGCAGCTTTTCAGCGAGACCTGCGCGCAGACGAAGGCGGCTGCATGCCGGGCCGGAGCGCAGGCGATCGCGGCGGGGGATAACTGAGCCGCTTTGAATCTGCGTGCGCATGCGATAGCTGGTCGCTGCATTGCAGCGCGATTTCGGGGGGATATTCGTGGCCGTCAGACTGATTCGTCCACGCCGCTTCGGCGACGAACGCGGCTGGTTCATGGAAACCTACAACCGCGCGCGCTATCGCGAGTTCGGCATCGACTGCACCTTCATCCAGGACAATCATTCGATGTCGCGCGACGTGGGCGTGTTGCGGGGTCTCCACTGGCAGGCCCCGCCGCACGGCCAGGACAAGCTCGTGCGCTGCGTGCGCGGCCGCATCTGGGACGTGGCGGTGGACGCGCGGCGCGGCTCTCCCACCTTCGGGAAATGGGTCGCGGCCGAACTGAGCGCCGAGAACGGGCACCAATTGTTCGTTCCGGTCGGGTTTGCGCACGGTTTCGTCACACTCGAACCCGACACCGAGGTCGAGTATAAGGTCAGCGGCGATTACGCGCCGGAGTGCGAGGGCGGCGTACGCTGGGACGATCCGGCGCTTGCCCTGCCGTGGCCGCTGCCCGAAAATGGGCCCACGCTTTCGCCCAAGGACAAGGTTCTGCCCCCGCTGTCCGAGGCCGACAGCCCCTTCGATTATGATGGACACCCATTGGAGCCGATCGACGCATGACCGCCGCCAAGCCCCTGCGCATCCTCGTCACCGGCGGAGCCGGCTTTATCGGCTCGGCGCTGGTTCGCCATCTCGTGCGCGAGACGCCGCATGAAGTGCTCAACCTCGACAAGCTCACCTATGCCGGCAACCTGGCCAGCCTGGAGCCGATCGCAAACAGCCCACGCTACCGCTTCCTCCAGGGCGACATCTGCGACGGCGCGACGGTCGCACAGGCACTCGCCGACTTCCGCCCGGATGTGATCACGCATCTGGCGGCGGAGAGCCATGTCGACCGGTCGATCGACGGCCCGGCCGACTTCATCCAGACCAACATCGTCGGCACCTTCGCGATGCTGAACGCCGCGTTGGATTACTGGCGGGGTCTCGACGAGGCCGCGAAGGCGGAATTCCGCTTCCACCACATCTCGACCGACGAGGTGTTCGGCACGCTCGCCGACGACGGGTTCTTCACCGAAGAAACGCCTTACGACCCCCATTCGCCCTATTCGGCGTCGAAGGCCTCGTCCGACCATCTCGTCCGCGCGTGGCACGACACCTACGGCCTGCCGGTGCTCATCACCAATTGCTCGAACAATTACGGCCCCTATCACTTCCCCGAGAAGCTGATTCCGCTGATGGTGATCAAGGCGCTCGCGGGGGAGCCGCTGCCGGTCTACGGCGAGGGGCTGAACGTGCGCGACTGGCTGTTCGTCGAGGATCATGCCCGCGCGCTGACCGCCGTGTTCGAGCGCGGCGTGCCGGGCGAGAGCTACATCATCGGCGGTCGAGCCGAGCGCAAGAATATCGAGGTCGTCACGCGCATCTGCGAGACGCTCGACCAGATCCGCCCGCGTGCCGACGGCACGTCGTACAAGACGTTGATCACACACGTCACCGACCGGCCGGGGCATGACCATCGCTACGCCATCGATCCGACCAAGATCGAGCGCGAGCTTGGCTGGACCGCGCAGGAAAGCTTCGATTCGGGGATCGCGCGGACGATCGCCTGGTATCTCGACAATGAGGCGTGGTGGCGCCCGCTGGTCGAGGAAAAGGGCGCGGTGCAGCGTATCGGCCTGAAGGGCTGATGGGCGCGGTCCTCGTCACCGGCGGATCGGGCCAGGTCGGCGGCGCGATCGCGCGGCTGGCGCTGGGCCGCGAGATCGTTGCGCCGCGCCGCGACGCACTCGATTTGACCGATCCGGCGGCGCTTGCCGCGATGGTCGAGTCGCGCGAGTGGGCGGCAGTGGTCAATTGCGCGGCCTATACGGCGGTCGATCGTGCCGAGAGCGATGTCGTCGCGGCGTGGACGATCAACGCGCTCGCGCCCGCTGCCCTCGCCGCCGCCACCGCGCGCAAGGGCATTCCACTGATCCAGCTGTCGACCGACTACGTCTTCGACGGCACCAAGAGCGGCGCCTATACCGAGACCGATCCGATTGCGCCGATCGGCGTCTACGGCGCGTCGAAGGAGGGCGGCGAGCAGGCGGTCCGCACCGCCAACCCGGCCCACGTCATCCTGCGTACTGCCTGGGTGGTCAGCGCCACGGGCTCTAATTTCGTGAAGACGATGCTGCGTCTGGCGGCCGATCGCGATGAACTGCGCGTGGTTGCCGACCAGCATGGCTGTCCGACCGGGGCCGACGATATCGCGCGGGCGGTGCTGACAATCCTCGACCGGATCGACGATCCGGCCGCGTTCGGAACCTATCACCTGGTCAACCAAGGCGAGGCGACGTGGGCCGATCTGGCCGAGGCCGTGTTCGCCCGCGCCGCAGCGCATGGCGGCAAGGCGCCCCGCGTCGGCCGGATCGCAACCAAGGACTACCCCACCCCCGCCGCGCGGCCCGCCAATTCGCGGCTCGACACGGCGAAGCTCCGCCGACAATTCGGCATCGTCCCGCGCGACTGGCGCGTCATGATCGACGAGATCGTCGACCAATTGATGGAAAAGACAGCATGAAGGGCATCATCCTCGCCGGCGGCAGCGGCACCCGGCTTCATCCCGCCACGCTTGCGGTCAATAAGCAATTGCTGCCGATCTACGACAAGCCGATGATCTATTATCCGCTGTCGGTGCTGATGCTGGCCGGGATTCGCGAGGTGCTGATCATCTCCTCGCCCGAATATCTCGACAATTATCGCAGCCTGTTCGGCGATGGGGCGATGCTTGGCCTCGACATCTCCTATGCCGTGCAGCCCAAGCCCGAGGGGCTGGCGCAGGCCTTCCTGATCGGCGAGGAATTTCTGGCAGGCGGGCCCGCCGCGCTGGTGCTGGGCGACAACATCTTCTTCGGCGCCGACCTGAGCGAGCGGCTGCGGCGCGCGGCGGGGCGCAGCGATGGCGCGACGGTCTTCTCCTACCGCGTCGAATCACCCGAGGCCTATGGCGTGGTTGAGCTCGACGACACCGGCCGTGCGATCTCGATCGAGGAAAAGCCGAAGCAGCCCAAGTCCCACCACGCGGTGACAGGCCTCTATTTCTACGATGCGCGCGTGACCGAATTCGCCAAGCAGGTCCGTCCGTCGGCACGCGGCGAGCTCGAGATCACCGACATCAATCGGATGTATATGGAGCGGGGCGAGTTGTTCGTGGAGCAATTGTCGCGCGGGCATGCCTGGCTCGACACCGGCACGCATGACAGCCTGCTCGAAGCGTCAGAATTCGTCCGCACGGTGCAGCACCGGCAGGGCATGCAGATCGCCTGCCTGGAAGAGATCGCCTATGATCTGGGCTTCATCGACCTGGAGCAGTTGCGGTCGCGGGGTCAGGCGTTCGCCAAGACGGGTTACGGCCAGTACATCCTGCGTCGGGTAGCCGAAGCCGCCTGACCCGAAGCGCATCGCGGGGACAAGGTGCCGGCGGGCCTCCCCCGCCGACACCCCATGCCAAGCGCGCCGGGCGGCGGCCTAGGCGGTGACGGCGTCCCGCCGCCGGGCGCTCCGTACCGTGGCGCCCGCGAGGCCGAAGCCGAAGAGCATCATCGCCCACGTCGCCGGTTCCGGCACGTCGCCATTGACGAGCGGCGCGGGCTCGCTGCCGAAGATGCCGGTGGCGGCACCATTGAAGCTGTTGAACCGCCCGTTGGCATTGAGACCGAGGCGCGGCGCGATCGAGACGAAAGTTAGCGAAAAGTCACGCTCGTTCGTGTTCGAAAAATCGAGCACGTCGGACGTGAACACCACCGTGTCGCCCGCGCCGGTCGATCCCGAGAAGGACCCGGTAGATCCGTTCAGCGAGCCCGACAGCGCTGCGCCGCCGAAGCTGCTCGACAGCAGATTGGTGCCCGCCGCGTAGGTCGTGCCGTTGAGCGTGAACGCTTCGGACGAGATGAAGGAGAAGCTTCCCGTGAAAAGGTCCTGATAGGCGAAACTTCCCGCCGCGACCGCGCTGCCGGTCGAGATCGCCGAAAGCGTGAAGACCGAATCGATCGATCCGACGCCTGCAAACACCTTTTGCAGATAGTCGAACTCCACCGCCACGCCGCCGCAGCTGCCGCCTCCAATCGTGCAGATCCGATTCGTTGAGTTTATGTAACGAATATTCGCGCCCGTCGTGGGCGGTGAGAAGGAGGCAAAGGAGGTCAACGCCGCCAATGCAGGCGCTGCCCCCAGCATGGCAGCCGATAATAGGCCGACCGAGATCACGGTCCTACGCATAAGCCACTCTCCTGAACTTTATACTATTGGGTCCGCGTACCCGATTCGCGGACGCACTTCAATCACAGTTAATTTCTTATTAAGTTTGTACGCGGTGCGTCATACTCATGTGACCGTCTTTACTTGCTGCGTTCGCGAAGGAGTGTTGAAGGCGGTTTCGCTGCAACGCAACGCGGCGATCGCCGTCGCCGACGGCGCTTTGCATTGACAGCGAAGTCGTGGTGGTGTTCCCACGATCCGCGCCCAAGCGCGATCGACGACCAGAGGGGGTAGTTGCATGACGAGCTCCGTGAGCGCGCCGCGCGGCGGCGTCTGGCGCCATCCCTTTGCCGCGGCCGCGTGATGAACAAGCCCATGACAAGCAGCGATGTTGCCGCGGTGAAGCGCCGCCTCAAGCCTTCGGACCTCCAGGCCGTGCGCGTGCGCCTGTGCCTGATGATCATGCTGTGCGACTGCGCGGCCATCCTGTTCGGCTGCGTGGTGGGCAACATGGTCCGCTTCGGCGATCCGCTCGCGTCGGACGGAATCAACCTGTTCGCGGTCGTGCTGCCGATCTTCATCGGCATCGCCATCAACAGCGACGCCTATGCCGCCGACGTCCTGCGCGACGTGCGCACCGGTTTCTCTCGCGCGCTCCTGGCCTATATGTTCGCGCTGGCGGCGGTCTTCTTCCTCGCTTTCTACATGCGGGCCAATGCGGACCTGTCGCGGATCAACACGACCGTCGCGATCGCGACGACCGTCGGCGCGATCTGGCTGCTGCGGCATCTGTGCAAGCTGTACATCCGCCAGACGACCGGCATGCAGCTGACCTACGAACTGGTGATCGTCGATGGTGTGGCGGTGAACCCGCCGCCCGGCGTCCACGTCCTCGATGCCGAGCGCGACGACCTGCGTCCGAACCTGCAAGATCCGCACATGCTCAACCGGCTTGGCATCCACCTCAAGGGTGTGGACCGGGTGGTGATCGCCTGCCCGCCCGAGCGGCGGCAGATCTGGTCGATGCTGCTCAAAGGATCGAGCGTGAACGGCCACATCCTCTCGCCCGAACTGGACGAGCTGGGCGCGATCGGGATCGGTCTGTTCTCGGGCCAGCATACTCTGGCCGTGGCGCATGCGCCGCTCGACCTCAGCCGCCGCGCGGCGAAGCGCATCCTCGACCTCGTGCTCACCATCCCGGGGCTGATCTTCCTGGCACCGCTGCTGATCGTCGTCGCGATCGCGGTCAAGCTCGACAGCCGGGGGCCGGTCTTCTTCCTCCAGCCGCGCGTCGGCCGGGGCAACCGCATCTTCCTAATGTACAAATTCCGGAGCATGCGCGCGGACCTGAGCGATGCAGCGGGCAACAGGTCGACCTCACGCGACGACAACCGCATCACCAAGGTCGGCAAGTTCATCCGCGCCACGAGCATCGACGAGCTGCCGCAGCTCTTCAACGTCCTGCGCGGCGAGATGAGCCTGGTCGGGCCGCGCCCGCACGCACTCGGCAGCCTCGCCGGCAACGAACTGTTCTGGGAAGTGGACGAACGCTACTGGCACCGCCACGCGACCAAGCCGGGGCTGACCGGCCTGGCGCAGGTGCGTGGTTATCGCGGGGCGACGCCGGAGCGCGCCGATCTCGCCAACCGGCTGACCGCCGACCTCGAATATCTCAACGGCTGGACGATCTGGCGCGACATCTCGATCCTGATCAACACCGCCAAGGTTCTCGTTCACCGCAACGCCTACTGAGCGGTCACCGCTCGCTGAACGCCCCCCTCAGGGTCTGCGTCAGCGGCTCGATGAGATAGTCGAGCGCCGTCCGGCGGCGGAGCGTGATCTCCACCTGCGCCGGGGTGCCCGGACGCAGCGAGCCGCGTACGCCCGCCGCTTCGGTCGCGCGCGCGAACTCGGCGGGAGAGACGGTCACGGTGGCGGTGTAATAAGACTGCCCGCTCCGCTCGTCGGTGAAGCTGTCGGCGGAAATGCGCGTCACCGAACCATCCAGCACCGGGACCGAGCGGCCATGGAGGCCCGTCAGCCGGACATGCGCGGGCTGGCCCGGCCGCAGATCGTTGACATCGGCGGGGGAAACCTTCGCCTCGATCGATAGCGAGCGATCCGCCGGCACGACCTTCATCAGCGTCTGCCCGGGCGACGCCACGCCGCCGCTTTCCTTGAAAGCCAGCCCCATCACCGCGCCCCGTGCCGACGCACGAAGCTGGCTGCGGGCGAGAACGTCCTGCGCCGCGCGCCATTGCGGAAGCAGGCTCTGGAGATCGGTCTGTGCCTGACGGAGCTGGCCGGCAAGCTGCTCGTTCGCCTGGGCACGAATCTGCAGGAGCTGCATCCGCGCCTCGCCCCCCTCGTTGCGCAGCCGCGCCATCTCGGCGGCCTGCGCGCCGCGCTGGCCTTCGAGCTCGGCGGCGGTGCGTTCGAGCGCGAGCACGCGATTCTGCGTCGCCCAGCCCTTCGCGGCGAGCCCGCGCACCGTATCAAGCTCCTTCATGTTCAGCCGCTGCTGTTCGGCGTTCGAGCTCTGCCGGGCGGCATAGCCGCCGAGCTGGTTGCCGACCTGCGCCATCTTCTCGCCGAGCAGGCGCTGTTCCGATCCACGCGCGCTCTGCCAGACCGCGAACTGTCCGCGTGCGACGGTCATGGCGCGCTCGGCCTCGGCACGGTCGCGAGGCGACAGCGAGGCGAAGCTGGCCGGATCTTCGACCCGGGGGGCGCCGGCGAGCTGCGCCGTAAGCCGCGCGATATCGGCCTCCAGCGCGATCACGCGGGTCGCGAGCGAGCGTTCCTGCGCCAGCGCCTCGGTCGAGGCGAACTCGATCAGAACCTGCCCCTCGCGCACCTGCTGGCCCTCGCGGACATGCACGGCCGAAATGACACCACCGTCGGCGGTCTGGACGGTCTGGACGTCGCCGGTCACCTTGACCGCGCCGCCCGCATAGGCGGCCGCGTCGAGATGAGCGAGGCTGCCCCACCCGACCAGCCCCAGGAAAAAGACACCGCCCACGATGGCGGCGGTCCGGATTTCGCTGCGGGGATTTTCCGGAAGCGGGACAGTCAGGCCGGAGTGAAGGCTGGGAAGGACGGCGTCGCTCATGCGCGCTTCTCCTCGACGGATTGAAGGGTGGGAGCCCGCAGGGTGATCGCGCCGAAGCGGGCGACGCGCCCCTGCCCGAGCAGCATGATCTTGTCGGCGGCGGCGAGCATATCGGCCTGATGCGCGGTCAGGACGACCGTCGTGCCGGCCTCCTTGAGCTGGCGAATGGCATCGAGCAACGCCGCCTGCCCATCCGTGTCGAGATGCGAATAAGGCTCGTCGAGCAGGACGATACGCGGCGCGCCATAGACGGCCCGTGCGAGGGCCACGCGCTGGGCTTGGCCGGCCGAAAGCCCGCCGCCGCCATCGCCGAGCAAAGTATCATAGCCCTGCGGCAGGCGCAGGATCATCTCATGCGCGCCGACCAGCCGTGCCGCCGCGATGACGCCGCTGTCGATCGCCGCCGGATCGCGGCCGAGCGCGGCTTCGAAACGGGCGATATTTTCCTTCACGCTGCCCGCGAAGAGCGTGAATCCCTGCGGCAGATAGCCGATATGCGGGGCCAGCCGCTCGGGATCCCACGCCTCCAGCGCCGCGCCGTCGATCCTCACCGTGCCTGAGATCTGGGGCAGTGCGCCGGCCATCGTCGCGAGCAGGGTCGACTTGCCCGCACCCGACAGGCCGGCAATGCCGATCACCTCGCCCGGTTCGATCGTGAGCGTGGCGCCTTCGATGACCGGCTGGGCGGCGCCGACCGGCGCGACCGCGAGCGCCTCGAGCGAGATCCGCCCCTTCGGCTCGGGCAGGACGGTGTCGGGCTGCACGCTCCGGTCGTCGGTAAGCAGCAGGTTGAGGTGGCGGCGCGCTTCGCGAGCGCGG
The DNA here is from genome assembly GCF_048594985.1 of Sphingomonas sp. Lineage (GTDB taxonomy): Bacteria > Pseudomonadota > Alphaproteobacteria > Sphingomonadales > Sphingomonadaceae > Sphingomonas_I. Next base: position 7,050 of record NZ_JBMDXG010000010.1, on the reverse strand, counting down.
GTCACGGTGGTCCACGATTGGGTAAGCTGCTCGATCGGCGCGAGCGCGCGCGAGATGAGGAGGGTCGATGCAAAGATCGCGCCGCCCGAAATCTTGCCGTCGATCGCCAGCCAGGCGCCGACCGCGAGGCCGGTCGACTGCATCGCCAGCCGGATGATCCGCATCAGGCTGGTGTGCCGGCCGCCGGCGAACGCCGCCTGGAGCTGAAGCGTGGACGCGCGCGTCCGATCGGCGAGGATTGCGGCGGTCAGCGCGCGGCGCATGCCCAGCGCGCGCACGTCTCCGGCGTGCGCCGCGATATGGCCCTGGCGGTTATAGGCTACGCTCGCGGCGGCCGATGCGGCGGCGAGAGGTGCGTGGGTCGCGCGCTCATTATCGAGCACGAGCAGCATCAGCAGACCACCGGCCACGAGGGTGACGACGCCGAGCCATGGATGAAGCAGGAAGGCTGCCAGCACGTAGATCGGCGCCCACGGCGCGTCGAAGGCGGTGGTCATGACGGGGCCCGCCATCGCCTGACGGAACGTGTCGAGCTGGCGCAGCGCCTCAGCGCGCTCGACGCGGCTGACCTGCGGACGGCTGAGCACGGCGGCGAGCACGGGTTCGGCGAGCACGCGGTCGAGCCGCACGCCCGCCTTCAGCAGCAGGCGGCTGCGCAGCCATTCGAACGCGCCCAACGTGGCATAGGCCGCGAGAGCGATCATCGCCAGTAGCGCAAGCGTCGCGAGGCCGGCTGTGGGCACGACCCGATCATAGACCTGGAGCATGAAGATGGTGGGCGTGAGACACAGCAGGTTGGCGAGCCCGCTCAGCACCGCCGCCGCGATATAATGATGGCGGCAGGCGGCGAGCGCGCGCCGTACCGGATCGGGAAGACCCTTGCCTGCTGTCATGATAAAGACTCCGCTTCGCTGAACGGCGACCTATGCGGGAGTCTGGTTAAATCGGGGTAAAGGCTATCCGCGCGGCGCGCGCGCCTGCTTGATCGCGTCGGCCAGCGCGTCGTGGCCCACCGCCCCCGCGAGCAGCGTGTCGCCGATCACGAAAGCGGGTGTGCCACCGATGCCCAGCCGCCGGGCAAGCGCCAGATTCGCCTCGATCTCGCGCGTAACCTCGGGTCCTTCGGCTTCTGCCTTGATGCTTGCTTCGTCCGCGCCCGCCGTACGGGCGGCGGCGGACAGCGCGCGCGCATCCGGGCGGCCGCCGGCGAACAAGGCGCGATGGAAGGCCGGATAGCGCCCCTGCCGGGCCACGGCGAGCGCCTGCCGCGCCGCGACCTCGCTCTGCGGGCCGAGTACGGGAATTTCGCGCCACACAACCTTGAGCTGCGGATCCTCGCGCAACAGCCGCTCGATATCGGGCGCGCTGACGCGGCAATAGCCGCAGCTATAATCGCTGAACATGACGAGCGTGACATTGCCCGCCGGATTTCCCGCCCAGGCGCCGGCAAAGGGGGCTTCGAGCGCCTTGCGCTCGGCCCTGATCGCGGAGGTGGCCGCCTGCGCCTGCAGCCGCTCCATGGCCTCGGGAATGATCTCGGGATGCGCCAGGATATAGTCGCGCACGATCTGCTCGATCGCGGCGCGATCGGGGCGATCCGCGGCGGCCTGGGCTCCGGCGAAACCGATTCCCAGCCCGGCAAGGCCGGTCACCACCATTCCGATCGTCGTCCGCCTCACCTGTCCTCCTCTCAGCGCCGCTTGCGCGCGCGGTCGGCCGCGTCGCGCATCGTGAGCGCAAGATCCAGCGCGCGAATATAATCGGGCGTGCCGCTGGGGATGCCACGCATGGCCAGTTCGGCATTGACCATCGCGCCCTGCGGATTGCCCTGCATCGCATAGCGTTCCGCGCTGGCGAGCCGCGCGCGCGGCTCATCGCCCAGCCGGGTGTAGATCAACCCGAGATTATACCAGGCCTGCGGATTTTCCGGATCGCGCTGGACCGCGACCTTCAGCACCTGCTCGGCTTCCTTGAAATTGTCGCGATCCTCGCTCGCGATCAGCGCGTCGCCGAGCAGAGAGGCGATGAGCGGGGTGTTGCGCGACCGCGCCACCGCCTCGCGCAGCGGCGGGATGGCTTCCGCCGGCTTGCCCCCTTCGAGCAGGATCTGGCCCTTGAGCTCGAGGAAATAGGGGTCGTGCGGATCGGTGGCGAGCAGGCTGTCGACCTCGGCACGGGCCTTTTCGGGAAAGCCGCCCCGGTGCCAGGCGTAAGCGCGGGCATAATGCGCGGGGACGCTCTGATCCTTCTCGGGATAGCGGTTGAGGACGATGCGCGGCTCTTCGAGATAGCCGATCAGCTTGGCCTTGATCCGCAGGAAGCGCGCCTGCTTGGCGGGCTCGATCGGCGTGTTCCACCAGGGGGATCGTTCGAGATCGGCCTGGAGCGCGGCCTGACGGTCGGACGTCATCGGGTGGCTCTGCCCGAACGGATCGACCGAGGTATAGCTGGGCGTCAGGCGATACTCCTCCTGCCGCAGCTTGCCGAAGAAGCTGATCATGCCCTTGCCCGACAGATGCGCGTCGTTGAGGTGGCGTACCGCCGCCGCGTCGGCACCGCCCTCCGCCGCGCGGCTGAAGGACAGAAACTTGCCCTGCGCCGCGGTTTGCCCCGCCATGAGCGCCGCGATGCCGGCGTCGCCCGCGCCCGCCGCGAGCGCGGCGGCGCCCAGCAACAGCGACAGAAGCGAAATACGCGTCGCGCTCTCCACCCCCGCCTGCGAGGTGAGCACGGCGCCGCCCGTCTCGATATGGCCGAGCTCGTGCGCGATCACGCCTTCGATCTCGGCGACGTTGTCGGCCCGCTGCAGCGTGCCCGAATGGAAATAGATGTTCTGCCCGATCGCGACGAACGCGTTGATCGACGGATCGTTGATCAGATAGATTTTGAGCGCGCCCGGCCCCAGGCCCGCCGAAGCGGCGAGCGGCGCCGCGATATCGTGCATGAACGCTTCGGTTTCCGCATCGCGCAGGATCGACTGCGCCACCGCCGGGTGGACGGCGAGGACCGTCGAAACGAGGACGGCGCAAACGAGGCGGAACAGGCGAATCATCGGACGCCCAACAGCGCTGCCGGGTCGGCACTGAACCCCGGCTGAAGGCAGACCCCCGCCGCCATCGCTGACGGCGGGGTATCCACGATCAGGCGCCGAAGGTGCGCTGCCACCAACCGCGGCGCGGCGATTCGGCGGAAGCCTCCGCCTCGCCCGTCGGCGCAGCGTCGGGCTCGGCCGCAACCGGTGCCGGCTCTTCATTGCTCGCGGTGGGCTCGACCACCGGGCTCGCGTCGGCCTCGACCGGCACTTCGGTGACCCGCCGGCGGCGGGTGCGCTTGGGCGCGGGCTCGGCCGCGACCGGCGCGGTCCCCGCTTCCGCCGGAATGTCGCCCGCTGGCTCGACCGGATCGGTGGCGGCCGCCGCCTTGCGCGACCGGCGCGGACGCTTCGGCGGCGCGCTCTCGCCTGCCTCGACTTCAGGTGCGGGGGGTTCGGGCGCGGGCTCAACCGTCTCGACGGGCGCAGCCGCCTCCACGCTCTTGCGCGGCCGGCCGCGGCGACGCGGCGCAGGCTTTTCCTCGGCCTCGGGCTCGGGAGCGACCTCGACCGCCTCGGGAGCGGACTCGACCGGGAGCTCGACCGGCAATGCCTCCGCGAGCTCAGCTCCGTCGACCTCTGCCTCGGGCAGAATATCCTCGCCGGTCAGGCCGTTGCGCTTCCGGCGACGACCGCCCCGACGACCGCGACGGCCCCGGCGACCACGCTCTTCCTCACCCTCCTCGGCCTCGGGCCCCTCGGTGTCGAGGGGCTCGTTTTCCTCGGCGGGTTCATCGCCCACAGGCTCCTCGCCTGCCTCGGGCGCGCCTTCCTGACGGCCTTCCTCGTCGCGGCGACCACCGCGCCGACGGCGGCGGCGACGACGGCGACCCCCCTCCCCGTCGCGCGATTCGCCCCGCTCCTCCTGTTCGGTCGCGGAGACCTCCTCCTCGTCAAACTCTTCTTCAGGAAGGTCGTCGTCAGGCTCCGCAACGATCTGCTGCGGCAGGCGTGGCGCATGGCTGGGTGGCGGGCCGGACGCCTCGACCGTCATACGCGCGCCTTCGAGCGTCCCGTCGGTCCGCACCTCGATCATGACGCCATAGCGATCCTCGATGTCCGCAAGCTCGGCGCGCTTGCGGTTGAGGACGTAGAGCGCCGCATCTTGGCTGGCGTGCAGGCTGAGACGCGATCCGCGCCCGCGCGCGGCTTCCTCCTCGAGCAGGCGCAATGCCTGAAGCCCCGAGGACGAAGCGGTGCGGACGAAGCCCGACCCCTCGCAATGCGGACAGATGCGGGTCGACGCCTCGAGCACGCCGGTGCGCAGGCGCTGACGGCTCATTTCGAACAGGCCGAAGCTGGAGATGCGGCCGACCTGGATGCGCGCGCGATCGTTCTTGAGCGCCTCCTTGATCGCCTTCTCGACCTTCCGGATGTTCGATCCGTTTTCCATGTCGATGAAGTCGATGACGATCAGGCCCGCCATATCGCGCAGGCGGAGCTGACGCGCGATTTCCTGCGCGGCTTCGAGGTTGGTCGCGGTCGCGGTCTGCTCGATATTATGCTCGCGCGTCGAGCGGCCGGAGTTGATGTCGATCGACACCAGCGCCTCGGTCGGGTTGATGACGATATAGCCGCCCGACTTGAGCTGCACGACCGGCTGGTACATCGCCGACAGCTGATCTTCGACGCCGTAGCGCTGGAAGAGCGGGATCGCGTCCGAATAAGGCTGGATGCGCTTGGCGTGCGTCGGCATCAGCAGCTTCATGAAGCTGCGCGCGGCGCGGTAACCGTCCTCGCCCTCGACCAGGATCTCGTCGATATCCTTGTTGTAGATGTCACGGATCGCGCGCTTGATGAGGTCGCTGTCGCGATAGATTTCGGCCGGCGCCGACGAGGTCAGCGTCCGTTCGCGAATCTCGTCCCACAAACGGGCGAGATAATCGAAATCGCGCCGGATCTCCGCCTTGCTGCGCTGGAGGCCGGCGGTGCGGACGATGCAGCCCATCGTACGCGGGAGATTGAGCTCGGCGAGGATCGACTTGAGCCGCTTGCGGTCGGCCGCGTTCGAGATCTTGCGTGAGATGCCGCCGCCGTGGCTGGTGTTGGGCATCAGCACGCAATAGCGCCCGGCAAGGCTGAGATAGGTCGTCAGCGCGGCGCCCTTGTTGCCGCGCTCTTCCTTGACGACCTGGACCAGCAACACCTGCCGCCGCCGGATCACGTCCTGGATCTTGTAGCGGCGACGCAGATTCATCCGCTTCTGGCGGAGCGATTCGACCCCACCGTCGTCGCCGCCGCCCGTGCTGGTCGGCTTCGGCGCCAGCGCCTCGTCGTCGTCGCCGACATAATCCTCGGCAGCGTCCAGCGGCTCGTTCGCGCCGTCGTCGTCGAGACGCTCGATCGCGTCGACATCGCCGTCCTCGTCTTCTTCCTCGCGGGCGCGCAGCGCCTCTTCCTCGGCCGCATGCTCCGCTTCCTCGCGCAGCAGGGCCTCGCGGTCCTCCTTCGGGATCTGATAATAATCGGGATGGATTTCGGAGAAGGCGAGGAAGCCGTGGCGGTTGCCGCCGTAATCGACGAACGCCGCCTGAAGCGACGGCTCGACCCGCGTAACCTTGGCTAGGTAAATATTGCCCTTGAGCTGCTTATGCTCTTCGGATTCGAAATCAAATTCTTCGATGCGGTTGCCCTTGATCACCGCCACCCGGGTTTCTTCCCGGTGGCGCGCATCGATCAACATGCGCATGGACATTCATATATCTCCGCGCGTCCCGGGTCGCCGCAACAGGGCGACGGGCGCGATAGGGCGAGGGGGCGTGCGCCGCGAAGCGGAGCCCCAAGTCGCCGAGGATGCAAAAAATCGCCTCTGCCACCGCATCACCCGGGCGACGATCGCGCCCGGAAAAGCCCCACGCCCACGCGATCGTTGCCGGATCGGCACGACGCGGGCTTGGGGAAAGATGATGCATGCGGCTTCAACCTGTTCGGCCGGTCGCGACGGGCGGACCGGCGGTAATCCGGCCGGAACATGGTAAGCGCCGGACGGACCGGTTCTCCCTAACACCTGGCCCGGGCGGCGGCAACAGGCGCGGGATTCCCAGCGATTCGCGGCTCTGCTAGGGGTGGCGCGTGCGCGTCTTGCTGATCCTGGCCTGCCTGCCGCTTGGGGCGATGGCCGATGCCGCGCCGCCCAATCGCGCCACCGCCGCCCTGCCCGCCCGGCCGTCGCGCCTCCGCCTGCCGCCGGTGGAAGGACCCAAGGACCGCAACGTGCCGCTGGTCGTGATCGACGCCGGGCATGGCGGGCATGATCCGGGTTCCTCGTCGGCCGATGGAAGCGCGGACGAAAAGGATATCGCGCTGGCAATCGCACGCGCGGTACGTGACGCAATCCGGGAAAGCGGGCGCGTTCGCGTGGCGCTGACCCGTGCGGACGACCGCTTCCTCGCGCTCAGCGAGCGGCGGGAGATCGCCCGTGCCCTGCGCGCGGACCTGTTCATTTCGATCCATTGCGATAGCGCGCCCAACCCCGGCGCGCGCGGCGCCAGCATCTATACGCTGTCGGAGACATCGTCCGACCGCGTCGCGGCAGCGCTGGCCGCGCGCGAGAACAAGGTGGACGTGATCAACGGCATCGATCTGTCGACCGAATCGGACGACGTCTCCTCGATCCTGATCGACCTCGCCCGGCGCCAGACGCTCAACGGCGCGTCGCGCTTCACCGGGCTGCTCCAGCGCGAGCTGGCGCCGCTGATCGGGCTGAAGAGCGACTTCCATAAATATGCCGGGCTGATGGTGCTGAAGGCGCCCGACGTGCCGTCGGTGCTGCTGGAAACCGGTTACATCAACAATGCCGACGATCTCGCTTTGCTGCAGTCGGCCGCCTATCGCCAGAAGATCGCGACCGGCGTCGCCCGCGCGGTCGAGGCGCAGTTCGCGCGGCGGCTGGCGGGCAAGCCCGAGCGGGCGGAGGAGGAATGAGCCGGCGAGCGCAATGGGGTATCCGCCACCGCGCG
>NZ_JBMDXG010000001.1:0-4570 GCF_048594985.1 Sphingomonas sp. | reverse complement strand
CACGAATGTCACCGGCACGTCGGACGCCGCACAGAGCAATGACCAGAATGCCCCGGGCGCATCGTGCCCGCCGGCCTGCTCGACCGCCGCACTCCATTCCCAACGATAGCGGGACTGCGCAGGCTGCCCGATATCGCGTGTATGCGTCTCTGCCAGCCCGACACCGAACCGGGCTAGAGCGCGCACGGTCTCGTCCTGACGCAAGGAATCGCCCACCGCCAATGCCTCTATCGCGGTATCCCCGAGAGACGGCGCGGGAGCGACGATCAGCGTCGTCTCGAAAAAACGGTTGAGGACGTAGGGGCGGGTCACGGCAGCGCCGCCAGCCGCGTGAGGGAAACGTTGATCGCGATCGAGATACGCCGCCCTTGGCCCTGATAGGGGCGCACCGCATGCTGCAGCCAGGATGGAAACATCACCAGCATCCCCAATCGGGGGCGGAACCAGACCTCGTGATGCTCGGGCACGCCGTCCGCGCCCGTCGCCCTGAGATCGGGCGTGCGGAGGCGCACCATCGGAAAACGGGGGTCGAGAAAGGTGAGCTCACCTCCAAGCGCCTTATCCGCCGACCCGGCATATCCGTCGTCGACATAATAGACCGCCGACCAGAAGGAGCCCGGATGGGCGTGCGTCTGGTTGGAGGCCCGCGCGGTGGAGACGTTGGCCCACATCTCCGGATACCAGTTGGCAAGGCGCTCGCCGCGCAGGTCCACGCTGATGTCGTCGCAGCGCGCGAGCACATGGTCGGCCAAAGCGCGCGCTGCCCCCCCGCCCCACCGCAGCATGTCGATGTCGGACTGCCAGCCTAGCACGTTGGACTTGGCGACGCCCGGCGTCGCCGCCTGCCGCGCGGCGATCGCCGACCGGAGCGCCGCATTGTGAAGGCGCGCGCCAGGCCAGACCTCGGCCAGTACGGGGCTGGCGAACAGGCCGCGCACTTCGACACCTGCCATGCCATTCCCCGTCGCGCCGCTCGCCATCGCTGTTCTCCGGTCCGGGGAGCTACCGGGTCAGCGCCGCCACGCCCGGTAGCTCCTTGCCCTCCATCCATTCGAGGAACGCGCCGCCTGCGGTCGAGACGAAGGTGAAGCTGTCGGCCACGCCCGCCTGATTGAGCGCGGCGACGGTGTCGCCCCCGCCCGCGACCGAGACGAGGCTGCCCGACTGGGTCAGCGCGGCGGCCGTCTTGGCCAGCGCGACGGTGGCGGTATCGAACGGTGGCGTCTCGAACGCGCCGAGCGGGCCGTTCCAGACGAGCGTGCGGCAGGTCTTGAGCGCATCCGCCAGCGCCTCGACCGCCGCCGGCCCGACGTCGAGAATCATCTCGTCCGCCGCGACCTCGTGGACGTTGACCGTCCGCGTCGGCGGGTTGGCGCGAAACTCCTTCGCCACCACCACATCGTACGGCAGGTGGACGGTGCAGTCCGCGCGATCCGCCGCTTCGAGGATGGCGAGCGCGGTGTCCGTCAGATCATGCTCGCACAGCGACTTGCCCACATCGACGCCGCGCGCCGCGAGGAAGGTATTGGCCATGCCGCCGCCGATGATCAGGTGATCGACCTTGGCGACCATCTGGCGCAGCACGTCGAGCTTGGTCGACACCTTGGCGCCGCCGACGACCGCCGCGACCGGATGCTCGGGCTTGCCGAGCGCCTTTTCGAGCGCCCCGAGCTCGGCCTGCATCGAGCGGCCGGCAAAGGCCGGCAGGACATGCGCCAGGCCCTCGGTCGAGGCGTGCGCGCGGTGCGCGGCCGAAAAGGCGTCGTTGACGTACAGGTCACCCAGCGCGGCAAAGCGATCGACCACCTTGGGATCATTCTTCTCCTCGCCGCCGAAGAAGCGCGTATTTTCCAGCACCGCGATGTCGCCGGGCTGGAGCGTGGCGACCGCGTCCGCATCGCCTTCCCAGTCGATGAATCGCACCTCGCGGCCCAATACCTGCGCCAGCGGCTGGGTGACGAGGGCCAGGCTCATGTCGGGATTGGGCTGCCCCTTCGGCCGGCCGAAGTGGGCGAGGACCAGCACGATCGCGCCCTTGTCCGACAGTTCGGACAGGGTCGGCGCGGCGGCACGCAGGCGGGTATCGTCGGTCACCCGCGCGCCGTCCATCGGCACGTTGAGGTCTTCGCGCACCAGCACGCGCTTGCCGCGCACGTCGCCCATGTCGTCGAGTGTCTTGAAGTTGGTCACGGTTCGATCCTCACGTCATCGCCCAGACAAATCGGGCCGCTTTCGATCACACGCGTGGTCACGCCCCCGCGCCAATGCGGCAGCAACGCGGCCTTCAGTCCGGGCGCGACCTCCTCCATCCGGCTGCAGGGATCGCATTCGCCGGTAATTTCGAGCGTCAGACCGGACGCGAAGCAGAGATATGCGCCCTTCGTCTGCTCGAGCGCCAGCCCTTCGACCAGCAGGTTGACGCGCCGCTGCTCCCATTCGACATGAGCGCCGAGATCGGCCAGCGCCTCGCGCCAGTCTTCCACCGCCATGACGGTGACCTGCCGCTTATTGCGACCGGGCTTGAGCGCGCCGCGAAAATCGCCCTTCACGCCCTCCTCCACGGTCACCTCGCTGCGATCGAGCGTCTCCATCGGCCCGCGCGGTCGCGCATGGCGGGCGATGCCGCGAAGACGCCCCACCGCCGCTTAGAGAAATTTGGCGACCGCGCCGGCGGTATCGACCATGCGGTTCGAAAAGCCCCATTCATTGTCGTACCAGCTCAGCACGCGGACGAGCTTGCCTTCCATCACCGCCGTTTCGAGGCTGTCGACCGACGAGGAATGCGGATCTCCGTTGAAGTCGCACGAGACGAGCGGGTCGGACACATATTGCAGGATGCCCTTGAGCGGGCCGCTCTCCGCCGCCGCCTTCAGCAGGCCATTCACCTCGTCGACCGTAGTGTCGCGCTTCGGCTGGAAGATGAGGTCGACGACCGAGACGTTGGGCGTGGGAACGCGGATCGACGATCCGTCGAGCCGACCCTTCAGCTCGGGCAGCACCTCACCCACCGCGCGGGCCGCGCCCGTGGTGGTCGGGATCATCGACATCGCGGCCGCACGCGCGCGGCGCATATCCTTGTGGATCTGATCGAGGATGCGCTGATCGTTGGTGTAGCTGTGGATCGTGGTCATCAAGCCACGCTCGATCCCGATCGCGTCGTTCAGCACCTTGGCCACCGGCGCGAGGCAGTTGGTGGTGCACGACGCGTTCGAGATGATCGTGTGATCGGCGGTCAGCTTGTCATGATTGACGCCGAAGACCACCGTCAGATCGACGCCCTTGGCGGGCGCGGACACGATCACCTTCTTTGCGCCGGCCTCCAGATGCTTTCCGGCGCTCTCGCGATCGGTGAAGAAGCCGGTGCACTCCAGTGCGATCTCGACGCCGTCGGCCGCATGCGGCAACTTGGCGGGATCACGCTCGGCTGTGACCTTGATCCGCTTGCCATCGACGACCAGCTCGTTGCCCTCGGCATGCACGTCGCCCGGCCAGGTGCCGTGAACGCTGTCGCGCTTGAACAGCAGCGCGTTCGACTTGGCATCGCCCAGATCGTTGATCGCGACGAGATCGAGCCCGCAGTCGGGACGCGACAGGATCGCACGTGCGACCAGCCGGCCGATCCGTCCAAAGCCGTTGATCGCAACCCGTACCGCCATGTCGTCGCTCCTATTCGTGCCATGCCATCGCTCGGCGAGGTCCCTTTGTCGCGTGGGCGGGCGAGCGTCAACCGCGCCCGGGTTGCGGGGACGTGACACGGTGCTAAGGCCCCGATCATGTCGGACGATATGCTGACCACCGCCCTCGCGCGGGCCGAGAGCGCGGTCGCGCGGCTCGAGAAGGTCGTGACCCGCCGTGCCTCGATACGATCCGAATTGTCGGAGGCCTATGCCATGCTGGAGCGTCGCCACGCCGCGCTTCGGGCTCAGGTGCAGGAGACGATCGACTCGCTCGACCGGCTGATCGACGGCGAGGATAACGCCTGATGGCGTATGTAACGCTCAATGTCGGCGGCCGTCGGTATGAACTGGCCTGCCGCGACGGGGAAGAGCCGCGGCTGGAGATGCTCGCCGCCATGGTCGACGCCAAGGCCGGTGATGCCGCGCGCGCGGTGGGAAACGCCAACGAGCCGCGCCAGCTCCTGCTCGCCGCATTGCTTCTCGCGGACGAGCTGAGCGAGCTTCGCGCCGGCGCGCCCGATCCCGAACGCGAGGCCGCCGTGCGCGCGCTCGATACGCTTACCCGGCGGATCGAAGCCCTGATTCAGGGCCTTGAGCATGGCGACGCCGCTTCCTAAATGGGAAGCGGTGGGACTGCCCGGTACGACTTGTAGCGATTATCCCTGAGGCGATTCATCTTCCATGGGAGCTGTCCCTGGACGGGTTCCGGCCCGATCTCCATGGCCCCCACCTGACGTTTACGGCGTCAGAGGATATTCCAGGAAACGGCCATGGCGGTTCCACCACCCTCCCCTGAAAAGACGGCCTTGCGCGCCCGGCTGCGGCGCGCGCGCGCGGGCCATGTCATCCGGCTGATGGAAGCGGGCGAGCGCGACGCGGCCGAGGCCGAGGCC